>RZZN01000112.1 GCA_009929855.1 Gammaproteobacteria bacterium
TACTTGGTCTGCACCGTGCCTTGCTCGACGGTCTGGATCGCAGGTCCCGGTTCTACTGCGGGCTCGGGCTCAGGCGGGGCGATCACGGCGGACGGGCTCAGCGGCATCGCTGGCGCAGCGGGGGCCTTGGCTTGAAGCTTGGGCTTTTGGGTCCGGTCAGTCATGGGCGCGGCCTCATCGGCGGTAGTGGGAAGTTTAGGGCATTCGATCGCCCAAGTCTATCACCTGTGGGCGAAAAATGCCGGATACTGGTGACTCACAACAACAGGGAAACCTAGCATGAAAGTCGAGTATATCGATCACCTCGGTTCGGATCTGACGGTCGTGAACTCCGCCCGCATTTCGGTCGCGAAATGGAAGGACGTGTTCGACGAGAAGGACGCCAAGCTGCTGGCCTATCTCGCCCGCGAAGAGCATGTCTCGCCGTTCTTCCACGGGGTCGTGCAGTTGAGGATCACGGCCCCGATTGCGATTGCTCGTCAGTGGTGGAGGTCTGTGCAGGGGGTGGCGCGCAACGAGACGTCAAGGCGGTATGTCTCCGATCCTCCTGAAGTTTTCTACCCGTCTGCGTGGCGCTCGCGGCCGGAAGGTTCGATCAAGCAGGGGAGTGGGGCAGACCTGGACGAGATCGGGCAGATGAAAGCGAGCGCGTCCTATGAGTACGCCGTCGATGCCTGTCTCAAGGCCTACGAGAGGCTGCTCGACCTGGGCGTGGCCCCGGAACAGGCCCGCTTCGTCCTACCTCAGAGCATGCTGACGCAGTGGATCGAGAGCGGCTCGGTCGCGTACTACGCGCGGGTGTACAAGCTGCGGGTCGACCACCACGCCCAGGGCGAGATTCAGGATCTCGCCCGGATGATGGCCGATGTCGTGGGGCCGCTGTTCCCGGAGAGCTGGGAGGTGCTGACCGAGTAAAGCTGATAGACTGGGGCCGTCTGGCCCCTTCGGGGGTCGGGCGCTCACGCCCCGTCACGGGCGATTCTCTCAACACCTGACTGATAGGTATCAAGATGCACGACATTCTAGCAAGTACTTTGAGCAGCAGCACGATCTCGATGACGTCGAAAGAGATCGCTGACCTAGTAGGAAAGCGCCACGACAACGTCAAGCGCACGATAGAAGCGCTTGTTGGTCAGTGCGTTATATCCCAACCTCAAGTTGAGGGCGGGGCAAAGGCGGCAAACGGAGTCGTCGAAAAGCTTTACAGATTCTCAGGCGACGTCGGGAAGAGGGACTCCATCGTTGTCGTCGCTCAGCTCTCCCCGGAGTTCACCGCCAAGCTCGTCGATCGCTGGCGCGAGCTTGAGGCTGGATCATCTGGAACCCCTACCCTGCCTCCGATGACGCCCTCGCAGATCGGCAAGCAGTGCATCATCGACATGACGGACGTGGCCAAGCTCTTTGGCATTCCCGAGTCCTACGCCTTGCAGATTGCCGGTAGCGAAGCCGTGCGTCAGACCGGGATGCCGTGGGACAGGCTACTCACCCAGGCCGCTGCGATGTCGAACGTCCCGGATGAAGACGTCATGCTCGAGCCGACCGATCTCGGCAGGCTGTTCGATCTCTCCGGCGCAGCCATGAACAAGAAGCTGGCCGAGCTTGGGCTACAAGTCAAAGAGGCTGGCGAGTGGCGCCCGACCGAAGAGGGCCGCGCGCTGTGCGAACGCCATGCGTGGGTGCGAGGCAACAAGGACGGCTACAACTTGAAGTGGAAGGCGGCTGAGATCGAGAAGCTGCTGAGCTAAAAGAAAAGGCCCGTCGCGGGAGGTCGACGGGCCTTTACTGCGGCATCACTCTCGAAGGAGTAGGGATATGGAGCCCCGGAGTACGAAAGCTGCCGCTGCCGGTGTTGGGCCACGACCGGCTTGGCTGATCGCATGACAGGGAGAGTTTACAGGAGTTGGGCCGGCATGTGGAAGAACTTTCGGTCTCGGTGCTCTTGCTTCTTGCCCGCATTATAGCACGAAAATGGGCGCCAATATCCCATCACGCGACTCCAGCATTCAACCTTTTGCCGTATCGTCCCGTCCAGGAACGTGATCGTCTGCAGGTCAGGATCGCACGTCTTGATCTGGTCAAGCGCCGTGTAGCCAATCTCGTTGAGCCACGCCTTCTGGTAGGGGGTCAGTTGGGTCATCGCGGGAATGCCTGTCTGGTGGAGGATCCGGTAGTTTACTCCGGATCGGCACAAGCCGAAGCTCCCATTCCGGGCCGATCTTGGAAAGCAGCCCGGCCGCGTTGGACAGCTCGTGGCAGTGCCCGATGCCGTCCTTGGTCCGCACCCAGAGCCCGAACGCACCGACGCGGATCGACTCGATCTCGTCCGGCGTGACGTAGCAGCCGTCTGAGAGCTTGATCATGGTTGGTCCTGGGGTGGTTGTTGGGCTTGAAGGGTGGTTTGAAGGGTGGTGACGTAGGCGCGGAGGGCGCGCTCTGCCACCGATGACGTGGTCCTCTCCTGGCGCTTGGCCTCCTCCTGCAGGGCTTGCTTGATCTCTGGAGAGATCATCATCGAGAGCTGGACTCTGGTCCTGCCGGTGCGTGGACTTGCTTGCATCTGGATTCCCACCATGTTATGTTGTAGCTAGAGTTTAACATAAGTGGTGGTGAGATGCCAAAGAAATTGACGCAGGAAGAGTGGCTGGAGCGGGCGCGCAAGGTGCATGGGGATCGCTACGACTACAGTCGCGCTGTCTACACCCTCAGTAGCCAGAAGGTGACGATCGGGTGCCCGGAGCATGGATGGTTTGAGCAGGGGGCCGCCCAGCACCTTTATGGGAAGGGCTGCCCGGAGTGTGGAAAGCTTCTCTGTGCAGAAAAGCGGGCAATCCCTTTCGCTGAGTTTGTTAGCCTTGCAAGAGAGGTTCATGGGGGCCGGTTCACTTACATAGAAGGCAGTTATCGCACCCTAACAGACGGCGTAAAAATACTATGTCCTGAGCACGGTGAATTTGAGCAGGCGGCCACCACGCACTTAAAGTCAAAGATCGCTTGTCCGGTTTGCAATAACGCAGACAGGTCAGCGCGTAATCTGAAGAGTACCGATTACTTCGTAGAGAAAGCTAAGTCAGTACATGGAGAAACCTACGACTACTCTAAAACAGAGTACACTGGCGCCAGTAACAAAGTAACCATTACCTGCAGAGTGCACGGGGACTTCTTACAGTCTCCAATGGATCACACACACTCTAAAGCTGGCTGCCCGAAGTGCGCCAGCGAGAGATTATCGGCGCAAAGAATCACTCCACTGGAAGAATACATTGAGAAGGCTAGAGAGATACATGGCGCTGTTTACGACTACTCAAAAGTTACGTACAGAACCACGTCAGACAAGGTCACTATCGGGTGTAAAGTGCATGGAGACTTTGAGCTAACAGCAGCAGCTCATGTCTCCTTGAGGGCTAGTGGTTGCCCAAAATGCGGCATTGAAAGTCGTGGTAAGAAATCCTCTGACGCAGCTGGCTTTGTACACGATAAAGAAAGCCTGATCGACGCGGTACGCGAGCGCCATGGAGACTCTTTGGAGGTGCTGTCTGATACGTGTAGTCGCGGCTCAGACATGCTTAGGCTACGATGCCCAGTACACGGAGAGTTCGAACGGCTCGCACTAGAGATACTAAAGGATGTTAAAGGGCAAAAGAAAGGGTGCCCAGCATGCGGGCTTGATCTTGGAGCGGATAAGCGTAGGTATGACGCAGAAAAGTTCATTAAGAAGCTCGAGGCGGTAAACACCAGAGGATACCGTCTAAAAGACACCGAGCTATTTGTATCTACCAAAGAGAGAACCACATTCGTATGCCCGTCTCACGGAGATTTTGAAGCAACCCCTAAGGCGCTGATACAGGCTGACGGCAACAAGCTTAGCTGTCCAAAATGTTTCTGGGATCATCTTACCCACGACACGGAAAAATTTATAGAAAAGGCCACGGATAAATGGGGTTATGCGTATTCATACGATAAAGTAGAATATACTAAAGCGCACGATTACGTTACTGTGACATGCCCCGATCATGGAGACTTCCAAATAAAAGCCTACTCGCACCTAAACGGCTCTGGCTGCCCGAGGTGCACAACGTCAGGAGTCTCTCAAATGGAATCAGACTTGTGTGATTACGTAGCTGGTCTAGGAGTGATGGTAGTGCCTCGCACTAAACAGGTCATTCCACCACAAGAAATAGACATCTTCCTGCCTGAACACCGCATCGGCATCGAGTTCTGCGGAGTGTATTGGCACAGCGAAGACTACTTAGGTAAGTCGTACCACCAAGATAAACTGAATAGAGCAGTATCGGCCGACGTGCGCCTGCTGACCATCTTCGAAGACGAGTTCATGGAGAAACGGAAGATCGTAGAAGAGCTGATCAAGCGCAGGATCGGAGGTACAGACATCAGACGACTAGGGGCTAGAACGCTGACACTGGAAAAGGTAGACCCAAAGACTGCGGGAAGAGTCTACAAAGAGCACCATTTACAGGGGGCAGCTGCGGCTGAAGCACACTTCGCTCTGCTGTGGAACGGGCAGATCGCGTGTGCAGCCTCTTTTTCCAGGGCCTCCTCAAGGGCGTTCATCGGAGGCCCTCGTCCTGAGTCTGACCTAGAGGTCGTAAGGTTCTGCTCTCATCCGCAGATAGTGGTTTCAGGCGGGCTGGAGAGGCTGGTCAGTGCCGCCCTGAGGCACTTCGGAGGGGTGCAGAGGGTGGTCAGCTACGTCGACCTGCGCTGGTTCACAGGCTCTGGGTACGCAGGAGCCGGGTTCGAGATGGAGAGCGTGTCAAAGCCAGGCTACTTCTATGTCAAGGGGCAAAAGCGATTCAGCAGATTCTCCTTCGCTAAGCATACGCTCGAAGCTAAGCTGCCGGTATACGACCCGGCCTTGTCCGAGCACGAGAACATGCGGGTTAATGGGTATCTAAGACTCTACGACTGCGGGCACGCCAAGATGGTGAAGTCGGCATAACGAGAAAGGGGCCGTGAGGCCCCTTTCTCGTCTCAGGCAACCCTATGATTTAGCCTGGGTTGCTGTAATCGACGACGACGATCGCGTCCTCTCGGAGGCGATAGACGTACTCGGACAGGTCGTACCGGAAGAAATTCGACCGGGTCAGGACCTGCTTCTCTGTGGCGCTATACTGAGCCGATACGTTGGTCACTCGAGCCAGAGCGTACCGACTGTCGAACATGACCAACTGCTTGGCCGGAACGACGCCGGTCGGAACCAACAGCATCGACGGATTGGCCGTCGTGAAGTTGATCAGAGCAGGCATGCCTGGGTTAAGCCCATAGCTGCCCTCGTTGCCGACGTTGCCGGTCGTATTGGGGTCATACATCAGCGGGCGGCCGGTACGCTGCTCGATCGCCTTGTAGGAGTCTAGGGTCCCAAGCAAAAAATCCATGCTGTAGATCCGTGAAGGGTCCCAGAGCATGTTCAAGTAGCCGCTGTGCGTGATCGTATTCGCCGCAGCGGTGGCGTCGTAGGCGGTCTTGAAGCTGACAGGGGTCAGCGCGGTTTGCCCGGCGTCGATGTTGCCGGTGACCACGGAAGCCAGATCACGCCACAAGCGGCGCATGCGCTGGCCCATCGTCTGCTCGCGCACGATGATGGACACCAAATCGAGCGTGGCGTCCCGCATGGCCTCGTCAGAAATTTGGAGGCCGATGCTGGCAACCCCGATTGCCTTCGAGGTCATACTCGCGGAAATTCCGACCATTTGTGTCGGCAATGCGTTCTGGGCCTGGCTTCTCGCGTCCTGCTCGCCCGGAGCAGTCACGTCCACCATCGGCTGGGTCCACAGCGCAGTGGAGATCGACTGATTCAGAGCGAACATCCGGTTCCATGCGGACTCTTCGACGCCGTAGTCCGCCCGCAGCTCTTCCTCGATGAACCCGAGAATCAGCTCATTCACGACCAAGGAGCTAGCCGGGATCATGCCGTTGGTCGGGGTCTGCTGGCTGACGATCGAGCCGCTGGCCAACTGGAAGCCGGACATCTTGGTCGTGCAAGTGCCGTCCAGCATTTCTTTCAAGGTCGTCGGCTTCACGCCATACTTGGTGTCGCCTTTCGGAAAGATGCCGAGGTAGCGGACGCCCTGCTCGAACGCGGAGCCGAAAGCCGGATCGGCGTCATGGTGACGCGCATTGACCACGGCGGAGGCGCGCATGTTGTTGTCGGACGCGATCCGGTAGTCGTTCAGTTCCATGAACCCCTCTTTGAGGGCGCCGGACTTGTCGCGGTATTTGAAAGTTGCCTTCATCTCTATAGTTCCTCTGTATACCGCGATTAGATCTTGCGGACCATGACCTGGACGCCGGCAGCCGGGGTGCCGAACACCGAGAGTACCTGCCACAGATGCTGGCCGGCAATCTGGTCAGCCTGCGCCACTGCGCCGAGCGTGTTGATGTAGACGTCGGTCACGGTATTAGCATCCAACAGCGTCGTGCCGCCGGTGAAGATCGCGCCGTCGTTCGTGATGACGACGTACCCAACCAGAGCACGGGTTGCGTTCGCCTGCGGAAGCACGATCTCCGCAACAGTGTCTCCGGCGGTCCCAAGTACGGCAGAGAACTCACCGGCCGCATTGATGAAGATGCCGTAAGCGTTGCTCTTGGCATCCGCGATCACGCCCGGCAGCGTCACCTCGGCGGTCGTTGCCGACACCAGCGCACCGCCAACCAGCGCATAGACGGTATTGGCCACCAGGACCTTCGCCTTGCTGGCCGAGCCGATGGCAAGCCCGCCGCTCGTGAGCAGAGCCGACTGGCCGGAAGCGACCGCACCGGTACGCTTCTTGACGTTTGCGCCCTTGGCAGCAATCGCCGTGCCGATTGCGACAGGAGTACCGGCTACAACCAAGTCACCGACAGCCAGGTTACCGACTTCGTCGACTGCGAGAGCCTCGAGACCGGGATCACAAATGACGCCGCCGATGGCGTACCCGTCATTCGTTCCGGCGTTGACAGACTCGATGAAGCCGTAGATCTCGTCGCCGTCGGTCGCGAGCACGCAGGTGTCGCCGGAAAGCTTTACCGGCTTGCCGATGTCTTTCAGCGAGAACTTCGGGTTGTCAGAGGTTGCGCCGAGACGCTCGGTGCGCGCCGGCAGGTAAGGGTTGATCCGGGGTGCACGATGCACGGATCCGAATCTTTCCAACGTGTTTACCGTGAATGCCATTCCTATTTCCTCAAGTAGTTACTTAACCAGTGCCAACCGCTGCTCGCCCAAGTCAATCGGCTTGCGCGTCTCGTCGTCTTCGCTCATCGCATGCGCGCCGA
>RZZN01000113.1 GCA_009929855.1 Gammaproteobacteria bacterium
TTGGAGAAACCCGAAACCGACGGCCCCCAGGCTCGCGGTCAGATTGGTGATCACGAACATCAGCATCAGACCGGTGGCGCTCCACCGAATCACCTGGTCGCCATAGATGAAGGCGAACGCGATCACGATCGAGAGCCCGGCCATGGCGAAGAAGAATGAGACGAAGAAGACCAGGAGGTCGCGGAATTCGCCGAGCGAGCGGCCCGTGTCGAGCAATCGTTTGAAGCCAATGCCCAAGAGTGACTCGCCCGGGGGCAGCGTCCGTGGCGTGCCACGCTCGCGCAGGAACAGGAAGGCCGGGATCGCGGCCACCAAAAAGAAGAGCGCAGTGATCGGACCCACGAGTCTGACACGCTCGAAGTTCTCGAGGGTCTGATCACCGACGACGGCGAGCACGAGACCGGTACAGGCGATGCCGCCGATGTAACCCAGGCCCCAGGCATAGCCGGAGATCTTGCCCAGCTCCTCGGTGGGCCCTAGATCGGGCAAGAAGCTGGACGCGAACGACTCACCGACCGCGAAACCATAGTTCGACACCACCACGAGCAGCACGCCAAGCAGCACCTGGCCCGGGCTCACGACGTAGAGCAGCGCCGTGGCCGCCACCGTGATGATGTAGCTCGCGAACAGAAACCGCTTCTTCGCCGCGCGGTAGTCCATGATCGCGCCGAGCACCGGGGCCGTCAGCACGACGAGGCCGTAGCTCACCGACAGCGCCAGGCTCCACCAAAGGTCACCCAGCCGATAGTCGGGCGCGTCGCCGACAATGAGACGCGGAAAGACCACGCTGAAGACGACGGTGACGATGACCGTCGTATACCCGGAGTTGGCAAAGTCGAACATCGCCCAGCCGAAGATCTCGCGCCTGGGCGCGCGGGATCTCGTTGCCTCAGCGCACCTCTTGGACATGTGATGGCCCACCTCGGATGATGATTGGCCTCAGGGTGACGCGATCACCATAGGGTCTCGCTCGAAGGATCCGAACCGGGTTCAAAGCAGGATGACCCCAGACCAGGCCAGTCGGCCACCGACGGCTTGCGCCCCGTCTCGGCTACCGCGTCAGCTCCACCTTGTCGTAGACCTCGGCCAGCGCGAGCTCGGCCTCGATGACGTGCAGTGGGATGGAGTCAGACGGATCCTGATAGCTGCTCAGGCTCCAGGTCCCGTCCGGTTGACGGGGGAAGAGCTCGGCCTGCATCCGGGATTGCGACAGCAGCAGATAGGCGCGCAGGCTCTCGATGCTGCGATAGTGCCGGAACTTGTCGCCGCGGTCGTCGGCCTCGGTGGAATCAGAGAGGACCTCGACGATCAGGGTCGGGTTGGTGACGACATCGCGCCGGTCGTCGAAGAACTGGCGCTCGCCGCAGATCACCATCACATCCGGGTAGGCGGCCACATCGTTGGCGGCGATACGGACCTTCATATCGCTCGGGTAGACCCGGCAAGGTCGATCCTTGAGCTGGCTGCGCAGCTCTGCACCGACATTGAGCACGATCAGGTTATGCTCTTCGGTGCCACCGGCCATCGCAAAGACCTCGCCGGCGACGTATTCACTGCGTTGGTCGGTGGTGGCCCGCTCGCTGGCGAGCCAGTCCTCGAAGGAGAGACGCGGTTGGCGTGCAACAGACATCATGGCCTCCAGCGGGTCGATGGGCGAATGGTGCTGCACCGATTATAGCCCCGTCGGCACACGGCTCGGTCGGATTCGGGTGCCTTTGCCAGGAGGCAAGTGTCGGCGACCGTCCGCCCTCATGCGCGTCCGCGCTCATCACGACGCGCGTCGTGCCAGGGTGTCTCGGCTGTCAGCTCTATATGGATGCCGAGAATCAGGACGCCTTCCTGCTGATCGAGGAGTGGGCCTCGCAATCGCAGCTGGACCGCTATCTCGGCTCGGACGCCTGCAAGAGGCTCGTCGCGCTGATGGAGATGTCGCTGCGGCCGCCACTGATCCGTTTCGATGACGTCAGCCGCACTGGTGAAATCGAGGTGATCGAATCGGCGCGCCGTGCGCGGTGGCCGGCGGCATGAGCCCCCTCGGAACCTTCGGACAAGACACCATGAGACGTCACGGCGCAAGTCCCCGCTGACCCGCTACGAAGGGGCGCCTGCCTCGCCGACGCCACTCGGCAGACCCGATTCGCCGTGTCGCCCAGGTTTCAAGTGCTAAACTGACACTCAGTCATCGAGACGCACACCACTGAAATCCCGATCGGATCGCCAAGCATGACCGCACCCCCTCATCATCAAGACCTCATCGGCCTGCCGCTCGGTCGAGCATGAGCACCATCCGGCCCTCGCGGCCTCAGGGTCAGGGCGCTGCCGATGAGGTCTCACTCGCCGAGCGCCTGGCCTTCGAGCAGCTGCTCGGTGATCTCTCCGCCCATTTCGCGGACCTGCCCGCCGATCGGGTGGTCGACGAGATCGTGGGGGCGCTGCGGCGGCTGCTCGAATTCCTGGGCTTCGACCGCTGCAGTTTTGCCGAAAAGCTCAGCGATGGGCGCTTCGAGATCCTGTGCTCGGTGGCGCGCGAGGGCACCGAGGCCATCCCGCTCGGCCCGCCCCCGGCGTTGCCCTGGTACTTCGGCGAGCTGGCCGCCGGCCGGATGGTCGTGCTCACGAACACCCCCACCGATTTTCCTCCGGCCGCCACGGCGGAGATCGCGCTGTGCACGCGCACCGGATTGAATTCACACCTCGGCATCCCGCTGCGGGTCGGTGGACAGGTCATGGGGGCCATCGGGTTCAGTGCCTTTCGACGAACCCGCGCCTGGCCGGAGGATCTCATCATTCGGCTCAAGCTCTGCGGCGAGGTCTTCGCTCAGGCCCTCGCGCGCAGCCGCCGCGAGAGCGAGCTCGCGCTGGCGCTCGCCGAGATCACGCGCCTGAAGGAGCGTCTGGCGGCGGAGAACGACTATCTGCGTCATTTCGCCTGCCCCGGTCCGGCAAAGCTGTTGGAGAGCCGCTCCCCGCGCTTCAACCGGGTGCTCGAGGAGATTGCCCAGGTCGCCCCCACCTCCGCCACTGTCCTGCTGCTCGGCGAGACCGGCACCGGCAAGGAGCTGCTGGCCGACGCCATCCACAACCTGAGCGACCGCCGACAGCGTCCCATGGTCAAGGTCAACTGCGCCGCCCTGCCGGCATCGCTGATCGAGGTCGAGCTCTTCGGGCGGGAGAAAGGGGCCTATACCGGAGCCTTGGCCCGTCAGATGGGCCGCTTCGAGCTGGCGGACGGCTCGACGCTCTTCCTCGACGAGGTCGCCGACCTCCCCCTGGAGCTGCAGACGAAGCTCCTGCGCGTGCTCCAGGACGGCTGCTTCGAGCGCGTGGGCAGTACCCGCACGATCAAGGTCAAGGTGCGGGTGATCGCGGCGACCAATCGCAACCTGGCGCGGGCCGTCACGGAAGGCCAGTTCCGCGATGATCTCTATTACCGGCTCAACGTCTTCCCGATCACGGTGCCGCCGCTGCGCGAGCGCCCCGAGGACATCCCGCTGCTCACCTGGCAGTTCGTCAAGACCTTCAGCGAGTCCATGGGCAAGCCGATCGAGCAGATCGCCGAGGGCGCCATGGCCGAGCTGCTGAGCTACGACTGGCCCGGCAACGTCCGTGAGCTGCGCAACCTGATCGAGCGGGCGATGATCCTCGCCCGCGGCCCGACCCTGCGCATCGAGCTCCACCCGGTGCGCCGGCCGGCCATGGTCAAGGTGCCGGAAGAGGCCCCCGCGAAGGCTCGGGGCGGCACCCTCGAGGACATCGAGCGCGAGCACATCCGGCAGGTCCTGGAACAGACCGGCTGGCGGATCCGCGGCTCCGGAGGGGCCGCGGAGCGCCTTGCCATCAAGCCGACCACCTTGGAGTCACGCATGAAGCGCCTGGGGCTACGACGACCCGGCTCCGACATGTCGTAGTAATCGCGTGATTTCCGGAGCTGGTTTCACCCATGTCGCCATCCATGCCCAACCAGCCAACCCAGTGACGGTCTTTCATACACTGCGGGGCCCGGACCCTCGCATGACTGGCGCGACTTTTGCTAATGGATACAGCTCGTAACATGGTCAAAGCCCGCATGATGAGGTCAAGCGAAGCCCCGACGGTGGGCAGGCTTGCCCATCCGGCCCGCGCCGGGGCTAGTGACAGTCCGCCACCAACACACGATGGTTGAGGGTGCTCGACGGACCTTGCCCCTTGGTTTCTGGCCAATGAAAACTATCAACAGATCAATGCCCTGTTTCACACTGACCACTGACCACTGACCACCGAATCAATCGCTAGACACTCTCGACCAGGAGATCAGTACATGGCGGAGCCGCTACACTCGGCCGCAATCCATCACCTGCCCCCCTTCGTCACCGCGCCGGGGGAAACCGACATCCTATTCGTCGTCATGGCCATCGTGGTCGGGCTCGGCGTGATCGGCATCGGCATCTTCTATTTCAAGCTCCATGCCCTGCCCGAGCATCTGGCCCACCGTGGACAGAAGGTGCAGCTCGAGCTCGTCGCGGTGCTGGCCCTGATCGCGCTCTTCACCCACAACCACGCCTTCTGGATCGCCGCGCTCTTGCTCGCCGTCGTTCCATTGCCTGACTTCACGACGCCGCTGGCCTCCATCGCCCGATCACTCGAGCGTCTCGCCGCGAGCGCGGCACCCGCCGACGCGGCGCCGGCACCCAGGCCGACCCCGGCGCACGACGCGGACCAGGCGATCCTGACCGACGCTCGACCACGCGCGAACCAGGAGGCCTAAGCCGTGCTGGAGCTCTTTCTATGCTCGATGCTGACCATCCTGCCGGATTTTCTCTACCGCCGTTTCGTGCAGGGCAAGCGGCTCGGACGCGAGATCAATCTCTTCACGGTCTGGGTCGAGCTGCGCTGGGGGATCACCCTGTGCTTGCTCCTGACCTTGAGCCTGATCACGACGGTCTTCTATTTTCATCCCTCCACCAAGGCGGCCTCCTCGGTGTTCCGGACCGTCACCATCCTGCCGGAGACCAGCGGCAGGGTCAGCGAGACCTTCGTCGAGATCAACCAACGGGTCGAGGAAGGGCAGCCACTGTTCCGGCTCGACGGCACCCAGCAGACAGCGGCCGTGGAGACGGCCCGCCGTAAGATCGCGGAGATCGAGGCCGCCATGGTGGTGGCCAAGTCACAGCTCGCGGAGGCCGAGGGACGCGTGGTTCAGGCGCGCGGGGCCTTGCAACAGGCCCGCGACGAGCTCGCGCGGCGAGACGAGGTCCTGACGCGCAGTCCAGGCTCGATCGCCGAGGCCGAGGTCGAGCGGGTGCAGGTTCAGGTCGATTCCCAGCAGGGTGCACTCGACGCGGCCTTGGCGAGCCGCGAGGCCATCGTCTCGAGGCTCGAGCTCGAGCTCCCGGCCCAGAAGGCCAGCGCCGTGGCGGAGCTCGAGGAGGCCGAGGTCGCGCTTGCGAAGACCCTGGTGGTCGCGGGTACCCACGGGATGCTTCAGCAGTTCGCCCTGCGCCCTGGCGATGTGGTCAACCCGATGCTCAGACCCGCCGGCATCCTGGTGCCGGATCGTCCGGCGACCTATCTGCTGGCCGGGTTCGGCCAGATCGAGGCCCAGGTGATCAAGGTCGGCATGATCGGCGAGGTCACCTGCGTCGCCATGCCTTGGCGGATCGTCCCAACGGTCGTCACCGAGGTGCAGCCGGTCATCGCCTCCGGTCAGATCCGACCGACCGACACCCTGGTCGATCTCCAGCAGATGGGACGCCCCGGCAGCATCACGGTGATCATGGAGCCACTCTACGCTGGCCAGCTCGATGATCTACCCCAAGGCGGCAACTGCATCGCCAACCTCTACACCAGCAATCACGAGGCGTTGCAAGACCCCGACATCGGCTTCTGGCGCAGCTTCGGATTCCATGCCATCGACACCATCGGGCTGGTGCACGCGATCATCCTGCGCATCCAGACCTTATTGTTGCCGATCCAGACCCTGGTCTTGGGTGGGCATTGAGCGGGCAACCCCAACCACCTAGCACGGACGCGGCTACCAGCCGTCGCGAGCCGCGCTCAACCATCCTTTCACCGGAGGGCTCATGATGAAATCATCATCCAACGATCGCGGCGTCATCCAGGCGCTGCTCGACCGACTCAACAACCAACGACTGCCGCGTCTCTTGGCCTTGAAAGACAAGGTCGATGCTGGCGAGCCGCTGGCGGATGCCGATCTCGACTTTCTGCAGCAGGTCGCCGAGGACACCCAGCTCGTCAAGCCCATCATCGATCGCAACCCGGAGTATCAGCCACTGGCGGCGCGGGTCCTGCAGCTCTTCACCGACATCAGCGACAAGGCGTTGGAGAACGAGCCTCGGAGTCCATGAAGATTCCAGCCCGCTGCGCGCTCCTGCTTGCCGTCACCCTGATCGGCGGCTGCGCCACCAGCGCCCGCCCACTGATGCCGACCCCGACCCTGTACCAACTGCCGGGCGGGCAGCCGGTCTTCGATCAAGCAGGGTCGAGCGCGCGACCCGGACCTGGACCTGCTGTTCATCACGGACCGCGCACCACCGACGGTGGCCGAGCTGCAGGCGCGGACTCAGGACCAGGCCCCCCTGCCCTACGGCCAGGAGCGCGCCCGCCGCCTCGCCTTTGGCTCGGTCCAGGTCCAGGTCGTGCCAGGATTGAGCTGGGAGACCCTCCGCCAGCAGAGCCAGCTCGCCAAGCGCACGCGTGAGGTCAATCTGGAGCTGGGCGAGGTGCGGGAGTTGGGGGCCACCTGGAGGTTCCCTGCCGAGCCGGCAGGCTCCTGAGCATGCCCGGATGCCTCGCGCCAGAGAAGGACGCCCTGGTCTTTTTTCAGCGAGGCGGGGCACTCATTGTCGGCTGCCTGCTGCTCCTAGCCGCGACCTCGGCCAGGTCCCAGGACATCGAGCCGCGCACCTACTCCAACGCACCGATCGGGGTGAGCTTCTTGATCGCGGGCTATGCCTACACGCGTGGTGGCATCGCCTTCGACTCGGCGCTGCCCGTCTCGGACCCTGAGATCGCAACCTCCAACGCGCTCTTGGCCTATGCCCGCGTGCTGGATCTCTGGGGAAAATCCGGGAAGATCGATTTCACTGGCGGCCGAACCAGCCTGGACGGGATCGCGAATGACGACCATCAAAGCAACTGGCGCCTGGGTGGAACGGTGGCGCTGCCGATCGACACCCATCACTCGCTCAAGCTCTACGCGAGCAGCGGCGTGGCGTCCCGCACCGGGAACGACTTCGATTTGATCGGGATTGCCTGGCAATACCGC
>RZZN01000299.1 GCA_009929855.1 Gammaproteobacteria bacterium
TGAAAAAAAAGAAAGAACTGTTATGAGAAAAAATTACGCTGCAAAGATAACACACTTTATTCTAAAAACCAAATTTAATTGCATTTTTTTTAGTATTTTTTTTTCTTAAAAAGATCATTAATTCGTACACCCCTATTATTCAAAGGGTTAAGCCTGTCAATACTATTGTGTTCACTTCCCAAATATGCACCCCCAACGGCTACAAAAAGGTCTCGATTGGTCAAATCTTCCACTCCTTTGATCTCTTTGCACTCAATTAATATCTCAATATGGCGTTCTCTCATGCAATGATTTTCCAACCACCTCTTGTGGGCAGTAAATAAATCCTGCGGGATCGCTCCTTTGTTGTAAAACCCTGGTGTGTTCCTTACCCTGCCGGAGGGGTCTTTTCCGTGTTTTAAATATCCTAAGTACCCTCTGCGCCTAAAGTGTCGCCATATCAAATCCACGTTGATCTCAGGGTACATCAATGAACCGTAGTAAACACACATCATTAACATGTCCTCTGCGTAGTCATCGGGGTCTTTTACCCTGGTAGAGTAGGTGCATACAGTACGATAAGTCTCCCACAATTCTAATGGCTTGTCATCAGGATCAACATTTTCATCCCGCTCAAAGAATGTTGCTCCTGCTCCTTTTGATAACCTGTTCTTTGATGTGGTCTGTGTCTTGAGGAAGCTAAATGGGTCGGCGCTGGATGTGTATCTGCCAGGATACAAAGGCTTCCATGTGTTAACCATTGAGACAACATCCCATATCGTAGCTCTGTACTTCTGATTAGGGTTATTGGGGAGGTGCGATACCCTGAACTTCCCTTGCTTATGCTTACGAAAGATCACCTGAGTGTCTTTCTGGCCATTTAACCACTCAAAGTCGCCTGTCTCAATACCAAGCTCTACGTCAGAGATGAACTGCAATTCCTGAATACGCCTTATGATCTTAGGTAGCGGCAATCCACTCTCTGCGCCAGAGGTGATGAAACACTCATCAAAGCTGGTCGGGAACAGCCTCATCTCTTCCTCATAAGCATCTTGTGAGTCAGTATCGTCACTCTCAAGGTACGCCTTCCTTATATTATTAAGGTATCTCTTTGCCCCCACCAGTTTGCCTTCCTTGTCACGTGTGGGCATTGGTATTCTCCAAAGGTCTTCATTCGTGGGGTCATCTACAATGGCATTGCCAAAAATGTCAACAAATCCATCCAAACATACATAGGCCGGAATGAAAAGGTTGTACAATCCTGACTTGGTCTCTCCGTTCTCATTGCGTTCGGAGTACATGGAATCCTTGCATAATCGGTAAAAGTTGTTCCCTCCTTGTTTGGACATTTCTCCTACCGTGGAGGTCTTAATGGTTAGTCCATGTATGATCCTGCCGTTGGCCTGTGATAAACATTTCTTTGTAACCATGTGACGCATGTACACATCTTCTTCAATGGTTTTGGCTGTCTCATCATCATGGTAAAACATGAGCTTCTT
>RZZN01000300.1 GCA_009929855.1 Gammaproteobacteria bacterium
GCCGAGATAGAGCGACATGTGGGTGTCGTCGGTCCAATGACCCAAGTGGACCGCCCGGGTGCGCACGCTCTCATCCAGCACGAACTCCAGCGGGGCACCAAAGCGGTCACCACAGGCATGGGCGAGCAGGGCGGCTCGGGCACGGTCATGACGGTTGAGGGTGTGGGCTAGAGTGTCATCGTGCATCCGTTTCTCCTGTACTTCCTGTTCTTCTTGAGGCAGATCGACAGTTCAGGGTGAGTCCATCCTTTAGGGAGGCTGGCCCGGAGCATACTCGGACGCTGGGACTCAAGCGCGGTGCTGGTCATGGGCCAGGTCCTGACCATCAACCCGGCGGGCTTCGTCCGGGGTCCGAAATTCTCCTGCGCGGTGGGCAAAACACCGATCCTCTCACCGAACGAGACCCGTTGTCTGATCCGCGCGATCCCGACCGATACGCTCGTCGGCCTGCGCGACCGCGCCCTGATCGGGCTCATGGTCTATACCTTCGCCCGCGTCACCGCCGCCGTCGGCATGAACGTCAAGATGTCTTCCCGAAACAGGATGCCCTCTGGGTCAGGCTGCACGAGAAAGGCGGAAAGCGCCACGAGATGCCCTGCCAGCACAATCTGAAAGTCTGGCTGCGGGAGTACATCGAGGCCGCCGGGATCGGCGAAGACGGCAACGGTCCCCTCTTCCGCACGGTGGACCGCAAGACCAAGACGCTCCTTTGTTACCTGTATTGTACGGTGGATCAATGAAGATACAGTCCACCTTGCCCGCATAGAGCGGTCACAGCGCCTTCAGGGCGTGTAGGTTGTCGCCATGGACAATCAGGTTTCCTTCAAGAGCGACCGGCCCGATACCCTTGTCTTCATGCGGCACAAGCGGACGAAAAGGAACCGCCAGATGATGATTATAGACAAACTCCTTGCCCTTGAAACTCAGCTCCGTCATACCTGCCCCTTTTTAAGTCGTCTTGTTTCGCGCATGGCAACGGCAGTTTAGGTTGCGGATCGCGCGAGTCTGTTGTTGTTGTGCGTTGGCCTTTCCATCTGCACTCCTTTGCTTAAACCATTCACATCGGCTAATCGAGCGGAAGGGATGTCTGAGGTTTCTCGGGAGGCAGCGGAAGGTCGCGGATCGGGATCACCTGAATACCGCTATTCTTCGCAAAACGCGCGATGTCATCATCATCGGAGTAGATGACGGACGCACCTTCAACCTTGGCGATGGCAAGAATCTGGCGGTCGAACTTGACCTTTGCCCAAGTGCCGAGCGCCCCGGCTTTTTTATCGCCTCCATCGATAGCCTCGCGGATGGCTGCCGCAACTTCTACGGCTGCGCGCTGATCGAAATCCACGATCTTGAAGGCAGCGCTTTTGCCGAGAATGTCGAGATAGTGCCTGAACGGAAACCGCTTTATTCATGCAGAACAATGGGTTAAAATATTTCTCGACTCCGAAGATCGCGAGCCTGCTCGGCGTCCTGAGGCT
>RZZN01000012.1 GCA_009929855.1 Gammaproteobacteria bacterium
CGCCGGCCACGGATCAGGACGAAGAAGAGCGGCACGAAGAGCACGTTGAGCAGGGTGCCCGCGATGACGCCGCCGAGCACCGCGGTGCCGATGGCGTTCTGCGCCCCCGAGCCCGCGCCCGTGCTGATGGCCAGCGGTAGGACCCCGAAGCCGAAG
Source organism: Gammaproteobacteria bacterium (assembly GCA_009929855.1). Taxonomy (GTDB): domain Bacteria; phylum Pseudomonadota; class Gammaproteobacteria; order Chromatiales; family Chromatiaceae; genus Thiocapsa. The sequence goes on from RZZN01000012.1 coordinate 157, forward strand.
GCGAGCGAGGTCATGAGGATGGGCCGCAGCCGCATGCGCGCGGCCTTGAGTGCCGCGCTGACCGCGTCGCGTCCTTGCTCTTGCAGCGCGCGGGCGAACTCGACGATGAGGATGGCGTTCTTGGCCGAGAGGCCGATGGTGGCGAGCAGTCCGACCTGGAAATAGATATCGGCCGGCAGACCGCGCCAGGTCACGGCGAGCACCGCGCCGAGCACCCCGAGCGGCACCGCCAGCATGACCGCGAAGGGCACCGACCAGCTCTCGTAGAGCGCGGCCAGGGCGAGGAACACCACCAATGCCGAGAGTGCGTAGAGCAATGGGGCCTGAGCTCCCGCGGCGCGCTCCTCGTAGGAGAGCCCCGTCCATTCCATGCCGATCCCGGGCGGGAGCTGGGCGACCAACGCCTCGACCGCCGCCATCGCCTCGCCCGAGCTCACGCCGGGCGCGGCCTGACCCATGATCTGGGCGGAGGGCAGACCGTTGTAGCGCTCCAGGCGTGGCGAGCCATGGACCCAATGGCCAGTGGCAAAGGCCGCGAAGGGCACCATCTCACCGGCACCGTTGCGGGCGTACCAATCCTCTAGATCCTCGGGCTGCATGCGGAATGGCGAATCGGCCTGGAGATAGACCTTCTTCACCCGCCCCTCGTGGACGAAGTCGTCGATATAGGCACTGCCCCAGGCGGTGGCGAGCGCGGTATTGATGTCCGCGAGCGAGAGCCCGAGCGCGCCGGCCTTGGTGCGATCGATCTCGACCTGGTATTGGGGCTCGTCCTCGCGCCCCATGGGTCGCACCGCGGCGAGCTGAGGATGGCTGCTCGCCATCCCCAGCAATTGGCCGCGCGCGGCCATCAGGGTCTCGTGACCCACCCCGGCACGGTCCTGCAACTGCAGATCCCAGCCCTTGCCGGTGCCCAGCTCGACGATCGCCGGCGGGGCGAAGGCGAAGACCATGGCGTCGCGGATCCCCGCGAAGGCCCCCATGGCCCGACCGGCGACCGCGTCCACCCGCAGATCCGGGCGCTTGCGCTCATCCCAATCACGCATCCGCACGAACCCGAAGGCCATGTTCTGACCCTGGCCGGCGAAGCTGAAGCCGGCCACCGTGATCAGCTCCTGCACCGCCTCGGTCTCGTTCTCCAGGAAGTGGCGCTCGACCTGACGCAAGACCTCGACGGTGCGCTCCTGGGTCGCGCCCGGTGGCAGCATCGCCTGGATGATGAGGATGCCCTGATCCTCGTCGGGGAGGAAGGCGGTGGGCAGGCGTGGATAGAGCCACCCGAGGGCCACCACCAGCATCAGGAAGACGAGCAGAAAGAGCCGGCGCCACTCGATCATGGCGCGCACGCCCCGGCCATAGGCAATCTGGCCGCGCTCGAAGCCGCGGTTGAACCAGCCGAGTGGGCCACGCCGCAAGGCTGGATCGCTTGGCTTGAGGATGGTCGCGGCCAGGGCCGGGCTCAAGGTGAGCGCGACCACCACCGACAGCAGCATGGCCGAGACGATGGTGATCGAGAACTGACGATAGATGACCCCGGTCGAGCCGCCAAAGAAGGCCATGGGCACGAACACCGCCGAGAGCACCAGGGCGATGCCGATCAGTGCGCTCGTGATCTGATCCATCGAGCGGCGGGTCGCCTCCTTGGGCGGCAAGCCCTCCTCGTGCATCACCCGCTCGACATTCTCCACCACCACGATGGCATCGTCGACCAGCAGCCCGATCGCGAGCACCATGGCAAAGAGCGTTAAGGTATTGATCGAATAACCGAATGCGGCCAGTATCCCGAAGGTGCCGAGCAGCACCACCGGGATCGCCAGGGTCGGGATCAGGGTCGCGCGCAGGTTCTGCAAGAAGAGATACATCACCAGGAAGACCAGGAGCACCGCCTCCAGCATGGTCTTGATGACCTCGCCGATGGAGATCCGCACGAAGGGCGTGGTGTCATAGGGAAAGACCGCCTCGACCCCCGCGGGGAAGAAGGGCGCGAGCTCATCGAGCCGCTCCCGCAGTGCCGCGACCGTCTCCAGCGCGTTCGCCCCGGTGGCCAGGCGGATGGCCAGACCGGTCGAGGGCTGTCCATTGTGGAAGGCGGTCGTGGTATAGCTCTCGCTGCCGAGCTCGATCCGGGCGACATCGCGCAGACGCACCGTCGAGCCATCGGTGAGGGTGCGCAGACGGATCTCGCCGAAGGCCTCGGGGGTGCTCAGCCGGCTCTGGACATTGACCGTCGCGTTGAGTTGTTGGCCGGGCTCGGCGGGGATGGCGCCGAGCTGCCCGGCCGAGATCTGGGCATTCTCGGCGCGGAGTGCCACGGCGATATCCGCCGGGGTGAGTCCGAGCTCGCGCAGCCGGTTCGGATCCAGCCAGATCCGCATCGCATACTGGGCGCCGAAGGCCGTGACCTCGCCGACACCCTTCACCCGACTGATCGGGTCCTTGATCACGCTGGAGACATAGTCGCTCAGATCGGCGCTGCTCAGACGCCCGTCGCGCGAGACCAGGGCGACCACCAGCAGGAAGTTGCGCACCGATTTGGCCACCTGCAGCCCCTGTTGGCTGACCTCGACCGGCAGCTGCGCGATGGCCGTCTGCAGCTTGTTCTGCACCTGCATCTGGGCCACGTCCGGATCGGTGCCGTTCTCGAAGGTCAGGGTGACCGTGGCCTGACCGGTCGACTCGCTGGTCGAGGCCATGTAGCGCAGACCGTCGAGTCCGTTCATCTGCTGCTCGATGACCTGGGTCACCGAATCCTGCACCGTTTGGGCCGAGGCACCCGGATATCGCGCCGTGATCGAGACCGCCGGCGGGGCGATGCTCGGATACTGCGACACCGGCAGGTTCAGGATGGAGAGCACCCCCGCCAGCATGATGACGATGGCGATGACCCAGGCGAAGATCGGACGATCGATGAAGAAACGGGCCATGGTCGGCTAGCCTCGATCGTCGCTGGGGTCGCTGGGCTGGGCGTCGCCGGACGGCGCGTCGCTGGACGCGGCGGCGAGATCGACCACCCGCACCTGGCCACCCGGCTTGGCCTTCTGGAGTCCCTCGACGATCACCCGCTCCCCGGCCTGGACACCCTCATCGACCAGCCAGTCCTCGCCGATCGCCCGCTCGGTGCGGATCATCCGCTCCTCGACCTGCCCATCATCATTCACCAGCAAGACCATGGGCTGGCCGCGCCGATTGCGCTGCACCGCCCGCTGCGGGACCAGGATGGCGGCCGCGCGGACCCCCTCCTCCACCCGCGCGCGCACGAACATCCCCGGCAGCAGATCCTGATCCGGATTGGGGATGATGGCGCGCAGTGTCACCGTGCCGGTGCCCTGATCGACCGTGACCTCGGTCGATTCGATCCGCCCCGCGTGTGGATGGAGACGACCATCCTCGAGGATCAGGGTCACCTTGGCCCGCTCCCCATCGGTGCGCTCGAGCCGGCCGTCGGCCAGCGCGCGACGCAGGCGCAGGAGCTGGGTGCTGGACTGGGTCAGATCGACATAGATTGGATCGAGCTGCTGCACGGTGGCCAGTGCATCGGCCTGATTGGCCGTCACCAGCGCCCCTTGGGTGACCGCCGAGCGACCGATGCGCCCGGCGATCGGCGAGGTCACCCGGGTGTATTCGAGATCGATGCGCGCCCGCGCCAGCGCCGCGGTATCGACCGCGACCCCGGCGATCGCCTCCTTGAGCGCGGCCTGGGTGTCGTCGTGATCCTCGCGGCTGACCGCCTTGGCATCGGCGAGCTGAGCATAGCGCGCCGCCTTCAGACGCGCGCGCTCCAAGGTCGCCTCCGAGCGAGCCAATGCCGCCGCGGCGCTGTCATGGATCGCCTGATAGGGCGCCGCGTCGATGCGGTAGAGGATCTGCCCCTGGGTGATCTCGCCGCCCTCCTGGAAGAGACGCTCCTGGATAATCCCGCTGACCTGCGGACGCACCTCGGCGATCTGCGAGGGCACGGTGCGCCCGGCCAGCTCGGTGGCCAGGGTGAGCGGTTGGGCACGCAGCTCCAGGATGCCGACCTCGGGCGGCGGCGGGGGCGTCATGGCCGCCGGCTTGGACGGCGCCGACTGGCCATCACAGCCATTGAGAAACAACAAAAGCACAGAGATCGAAGCAATCCCTGCCAGACGCAGACTGGAATCCATCGAGAAACCTCGGGGTGGGGTGAGGTAGATGAGAGCGTAAATAGAATGAATGTTCATTCTAAGATTGAGCCTGACTATATGAGTAAAGCCAACACCTGGTCAAGCTTGGGCGGTATTTCCACTGAGCCAGTCCGGGGCCAAGATGCCTTGGCCGTCCAAGTCCCGAGCGGTCGATCCGAATGCTGGACGAGACATCTGAACCGCCCGCAAAGGTTGGACCTTGACGGCGCTGCGCATGCGTCAGCGTGCGGAGCCATCCTTGCGGTTCGCGAAAGGCGAGGCGCCGCGCCAAGGTCCAGTGTCATCAACCGTTCGGAGCGGGCGTGTATCCCTGTAGGCGCCAACTGAACGGATAGGTCTTCTTGGTCGAGTCTAGCATGAGCCGCAAAAGTCGGGACATCGCCCCCCCCCACAGGAGCCGGGGCGTCTCGCCCCGAGGGCATGCCGACCGTCCGTCACACCTGAACCACCGGTGCATTGGCCAGCAGTTGTTGGATGACCTCGACCCCCTGGCCAATCTCGATCTGATTCATGAAGGTCGAGTAGGTGAAGAGCGCCAACAAATAGCGGGGATCACTGATCCAGGGCGGGAGGTAGCGGGGTGCTCGCAGGAGCCCCATCGCGTACAGCTCGCACAAGGCCGGGATGTCGAGCGCATCGAGCTTGCCGCAGAAGAGCAGGCGGAGCACATCGGAGCGTCCGGCCGCGAAGGCGGAGCGAATCCCGATGCTGACCTGGAGCAGCCCGAACAGGTAGACCACGTCCTTGGTGAAGGGGGCGCCGCCGGTGATGACACCACCCCGAAACACCCGCCGCGCGTTCTCGAACGCCTGGTCGGGATTGGCTGTCTGCTCCAGGAAGTAGCGGTAGACCTGGAGGAAATCCGCCCCCTCGATCGCCATCTGAATGGCAAAGACACGGTCGGCAAGGCGTCGCATGCGATCCAGCTCCATCGAGCCACTGATGATCTCGGCGAACACGGCGAGCCCCTCCTGGGTGCGGGTGGTGCCGGGATGGCCGGCGGCAAGGATCGGCAGGTCGGTCTGTGCCCGACCATTCAGGGAGGTAGCGCAGTGGATATAGGCCTCGTGATGCAAGAGTTGGCTGGCGTCACGATCGGTGAAGCGGGCGTCACGACGAATGCGGATCGCTTTTGCGGTGGCCAGGGCGTTGGCGGACAGCCTGTCCACCAGCTCCACCCTGGGGGCATCCTCTCCGAAATGGGCATGCACCGCCCGCTCGATATCCCGGGCGACGGTGGGGCGTCGTGATACTCGGGCGGACTGATGTCCATCTCGATGCGGGCAAGTTTCTCGATGGTGTCGCTGACGTGCTCGGCCAGCTGCAAGGAGGTGATCTGGACGAAGCGGTGCGGGGCCGTGGGCTCCCCATAGATCTGCCGACCGTACTCGAAGAAGGCATTGGTGCCGACGGCGGCGAGCATGCGCGCGCTGCGCTCGAGCGCATCCGCCTGACGCTCGAGCCACAGGTCGACCGTGGTGACGGGCACGATGGAGCGTCGGGCCTCGCGCACCGCCTCGATGACCGGCGTGGGATCGAGCGGCTGGTAACTGACCCGTGGGAGCTCTTGCGCCCGCTTGGCGAAGAACTCGGCCTTGACCTCAGGCGGCCAGTCGATGGAGCCGAGGACACGGATCGATCGACTGGCCTGATAGAGTAGGCTGGCAATGTGACGAATTCGGTTCTTGTTCCGATCGTCGGTGGGGGTCATCATCTTGGGGGCTCCGATTGATGGGCGTTCGTGGTCGCGGCGAAACGGGTCGGGCGCGCGGTGTCGCGAGCCGCCGCACTGGCCAGTTCCGGGCTGTTTTCGAGCCGGTCAGCTCATCCAAGACTGTGCGGCGACTCGGTTGTCTTGTTGTCGGCTAGCTGATTGTAGTCCGCTTTGACAGTGCTGCCGCATGGGTCGATCGGCGGGCGGACGCGAGCATGGGCAGCCCCCTCCCGGAGGTCGACCACCTCTATCCCATCGGATTGCGTTGTTTGGAATAGGTCTATCGAACGTGTGCGTGATGACAGCAGCTGATCAGGAGCCAACCCGCGCCGAGCACCGGCGTCAACAGATCCTCCAGGCCGCGGCGACTTGTTTCGTCCGCGAGGGCTTTCACGGCACCAGCATGGCCAAGATCTCCAAGGCCGCCGGGATGAGTCCGGGGCATATCTATCACTTCTTCGAGAGCAAGGAGTCGATCATTGCCGCGCTGGTCGAGCTTCAGCTCGAGCGCTCGCTGGAGATCGTGCACCAGATCGAGAGCGCCGATGATCTGCACCGGGCGATGATCGAGCGTGTCGAGGCAGGTCTGGACGAGCGCACCGATCTCGATACGGCCGCGCTGGCGCTGGAGATCCTGGCCGAGGCCGCGCGCAATCCGGCGGTCGCGGCGATCGTGCGCGCCGCCGATCGTTCCAAGCGCGAGCGTTTAGGTGAGCTGCATGCCGCCGCCCGGCGCGCCCGGGGTCTGGACCCGACGGCCGAGACGGTGGTGACCGAGGTCGTCATGGCCCTGTTCGAAGGGCTGTCGGCCCGGGCCATCAGCCATCCCGAGCTCGACAAGAACGCGCTCCTGCCGTTGCTGCAGCGTGTCTTGCGGGCGCTGTATTGAAAGTGTTGCGCAACCCTGTCCATCTCGGGTGAAATTTCGCCCTTTCGATGGTCTGACCCCGCGTTGGACATCAGGCATGAATCTTTTCGAGGAGTCATCATGATCGAGGTTCGCGAGCTCAGCCGCCGCTATGGCGAGCTCAAAGCGGTCGACGCCGTCTCGTTCGACATCGGCCGCGGCGAGATCGTTGGTCTGCTGGGTCACAATGGGGCCGGCAAGACCACCATCATGAAGATGTTGACCGGTTACCTGGAGCCGAGCAGTGGCTGGATCCGCATCGATGGCTTGAACATCGCCGAACAGCGTCGCGCAGCGCAGCGGCGCATCGGCTATCTGCCCGAGAACTGTCCGCTCTATCCCGAGATGCGGGTGCTGGACTACCTGGACTATCAGGCTGCCCTGCACGGGATGGCGCCGGGTCGGCGTGCCGCGGCGATCCGCCGTGCCATCGAGCGCACCGCGCTGGGGCCGAAGGCAACGGCGATCATCGGCACACTGTCACGCGGCTATCGGCAGCGTGTCGGAGTCGCCCAGGCAATCCTGCACGAGCCGGCCATCCTCATTCTCGATGAGCCGACCAACGGTCTGGATCCGGCGCAGATCCAGCACATGCGCGCACTGGTGCGCGAGTTGGCGCGCGAGTCCACCCTCATCATCTCCACCCACGTGCTGCAAGAGGTCGAGGCGGTGTGCGGGCGGGTGCTCATCATGCGCGGTGGCCGACTGGCGCTCGACAGCGCGCTGGCCGCGATCGGGCGGCCGCATCGCTTGCTGGTGACGCTCGATCGGCCACGCGCGGAGGCCGAGGCGCTGCTCGGCACGCTGGTGGACGACACCAGTGTCGAGTCCCTGGATGCCGCGTCAGGGCTCGTGAGCTTCGCGCTCGCCGCGGCCGATCCGCGCGCGCTCGCGCCCTTGGTGGCCCGGGCGGTCGCCGAGCGCGGCTGGGCACTCCACGAGCTGGCGCTCGAGCAGCGCACGCTGGAGGACCTGTTCGGCGCGGTGACCCTGGAGCGGATGGAGGTGGAGCATGTCTGAGATCACGCGCGTCGCACGACGCGAGCTCGAGTCCTTCTTCGGCTCGCCGGTGGCCTATCTGTTCATCGGCGCCTTCCTGGCCGTCTCGCTCTTCGTCTTCTTCTGGGTCGACGCCTTCTTCGCGCGCAACATCGCCGACGTGCGTCCGCTCTTCGATTGGATGCCGGTGCTGCTGATCTTTCTCTGCGCCGCGCTGACCATGCGACTCTGGAGCGAGGAGCGGCGCGCCGGGACGCTGGAGATCCTGCTGACCCTGCCGGTGCCGACGCTGCATCTGGTGCTCGGAAAATTCGCCGCCGCCTTCGCCTTGGTCGCCATCGCGCTGGCCCTGACCCTGCCAGTCCCCTTGATGGTCTGGCTCCTGGGGCCGCTCGACTGGGGGCCGGTGCTCGGGGCCTATCTGGCCACGCTCTTGCTCGCCTCGGCCTATCTGGCGATCGGTCTCTTCGTCTCCTCGCGCACCGACAACCCGATCGTTGCACTGATCGGCACGGTGTTGACGGGTGCGCTGCTCTATCTGATCGGCACCCCGGCGCTCACCAATCTGGTCGGACATGGCGGGGCCGAGGTGCTGCGTCTGCTCGGCAGCGGGTCGCGTTTCGAATCCATCACCCGCGGGGTGATCGATCTGCGCGATCTCTATTACTATCTGAGCATCGTCGGCATCTTCCTGGCCCTGACGCTCTACAGCCTGGAGCGGCTGCGCTGGGCCGAGCCCGCGGCGAGCCCACGTCATCATCGGCGCTGGACACTGGTGACCACCCTGGTCGCGGCCAACCTGGTCGCCGCCAACCTCTGGCTGGCACCGCTCGGACAGGCCCGCATCGATCTCACCCAGGGCCGCGTCTATTCGATCTCGGAGGCCACCCGCGCCTATCTGGCTCAGCTCCAGGAGCCGCTGCTGATCCGCGGTTATTTCAGCGCGGAGACCCATCCATTATTGGCCCCATTGGTGCCACAGATCCGCGATCTGCTGCGCGAGTATCAGATCGCCGGCGCGGGTCGGGTGCGGGTGGAGATCATCGATCCGCAGCGCTCGCCCGAGCTCGAGCGCGAGGCCGGGGAGCAATACGGCATCCGGCCCGTCGCCTTCCAGACCGCGACCAAGTATCAGGCCGCGGTGGTCAACTCCTATTTCGACATCCTGATCAAGTACGGTGACCAATTCGAGACACTCGGCTTCCAGGATCTGATCGACGTGAAGGTGCGCGGCGAGACCGATCTGGAGGTGCGTCTGCGCAATCCGGAGTACGACCTCACCCGCACCATTCGCAAGGTGCTCTACGGCTATCAGGGGGCTGGCGATCTCTTCGCCAACCTGAGCGCGCCGGTGCGTCTGCGTGGCTACATCTCCGCGCCCGAGACGCTGCCCGAGCCGCTGCCGGCACTGCGCGCCGATCTGGAGGCGGTCCTCGAGGAGCTCACCGCCAGCGCTGGCGAGCGCTTCAGCTTCGAGATCCAGGATCCGGCGGCCGGCGACGGTGCCCTCGCGCAGACCATCGCCGAGCAGTTCGGTTTCGAGCCGCTGGTGGTCAGCCTGCTCGATCCCACCCCCTTCTATTTCTACCTGGTGCTCGAATCAGACGACCAGGCGGTGCCCGTGCCCTTGCCCGAATCGCTCGACCGCGCTGGCCTGGCGCGCGCCATCACGTCTGGGATCAAGCGCTTCACACCAGGGGTGTTGCGCACCATCGCGCTCTATACCCCCACGGCACCGCCAGCGATATTCGGCATGCCCACGGGTGGCGCGGGCTACACCCTGCTGCAAGAGACCCTGCGCGAGGGCTTCAACCTGCGCGAGACCGATCTGCTCTCGGGCCAGGTGCCCGAGGATGCCGATCTGTTGCTGGTGGTCGGACCCGAGGCACTCGATGAGCGTCAGCAGTTCGCCATCGATCAGTTCCTCATGCAGGGCGGGACGGTGATCCTGGCCGCCTCCAGCTTCAGCCTGGATCTGGGCGGACGCGCCATCGAGGCACGCCGAGCCGCGACCGGACTGGAGGAATGGCTAGCCCATCACGGACTCGCGATCGGTCAGAGTCTGGTGCTGGACCCGCGCAACACGCCCTTCCCGATCCCGGTGCAGCGCGACATCGGGGGCTTCATCGTCGAGGAGATCCAAACGCTCGACTATCCCTATTTCCCAGATATCCGTGGTGATGATCTGGCGCAGGACTCGGGCATCACCGCCACGCTCGGCCAGATCACCATGAACTGGTCCTCGCCCATCGAGATCGATGCCGAGAAGAACGCCGAGCGGCGCGTCCTGGAGTTGATGCGCAGCTCGGCCGACGCCTGGACCAGCGACTCGGAGGACATGCAACCCGACTTCGCGACCCACGGTTCGCTCGGCTTCGCCAGGGGCGAGACACGGGGCAGTCAGGTGCTGGGTGTCTTGGTGGAGGGGCGTTTTCAATCGGCCTTCGCCGGGCGGCCTTCGCCACTGCTCACGTCCGAGCAGCACGAGGATGAGACTGATGCGCCGGATGCGGCCGACGCGACCGCCCCCCGCACCAAGCCGCCGGTCATCGCGGGCGTGGTCGAGTCCTCGCCCGCCTCGGCGCGTCTGATCCTGCTCGGCTCGGCGACCTTCGTCTCGGATACCGCCATCAGTCTCGCCACCGAGGCGACCCAGAGTCGTTATCTCAAGCCGCTGGAGCTGATGCAAAACGCCCTGGACTGGTCGCTGGAGGATCAAGGACTCCTCACCCTGCGCGGTCGCGGCCAGTTCAGCCGGCTGCTGGATCCGCTCGGGCGCGACGGCCGCATCCTGTTCGAGACACTGAGCTATCTGCTGGCCATCGCTGGCTTGGCACTGGTCTATTGGCTCTATCGGCGCGTCCGGCGCCGGCATGAGCACGCCGATGTGGCGATCCTGTCCGGGCAGCGCGCGCCGTGAGCGGCGCATGCAGCCTTGGCACCATGCCCCAGTGAGGCGCGACAGTCCGTATGACGCGCCGCGAATCGATCGATCGCAGGATTGAGACGAAGATGAGCAACAACCCGGTCACTCTAGAACAGAGCTGGCGACCCGATCTGAGGGCGCCGATCGTGATGGTCTTGGCTGGTCTACTGGTCCTCCAGCTACTGCTGGCGCTCGGCTTGGGACTCGGCAGCGGGCGGGCGTTGGCCCCCGGCGCGGCCAACACGCCATTGCTTGAGGCCACGCCCGAGGCGGCGCGCCGCATCCAAATCCTCTCCGCGGATGGCGCGACCACCCTGACGCTGGTCAAGGAGGAGCCGGGTTGGATCCTACCTGAGCTGGGTGACGCGCCGGTGCTCGAGCTCAAGGTCGAGCAACTCCTTGGCGCACTCGCCGAGCTGATGCGCCCACTGCCCATCGCCACCAGCGAGTCGGCCCGTCAGCGCTTCAAGGTCGCCGACACCGCCTTCGAGCGGCGTCTGATCGTCGAGGACGACAGCGAGCGCGTCCTCGACCTGCTGATCGGCGACTCGCCCGGATTCCGGCGGGTCTATGGGCGTCTGGCCGGTGAGCCTGGGGTCTATGACCTGCGCCTCGCCCAGTCGGATATCTCGACCCGCGCCGACGACTGGGTCGATCCAGGGCTGCTGCGCCTGGAGACCGCGGAGATCGAACGGATCGCCAGCCGCGATTGGACCCTGACCAAGGGTGCCGATGGCGCCTGGACACTCGCTGACACGGATCAGCCGCTCGCCCTGGAGGCGGTCGATGCGCTGGTCATGCGCATCGCCAACCTGAGCTATCGTGGCATCCTTGGGATCAACGACGACCCCGGGTACAACCAACAGGATCCCGAGTTGGTCTTGACCATCGATCTGGTCACCGGGGAGCAGCGCGAGTATCGAATCTCGCGCCTGCACGCGGGCCCTGATCATGTCCTCAAGGACAGCGCTCAACCCTGGTACTTCAAGCTGACCGAGTTGGATCTCGGTGAGTTGCTGGAGACAGCGGCCGCCGATCTCATCGACACCCCCGCGCGCCCGGACTCAGCCGAGCCGGTCGATGCGCTGCCCGAGCCGGAACACGACTCCACCGCCACCCCGGAGTCCGCCGCGGCCGCGGCACCGACAGCGGATACGGCCCATGCAGGGACAGCCGAGGAGACCCCCATGCCAGCCGACGGCGAGCCGACCCCAGCGACCATGAGCGCCCCCGATCCTGGACTCGACTGACGAGTGGATGAGCGGCCGAATGCCCCGTATCCTTGGATGCCATCCACTCGATCCCGGAGTCTAGCGTGTCCGATCGTCTGCGCATCACCTGGTATGGCTTGACCATCTTCTTGAGCTCGGCCCTCCTGCTGGTCTTGGAGATCCTGGCCGGGCGCTTGATCGCGCCCTATGTCGGCGTGTCGCTCTACACCTGGACCGCCATCATCGGGGTCATCCTGGCCGGTCTGTCGCTCGGCAATTGGCTGGGGGGTGTCTGGGCGGATCGCGGTGGCAACGATCTTGCCGCCGGGATCACACTCGCGCTCGCGGGGCTCTTCAGCCTGGGGATCTTGTTGCTACTGACACTGGTCGCGCCACTCATCGAGGCGCGTGAGCCGACCTTGCTCACCGCCAGCGTCCTCTATGTCGTGTCACTCTTCTTCATGCCGGCGTTGCTCCTGGGCGTGGTCACACCGCTCTTGACCACCCTGGCCTTGGCGCGCGATCGACGCACTGGTCACATCGTCGGGCGCATGCATGCGCTCGCCGCGCTGGGCAGTATCCTCGGCACCTTCATCACCGGCTATTGGTTGATCCAGTATCTGGGCACTCGCACCATCGTGATCCTGACCGGGCTCGCGCTCTTTCTCCTGGCGGCGCCCTTCTTCAGAGGGGCACCGCGCCGCGTGCCCATCGGCATCCTCTTCGCAGCGCTCGCCCTGGGCATCGCCACCGAGATGCGCAACGGCTTCTCCAACCCCTGCGATCAGGAGAGTGGCTATTTCTGCATTCGTGTCGTCGATGACTCAGGGCAAGCCCCATTCGGCGTGGCCCGCAGCCTGGTCCTGGACCATCTGGTGCATGGCACCAATCATGAGAGCGAGCCGGGTCTATTGCTCGCCCCCTACGTCCAGTTGATGGACGAGCTGGCGCTGGATCATTTCGGTGCCGAGCGGGCCGCACGGCTGCGTTGGTTCTTCGCCGGGGGCGGTGCCTACACGCTGCCGCGCGCGGTGCGCGCGCTGACCCCAGAGGCGACCCTGACCATCGCCGAGTTGGACCCACTGGTCACCGCGACGGCCGAGTCAGCACTCTTCTTGAACGCATCCGGGATGCGCATCGTCCATCAGGATGCCAGGGTCGTGCTCAAGCGCGAGCCGTCCGAGCAGTACGACGTGATCGTCGCCGATGCCTTTCATGACATCTCGATCCCCTTTCACCTGGTCACCCGTGAATATGCGAGCCTGGTCAAATCGCGGTTGTCGCCGGATGGGCTCTACCTCTTGAACGTCCTCGATGCCTTCCCTGATCCACGCCTGGTCAAGAGCATGATGAAGACACTGGCGGAGGTCTTCGCCGAGGTGCACGTCTGGATGGACATGGTCCCGGAGGACGCCGAGCGCATGACCTTCGTCATCTCGGCGAGCGATGCGCGCGAGCCTCCGGAGATCATCATCGCGCAACGCGGCATCGCGCATCGCTGGTTGCGCGTCACCGAGCCCATGATGCAGACCGGCACGGCGTTCGAGCGCTTGCCGCTGCTCACCGATGACCTGGTTCCAGTGGAGCGATTGGTCGCAGGATTCTATTTCGCGGATCTGGGTCGATGAGCCGCGTGTCGAGACGGCAAGATGGCAATCACGTCTAGCCTTTGATACGCCAGACTGGATATGATTGGCGCGCGTGTGAGCGCGCATCAAAAACACTCATCGACGAGGAGATCAATACGATGAATACCTTGTTGAAGACTGCTGCAGGCGTCGCACTGGCCACGACGTCGATGTTGATGACACTGCCCGCGAATGCCTTCTGGGGCTCCTGGGGCGATGGTCCCTGGTATGGTGGTCCCTGGCACCGTGGCCCCTGGTGGGGCGGCTATCCGGGCTACTATGGCGGCCATCCCGGTTGGGGCGGCTGGGGTGGTCCCTGGGGCGGCTACGGCTATCCCTACCATGGCAGATGGGGTGGCTACCCCTATCATGGTGCCTGGGGCGGTTATCCCGTCGCGCCGGGGCTGATCGCGCCGAGCGTTCCGGCGAGCTCCAGCTCGGCAAAATAGTCTGATACATTGGCGGCGACGTGCGCGCACGTCGCCCCACCCGCCTCCCAACATCCGAGGACTCGGCATCGCTCAATAGGGGACCGCGGCCGGATAGTCACGAAAGGCCGCGACTGGATCCAATGGCGGGGCCTCCAGCATGAGATCACCCTGCGGCCAGGCCGGCATGGGCAAGCGTCCCGCGCGATAGTCCTCCAGATCGCTCAACAGTCGCGCGACCTCGCTTGGCGGGGCCGACCAGGCCGCCTCCGCGATCACCGATTGCAGGGTATCGATTGCCGCCGTGGTCTGACCGTCGGACATGAGCGCGAGTGCCAGGGTCCGTTGAAACGGCGGGATGGGCTGGCGACGGACCAGATCACGGGCCAACGCCAAGGCGCGCGTCGGGTCGCGAAGTGCTGGATCTTGCGCCCCGGCCAACAGCCGGGCGAGTGCATGGATGCGCATCGGATCATCATGCGATGGCGCGCCCCATGCCTCCAAGCGCCGCAGGATCTCCGCCTCATCCGTGCCCGCTCGCGCGCGTGCGATGAGCTCCAGGAGTCTCGCCGGCTCGACCGGATCGGCCGACTCGAGCACCATCCGATAGCTCGCGGCGGCTTCGGGATAGCGCCCTTGGCGAAACTGCAGATTGGCGAGATAGAAGGCCGCCCCAGCGTGTCGCGGATCGATCCGCAGTGTGTCTTGATAGTCCAGCTCGGCCAGATCGAGCGCCCCGCGTGATTCATTGAGCACGCCCATCAGAAAGCGCGCCAGCGTCTGTGTCGGATCCTGCTCGAGCACCTGTCCGAGCGCCTCCTCGGCCGCGTCCCGCGCGCCACTGAGATAGAGCGCCCGCGCATGGCTCACCCGCGCCGCGTGGTTGTCTGGCGCGATCGCCAGACCCTCGCCGAAGCGCGTGGCCGCGGTGGCATAATCGCCATTGCGAACGGCGTGCAACGCCTCATTGAAGGCCGGCTGCGAGCGCCCGATCACCGCCTCCAGCTCGGCGATCAGCGGATCTTCCACCGTGGGACTGCCGGCCTCCACGCCCGCCTTGGCCAGATGGCGCTGGGCGCGCGCGAGGTCGCCCACCGCGCGATAGGCCAAGGCCAACGGGTAGTCCACGCCCGAGGCACTGGCGTCCTCGGCCAGCACCCGCTCGAATGCGCTCACGGCCTCTGGATGACGACGCTGCAGAGAGGCGATCTGACCGAGATGAAAGGCGGCCGCCGCCTCCAGTCCAGGGGTCTCGGCGATGCCTTCCAGCGCCAGGCGCGCCTCATCGAGACGGCCGGCATCGAGCAAGACCTTGCCGCGACGCAGATCCAGCGGCGCATAGTCCGGGTCGATGGCGCGGGCGGTCTCGAACGCGGTGAGTGACTCATCGAGCCGCCCTGCCAGCATCGCCAGATAGCCACGATAATAGGGCCAGCGAAAGACCTCGGGTTGCAAGACCGCGGCATTGCGCAGACAGGCATCGGCGAGCGTCTCGACCTCGACCAGCAGGAAGAGTGCGCCGAGCCGCCCATAGTATTCGGCCAGCTGATCGGCACTGCTGGCGGGATCGAGCAGACGCTCGGACAGCTCGGCGCGTGTCGTGCCGATCGCATCCCGGACCAGTCGCTCCGCGCCACTGAGATCGGTCTCAGGGATCGGCCGCAGACGCTCGGCCCAGCCTTGAGGCAATGGATCGAGCGCATCGGCCATGCCCGGTGACGCCTGCCAGTGGAGCAGGGGCGCCAGCAGCAGGAGCGCGGGCCAGGACCGCGCGCGCATCCAGGCGCTCATGTTCCACCCCTGCCCTGCTCCAGAACCAGCCGAGCATCCACCTCGGGCACCGCGAAGACCTCCTCGGAGCCATCCGGCCAGCGCACCAGGAGCCGCTCGACCGTGCGCGCCGTCCCGAGCCCGAAGGTGATGGGCCGCTCGACCTGCGAGAGATAGCCGCGCGCCGGCATGAGCTGTCGATGGCGGGTCACTCCCCCAGCCGTCAACGCGATCTCGGCGCCGATCGCGTCGCGATTGGGTGCGCGGCCGATCAGCTCGACCCGCAGAACATGATGTCCAGTGGCCTGGTCATTGCGCAACAGGACCGGCGCTCGGCCGTTCTGGGTGATGAGTAGATCGAGATCGCCGTCGCCGTCGATATCCGCGTAGGTGAGACCACGTCCAACCATCGGGCGCAGCAGGTCACCGGCCTCCATGACCGGGATGAAGCGCCCCGCGCAGGCATCGCCGCAATTCCAAAAGAGCGTGGGGGGCTGGGCATAGGTCTGGCTCTGCTGGACCTTGTCGATCTCATGCTCCAGATGGCCATTGGCGAGGAGCAGATCCAGGCGCCCATCCAGGTCATAGTCGAGGAAGAGCACGCCGAAGGTCAGTGGGATGCGCGAGGCCGGACCCAGCCCCTCCAGGACGGCCTCGTCGACGAAGGGCGGGCGACCCTGGTGGGTGACATAGAGCGATGACATCTCGTTTGCGAAATTGCCGATCACCACCCCAAGATCGGCATCGTCGCGGAAACGCGCCGCATCGATCCCCATCGCCGAGGTCGCCTTGCCGTTGCGATCATAGGCGAGCCCCTCGAAGATCCCGACCTCCTCGAAGCGGCCATCGCCCAGATTGCGGAACAGAAAGTTGCGCACCGTATCATTGGCGACGATCAGATCGAGCCAGCCGTCGCGGTCATAATCCACGACGATCACGCCGAGACCCTTGCCGACGGGTTGGCCAGAGACCGGATCAGTGACGCGAATCCCGGCCTCGGTGGTCACGTCGGTGAAACGCCAGTCACCATCATTGCGGTAGAGGCGATTGTCGGTGCCGACGAAATTCAGCGGCGCGCCATAGGCCCGCCCGAGTCCGGTCAAGCGAAAGTCGATCTCCAGGTCGATTGCGCGCGACCATTGCACATAGTTGACCACGAAGAGATCCAGATCACCGTCGCCGTCATGATCGAAGACGGTGGCGCTGGAGCTCCAGGTCTCGTCGCCGCCACCAACGCCGGCTTGCTCGGTGACATCGACGAAGCGTCCCGCGAGATTGCGATAGAGATGATTGCGGTTGAGACTGGTCACATACACATCATGCCAGCCATCGCCATCCAGGTCGGCGACCGTCACACCCATGCCATAGAAGCTCGCGTCAAGGCCGGCTTCCTGGGTGGAATCCACGAAACGCCCATCGCCCAGATTGCGATAGAGCGCCAGTCGTGGCGCCGGGGCATCCGGCGGCTCATGTCCCGGCCAATAGGCCGAGTTGACCAGCAAGAGGTCTTGGTGACCGTCGCCATCATAGTCGAGGAAGGCCGCCCCGCTGCCGATGGTCTCGGGCATCAGACGCTCACCATAGGCGCCGTTGACATGCACGAAGTCGATCCCGGCCGCCGTCGTGATGTCGGTGAAGGTCACCGGCGGCGGTTGCCTGGCCGATTCAGGGGCGATGGGCGCGGGGGCCTGGATCTCGGCATCCGGGACCGGCGCGGCGTCGCCACTCGGCTGCTTGAGCCACTCGAAGAGCAGGGTCGAGGCCATCCCGCTGGCGATGAGCGCGATCGAGACCCAAAAGGCGCGCCGGATGCGCGCCTCGCCGGGCGTGAGTCGGTTGTCTTTCATCCGCCTAACCCTCCACCTCGCGTGGGATCGCACGCCGCTCGCGCGCGAGCGCGTCGGGGCGTTGCAGATCATGGATGGCGATCGTCTCGGCCGCCTGATTGGCCGCCGGATTGCGGCTGCGGTGCAGTGTCACGGCACGCTCGATCGCCTGATCGTCACGGCGATACTGCTCATGGAGCCGCCGATGCTCCGCCGCCTGCTCGGCGCGCCCGAGATCGGCATGGACCAGGCTGAGTGCATGATGGGCCGCCGCGTTCTCGGGATCAATCGTCAATGCCTGGTCGAGCCGCGCGCTGGCGCGCTCGAGATCGGCCATGCGCTCGGCCTCGCGTGCTGGGCCACGCGCCTGGCGCGCACGCTCGTAATGGGCCCGACCCAGCTCGGTAAGCATGCGGTAGTCACGCGCGAAATCGAACCCACGCGCGCGCGCCGAGGCGAAGGCGGTCTCGGCCAATGCCTCCAGATTGGCGATCGCCGCATCGAGCTGACCGAGCTCGCGCGCGATCAATGCCGTATACCAGGCGATCACCCAGGGCGCCGCGGGCGGATCGGCCATGCTGGCCCGCCTCAACGCCTCGGTGGCCTCGGCGAGACGGCCCTCCTCATAATAGACCCTGGCCAGATTCAAGGCGCCCTCTCCAGGACGCATTGACTCGACCACCGTGAACGCCTCGGCGGCCTGTCGCAGCCGACCCTTGCGGCCCTGACGCAAGAGCCCGATCCCGTAGTCGTTCCAGCGCTCCCAGAGCGGGATCGCGGGCGACTCACCGGCCCCTCGTTGCGCGCCGCCCGCGAGCGGCAAGGTCACCTGATCCACCGCCAGGGTGGCGATGGGGAGGTCATTGACGGTGAACTGCGCGCCGCGCACATGCCGATACAACTGGGTGTCGAACTTGCGGTAGCGCAGCGCCGCCTCGATGGTCAGTGGCGCGTCCAGATCCTCTGGGATCCGCACGCTGTATTGGACCAGGGCCGCCGCGCCAGGCGGGATCTGGTGGTCGTAGAGCGGGACGAAGATATCCTGCACGTTGCGCCGGTCGATCCGGTTGCCATGACGATCCAGCACATAGGCATTGAGGAAATAGGCCCAGGGGTCGACCGCGCCCGTGGCGTCGAGCGCGCCCGAGCGCCCGATCAGGCGCTCACCGGCGCGCAGCGTGAGATCGAGCCACAACTCATTGGAATCGGCCGTGCCCTCGGTCAGGGCATGTCCGATACCGGTGGTGCGCACCACCAGCTCCAGGAGATAAGACTCGCCCGCCACCAGCCGCGGCAGCTCGGGTCGCAGCGGCGCGCGCAATGGCCCATCGATCGTACCGCCCTCGCGCAGACCGAACAGATCGATCCGCACCGCCCCCCGCAATCGCTCCAACCGCGCGTCGTTCTCCTCGGGCGGGCGACCGACCAGTGCCGGGACGGCCGTGTTCGCGGCGGCGAACAGATGATCATGCACGCTCGGCGCGCCCTCGCCGGGGGACGGGCGCGCGGCCGGATCGTCGGACGGGCGCGGTGGCATGTGACACTCATTGCAGGATGCGGTGGCCTGGTCCGGATAGTAGAAGCTGTCGACACGATGCCCGGAGACGCCGCTGAGCAGGAAGCTATCATAGTGATTCTGACCGCGCAGCCAGCGATAGTGGTTGAGCGCCACGGGCAGGTGCACCTTGTGACAGCTGGCGCAGAGCTCGGGTGTGCGATGCAGTGGCTTGAGCAGGGTCTTCTTGTGGAAGGCGGGTTTGGCGCGGATCAGTTGGCGATTGATCGACCTGAGGATGGGGTGATCACTGTATTCGAATGGATAGACTGGCGGCTCGATCAGGCTGTAATCGGCGTTGCCCAGCGGACTGTTGACCGCGGTGATGGCATGGCAGACCAGACAGGTGATGCCGGCATGCGCGCTTGGATCGGTCGCGGGGTCATAGTCAGGATCATCGAAGCGTCCCGCCAAGAGCGGCACCGGGTCATGACAGGCCGCGCACAGACGGGCTGGGGCCAGGTCGGCATCGCGCTCGAGCAGCACCCGCCGGGTCTCCTCCACGCTGAAGCGATAGATCGGATTGTTGAATGAGCTGAATCGGTGCAGGCTGCCGGCATGACGCGCCTCGATGTCTGGGTGACACTCGGCACAGACCGCGTCACGCATCAGACGCTCGGGGGGGATGATCCCGCTGTTGGGCACGCGCGCCAGCGCGGGCGCATAGACCCGCTCCAGTGCATCCGTCTCGCTGAGCGCGAGCAGATGCAGCCCGAGCCCGGCGCCGGCGAGCAGGAGCGCGGCGACGCCCCAGGCCACCAAGCCACCCCAACGCAGTCTCGGACCTGCGAGGCGATGGAGCACGAAGAGCCAGAGCCCGATGATTGGCGTGGTGACATGGATCCAATAGGACCAGGCCCGCACCTGCGGATGATTGATCTCGAAGAATCCAAAGCGGGTCAGCAGGAGACCCGAGAGCACCACCAGCAGCAGGCTGAGCAAGAGCCCGAGCCCAGCGCGCACCGCCCAGCGATTGGGGCGGCGCCAGGCGCGACGCAGATGCAGCAGCGCAAACACCAGCAGCGGCACCACCAGGAGCAGACCCAGCGCCAGATGCACCAGGAACATCAGCAGATAGAGCTGATTCTCCAGGATCTGGCCCGAGACCCATTCACCCCAGGTGACCGCGACCAGATAGGTCGAGTTGATCGCCAGCAAGCCAAGCAGTATGCCCAGGACGACCAGGAGTCGTCTGAGCCCGGGACTCAAGACCGGACGAGGATGGCGATGGACACTGGACGATGGTGCTGGCGTGAAGAATCCAGACATGCTGGGCACCTGGCGAGCGGATCCAACTTGCCAAAAATTCTAGCAGCTTGACACCGCTCGGAGCGAGACCCAGAACCTGGTCGGCATCCCGCCGCCCGGTCCCGGGGCATGGATCAACCCGCCAGTGTCTCCATGCGGATGCGTGTCACCGGACCCTGCACCGCGTCGAGCGACTCGATCCGCGCGATCGCCTCGTTCATCTGTCGCTCGATGACGCGATGGGTGAGCATGACCAGCGGGACATGGGTTTGACCCTCCTCCGGCTCCTTCTGCTTGATCGCCTCGATGCTGATCCCCTGCTCGCCCAGGATGCTGGCGATCCGGGCCATGACGCCGGGCTGATCGAGCGCCGAGAGACGCAGATAGTAGGCCGTCTCCACCGCCTCCATGGGCATCACCGGGGTGTCGGCCAGCTCATCGGGCTGGAAGGCCAGATGCGGCACCCGATTGCTGGGGTCGGTGGTGAGCGCGCGGACCACGTCGACCAGGTCGGCGATCACCGCCGAGGCGGTGGGCAGCGCGCCCGCGCCCGCGCCATAGTAGAGCGTTGGACCAACCGCATCGCCCTTGACCAGGACCGCGTTCATGACCCCATCGACATTGGCGATCAGACGCCGCTGCGGGATCAGGGTCGGGTGCACGCGCAGCTCGATCCCATCCGGTGTGCGACGGGTGATGCCGAGATGCTTGATGCGATATCCCAGCTCGGCGGCGTAGGCGACATCCATGGCCCCGATCTTGGAGATGCCCTCGGTGAAGCAGCGCTCGAACTGCAACGGGATACCGAAGGCCAGCGAGCAGAGGATGGTGAGCTTGTGAGCGGCGTCGATTCCTTCCACATCGAAGGTCGGATCCGCCTCGGCATACCCCAGGGCCTGGGCCTCGGCGAGCACATCGGCGAAATCGCGCCCCTTGTCGCGCATCTCGGTGAGGATGAAGTTGCCGGTTCCGTTGATGATCCCGGCGATCCACTCGATATGATTGGCGGCGAGCCCCTCGCGCAATGCCTTGATGATGGGGATGCCGCCCGCGACCGCCGCCTCGAACCCCACCATGACACCGCGCGCGTGCGCGGCCGCGAAGATCTCGTTGCCATGGCGGGCGATCAGCGCCTTGTTCGCGGTGACCACATGCTTGCCGTTGGCGATCGCCTGGAGGACCAGCTCGCGCGCTGGCGAATAGCCACCGATCAACTCCACGACGACTTGGACCTCGGGGTCATCGACCACCGCGAAGGCATCGTCGCCGATGCGACCGATCGCCTCCAGACCTTGGATCCGCGCTGGATCATAGGCGCGTGCCGCGGCATGCGCGATCTCGATCCCGCGCCCGGCGCGGCGCGCGATCTCGGCGGCGTTGCGCGTCAAGACGGTGACGGTGCCACCGCCAACCGTGCCCAAGCCCAGCAGTCCGATCTTCACCGGTTCCATGCGTCACCCCTCACTCGACTGTTCAGCTTCCGGCGCGCGACTCGCGACGGAACATCTCTTTGATCCCGCGGATCGCCTGGCGGGTGCGATGCTCGTTCTCGATCAGCCCGAAGCGGACATGACCATCGCCATACTCGCCAAAGCCGATCCCGGGTGCGACCGCCACCCGCGCTTCTTGCAAGAGCTTCTTGGAAAACTCGAGCGAGCCCAATGCCCGATAGGGCTCCGGGATGGGCGCCCAGACGAACATGGTGGCGCGCGGCGGTTCGACCGGCCAGCCCGCCGCGTTCAGCCCGGCGCACAAGACATCACGGCGGCTCTCGTAATTGTCGCTGATCGCGCGCACGCACTCCTGCGGTCCCTCCAGCGCGGCGATGGCCGCGACCTGGATCGGCGTGAAGGTGCCATAGTCCAGATAGGACTTGATCCGGGCGAGGGCCGCGACCAGGGTACGATTGCCGCACATGAAACCGACTCGCCAGCCCGGCATGTTGTAGCTCTTGGACATCGAGAAGAACTCGACCGCGATCTCCTTGGCGCCGGGGATCTGCAGGATCGATGGCGCGCGATAGCCATCGAAGACGATGTCGGCATAGGCGATGTCGTGCACCACCCAGATGCCGTGCTCGGCGGCGATGTCGATGACCTTCTGAAAGAAATCGAGCTCGACGCACTGTGTCGTCGGGTTGCCTGGGAAGTTGATCACCAACATCTTCGGCTTGGGCCAGGAGTCTTGGATGGCGCGCTGCAGCTCATCGAAGAAGTCGACATCCGGGGTGAGACGCACGTGTCGCACGTCCGCGCCAGCGATGATGAAGCCATAGGGATGGATGGGATAGGCTGGATTGGGCACCAACACCGTATCACCGGCCCCCATGGTGGCGAGCGCGAGATGGGCCAGGCCCTCCTTGGATCCAATGGTGACGATCGCCTCGCTGTCCGGATCGAGATGGACATCGAAGCGATCACGGTACCAGTGACAGATCGCTCGGCGCAGCCGCGGGATGCCCCGAGACATCGAATAGCGATGGGTGTCCCGACGCACGGCGGTCTCGACCAGCTTGTCGACGATGTGCTGGGGGGTGGCCTGGTCGGGATTGCCCATCCCAAAATCGATGATGTCCTCGCCGCGAGCTCGTGCCTCGGCCTTCAACTCATTGACGATATTGAAGACATAGGGCGGCAACCGCTTGATGCGGCGAAAATCGGGCTCGGGGGCAACCACTGGGCGACCTCATGTTGGGTGGGTGTCGGGATAAGCCCTGGAAGTCTACAGTCCCACCAGCCAGATTCAAGAGGAGACGGCGGACGTCTGCATGCACCTTCACCCCCGCCCCCGCAGACACCACCGCCAACCGATGCACCACGAGTAGAGGAGCCCAGTGCCCATGTTCGCTCGGATTCAATCACCGCTGGTCGGTCTCGCGCTCCTGCTGTGCCTGCTGCTGAGCGTCACTGCCTGCAGCCGGGTCGGCATCGCGTACAACAGCGCCGATTTCTTCATCAAGGGCTATGCCAAGGACTATCTGGAGCTCAGCCAGACACAGATCGCCGCCTGGGAGCCGACCCTGCGCGCGGCACTCGCGCGCCATCGCAGCGAGGAGCTGCCCTATCTGGCCGGCTATCTCGAGCAGGTCCACCAGGCCAGCCGCGAGGGCTTCGATCAGCGCAACACCCGTTGTCTGATCACCCAGATGCAGGCACTGTACCGTCGCCAGGCTGAATTCGCGGTGACGCTTGCCGCCCCCTTGCTCGCCGACCTGGCCCCGGATCAGATCCGTGCGCTGCAAGCGCGCTTCGCCCAGCAGGATACCGAGGATCGGGCCGAGCTCGCCGAGCGCGCGGGCCCTGACGAACAAGAGCGGCGCGCAAGACGCTACACCCAGGGGATCGAGGATTGGACCGGCCCGCTGCGCCCGGCGCAGCGGGCCATCATCACAGACGTCACCGCGCGCGTGCCCCAGACCCAGGAGCGCCTACTCGACTACCGCGTGCATCAGCGTGCGCGCTTGATCGCGCTGCTCGATGCCGGGGCGGACGTGGCGCGGATCCAGTCCTTCCTCACCATGTGGCTGGTCGACTTCCAGGATCTGCCAGCCGAGCTCGCGCGGGGCGGACAACTGCTCGAGGCCCGCATCAGTGAGCTGCTCATCCGGCTCGGCGCCAGTCTCGACGAGCGTCAGCACGCGCGCTTGCAGCAGCGTCTGGAGTCATTGCGCGATGACCTGATCCAACTCCAGTCCGCACCGCGCTCGGCGGTGCTCGACTGTTGAGCCACGCATCAGGCCGGCGCTAGAAGAGATCGTCCATCACCCGAGGCGCTGCGCGACGCACCGAGGTATCAGGCTCGGCGGCAAGCTGGATCGGCACCGGACCCTGCAAGTTCTCTCGATGCTCCTCGTTGACCATCTCGATGACACCGCGCTTGGACTTGGTCTCGGTGCCTCGCGCCGGATCGACCCGGACTTGCACCATGCCGTCGGGCGGCTCGAGCCGAGCGATCGGATGGCCCTCGAGCGCGGCAGCCATGAAATCGACCCACATCCCCAGGGCGGCCCGGCCGCCCTCCTCGCCCCGGCCGAGCTTCTCGAAATCGTCGAATCCCATCCAGGCGACGGTGACGAAGTCGGCCTGATAGCCAGCAAACCAGGAGTCGCGCACGTCATTGGTCGTTCCGGTCTTGCCAACGACGTCATCCCGTCGCAATGCCTTGGCCCGCGTCCCCGTGCCGGTCTCGATGACCTCGCGCAGCAGCGAGTTGATCTGATAGGCGATGCGCGGATCGATGACCTGGGGCGCTGGCGGACTCGTGCTGGTCGCGCTCGGTTGGGCGTCTTGATCGCCGACCCGGAACCAGCACCGCGCGCAACTGCGCGGCGGATTCGCCTCGAAGATCACCTGCCCGTCGCCGGCGACGATGCGCTGGATGAAATAGGGCATCACATGAAAGCCCCCGTTGGCGAACACCGCATAGCCTTCGGCCAGCTTCATGGGCGAGAGCTCACCGGTGCCCAGGGCCATCGACAGACCCAGTGGGACGGCCTGGAAATCGAACCCGAACGTCTGGATATAGGCGTGGGCGTCCTCGACCCCGACGCTTTGCAGGAGGTTGATCGCCGCGAGGTTGCGCGACAAGGCCAGGGCCGGACGCAGCCGAATGGGTCCGAGCTCCTTGCCGTCGGCATTGCGTGGGTTCCAGGCCTGCTTGCCGGGCAGCTTGAGCGACTCATCACGCACCAGACTCGCCGGCGTCCAACCCTTGTGCAGCGCCGCGGCGAACACGAATGGCTTGAAGCTGGAGCCGGGTTGGCGGCGCATGTCGAGTGCGCGATTGAACTTGCTCTCGGTGAACGAATACCCACCGACCAGCGCGCGCACCGCGCCGTCTTGGGGGGCGATGGTCACCAGCGCGCCGGCCACCGCGGGGTTCTGAGCCAGTTGCCAGCGGCCCTGATCATCCTGCTGGAGTCGGATCAGATCACCACTGGCGAGCACATCGCTGACTCGCCGTGGCGCCGGCCCGCGCCGGTTGGCATCGCGAAACGCACGCGCCCAGGCGAGCGGCTTCAGATCGAGTCGCACCCGCTGGCCTTGCCCAAGATAGACCTCGGCCTCGCGCGCCGAGACCTGGACGACCAGTCCCGGTGACAGGTCCGGGAGCCGCGTCACGGTCTCCAGATAGGCATCGAGCTCGGCCTCATCCACCCCCTCGACCGCGCGGTTGGCCTCGGCGCCACGATAGCCGTGGCGTCGATCATAGTCACGCAGCGCACGGCGCACCGCCTCCTGCGCGGCCATCTGGAGACGGGTATCGATGGTCGTGATCACCTGATAGCCCTGGCTGAGCGCCGCCTCGCCATAGTGCTGGATGATCTCCTGGCGGGCCATCTCGGCGACATAGCCGGCATCGAGATCCGGCTGGCGCCGATGCAGACGTGCCAGATCGGGGGTGAGGAGCGCGATCTCGTATTCGGCCTCATCGAGATACCCGAGATCACGCATCCGACCGAGGATGTAATTGCGCCGCTCCAGCGCACGGGCTGGATTGCTCACCGGATTGTTGGCCGACGGGGCCTTCGGGATGCCAGCGAGCATCGCGGCCTCGGCCGGCGTGAGCGCATCGAGCTCCTTGTCGTAATAGAGCGCGGCAGCGGCCGAGATCCCATAGGCGCGATGACCGAAGAAGATCTGATTCAGATAGAGCTCGAGGATCTGCTCCTTGGTCAGCGTCCGCTCCACCTGGAGCGTGAGCAGCACCTCGGCGAGCTTGCGCTGGAAGGTCTTCTCCGAGCTGAGCAAAAAGTTGCGCGTCACCTGCATGGTGATGGTGCTGCCGCCCTGAGCCCTGGTGCCCGTGGTGACCAAGGCGAGCAGCGCCCGGGCCATTCCGATGGTGTCGACCCCGCGATGCTCGAAGAAGCGACTGTCCTCGGTCGCGAGAAAGGCGTCGACCACCAATGGGGGCATGCGCTCGATGGCGACCGGACGACGCCGCTCGATCCCGAACTCGGCGATCAGTCCGCCATCACTGCTGAAGACCCGCAGGGGCTCCTCGAAACGCACCTGGCGCAGCGTCTCCACGCTCGGCAGCCGCGTGACATGGATCGACAGGAACACCCCGGCACCGAGCAGACCAAGCGCCAAGAGTTGGAGTGGCGCGCCCAGCGTGGCCAAGAACACCAGTAGCCATGCCAATACCGAGCGCGGTCGCACGCGCTGGCCGCGTGGCCGGCGCGCGGTCGAACGCGACCAGCTTGGGGCACCACCGCCATTGGCCGGTGGCCGAGGATCGGAATCGTGGCTCACGCGTTGCTCCACCCGTCACTCGCGCGCCACCGCCCGGTGCTGGCCGCCACGAGTCTCAGTGATCGGAATGCTCAACTCGGAGTTTACACCAAGATTGCGATCGGTCAGCCCAGAGGCATGATCAATCCGGCCAACTGAATTCATGTCATCGTCACCCGCCCCACATCCGCGCGACACAGAGCACGCCTAAGATCTCACGACCATTTCGCCATTGCATGTCGAGTGATCAAATGAGCGCAACCGCATCCTCAGTGGCTGCCCGAGCAACTCCGCGGCTCTTCGTCGACCTGGCCGCGAGCACGGATGAGATTCGCGAGGCACAAGCCCTGCGCTATCGTGTCTTCGCCCAAGAGCTCGGCGCCCGCTTGAGCGGCGCGGCCGATGGACTGGACGTCGACGATTTCGATGCGCATTGTCATCATCTGCTGGTGCGCGATGACCGCAACGGTCAGGTGGTGGGGTGCACACGACTCTTGACCAGCGAGGCCGCGGCACGGCGCGGCGGTTTCTACTCGGAAACCGAGTTCGATCTGGATCCGATCAAGCGGCTGGATGGACGCCTCCTGGAGGTCGGTCGCACCTGCATCGCGCCGGGCTATCGGCAAGGCTCGGCGATCGGGGTGCTGTGGTCCGGGCTCGCGGGCTTCATTCGACTGCAGGGGTTCGATCATCTCTTCGGCTGTGCCAGCATTCCGCTCGGCGAGAACGATGTCCTCGCCAGCGCGATCATGAACCGTCTGCGCCGCCATGCCATGGCGCCCGAGCACCTGCGGGTCACTCCGCGTCTGCCATTGCGCGCACCCACCTCGGCGGTCGAGGTGCTGGATGCCCCACTGCCCGGGCTGCTGCGCGCCTATCTCAGGCTTGGCGCGCGGGTCTGTAGCGAGCCGTGCCGGGATGCGGATTTCGGGGTGGCCGACGTGCTGGTGCTCCTCGATATCGACGCACTCCATCCCGCCTATTCACGACACTTCATCGACCGGGTCCCCGGGCGGTGAGTCCCATGACGCTCGCATCCTCGGCGTGGCGTGCGCTGTCGATCCTCGCCCATCTCGGCAGCGCCGCGGCGCTCGCCCTCTGGATCCGCGCGATCACTCGAATCGCCGCGCGCCCGCGCTGGGTGCCCCGCGTGATGCGCTGGTGGCACGCTCGGCTCTGCGCCATCCTGGATCTCCAGGTCTCGATCCATGGGCGACTCGAGCCGGGCTGCCTGCTGGTCGGAAACCACGTCTCTTGGCTGGACATCCCGGTCATCGGCGCCCATGGCGAGGTCAGCTTCCTCGCCAAGTCCGAGGTCCGCGGCTGGCCACTGATCGGATGGCTGGCCGAGACGGCCGGAACCCTGTTCATCGTCCGCGGGGCCCATCGAATCCAGACACTGGCCGCGCGGCTGAGCGAGCAGATCAGCCAGGGCCACACCATGATGATCTTCCCCGAGGGGACGACCAGCGATGGCGCCTCGGTGCTGCGCTTTCACCCGCGGTTGTTCGCACTGGCGGTGGAGACTGGGGTGGCCATCCAACCCATCGCCATCCGCTACCGGAGCGCGGACGGTGAGCTCGACACACGCGTGCCCTTCCTTGGCGAGGAGACCTTGCTCGCACACTTGATGCGTCTGCTGCGTCATCCCGCGCCCAGGGTCGAGCTGCACCTCCTTCCCCCCCAGCCGGTCAACGCGGTGGATCGGCGTGACCAATTGGCCGAGCGCGCGCGGCGCGCCATCCTCGCCAGGCTCAGAGCGGAGACACGCGAGCGCGTGGTCGATCCAGGCGACGCCGAGGTGCCGCGCCTGACGCCCGCGCTGAGCACCAGCCCTGAATCCATCGGAGTCACTGATGCCAGTTGATCGCGGAGAAACCGCCCCCGGGATGCAGCAAGCGCCGCTGGAGTCAGCGCGGATCGGCCAGGCGGGACTTGCCATCGGGGTCGTGACCGAGACCTATCCACCCGAGATCAACGGGGTAGCCAACACCATGCATCATCTGGTGGAGGGGCTGGCCGAGCGCGGTCACCACGTCCGCCTGATCCGGCCAAGACAACCGGGGCTGCCGGCGCAACAGCGCACGAGTGCGATCACCATCCAGCTGGTCCCGGGATTGCCCATCCCCGGCTATCCAGGACTGCGCTTCGGGTTGCCCGTGTATTGGCGACTGCGGCGCGCCTGGGAGTCATCGCCCATGGATCTCGTCTACATCGCCACCGAGGGACCGCTCGGGCACGCCGCGTTGGCCGCGGCGAATGCGCTTGGCATCCCCAGTGTCACTGGATTCCATACCCAGTTTCAACACTACGGACCACATTATGGACTCGGTCTGTTCACGCGACAGATCGAGGAGACACTGCGTCAATTCCACAATCGCTCGGACATGACCCTGGTGCCGACCGTCGAGTTGCGCGACGAGCTCTCGCGACAGGGCTTTCAGAATGTCGCGGTCTTCGGTCGCGG
Organism: Gammaproteobacteria bacterium; assembly: GCA_009929855.1. GTDB lineage: Bacteria > Pseudomonadota > Gammaproteobacteria > Chromatiales > Chromatiaceae > Thiocapsa. The sequence goes on from RZZN01000012.1 coordinate 29,238, forward strand.
TGTCGATCTGCGCCTGTTCTCCCCGCAACGGCGCGATCCCGAGCTGCGCCGGACCTGGGGTGGCGGCGAGGACACGCTGATCTTGATGCATGTCGGACGTCTCGCGCCGGAGAAGAATCTCGCCCTTGCGCTGAGGGCCTATGCCACGATTCGGGCCACCCGACCAGAGACTCGGCTCGTGCTCATCGGCGACGGTCCTGAGCGCGAGCGCATCCAGCTCGATCATCCCGAGATTCTCTGTCTGGGAGCCAAGAGCGGTGAGGATCTCGCGCGCCATTATGCCTCGGGCGACCTCTTTCTCTTTCCCAGCTTGACCGAGACCTACGGCAATGTGGTGGCCGAGGCGCTGGCCAGTGGTCTGCCAGTCATCGCCTTCGATTATGCCGCGGCGCGGTCACTGATTCGCGCCGGACACAATGGCTCGAGCGTCCCATTCGGTGATGAGGCGGCCTTCATCGCCGCCGCCCTGTCGTTCACCCATGACCTCGAGCGACTGCGTGGCGCGGGCGCACGGGCCGCGCGGGGCATGCAAGCGAGCGGCTGGGAATCGGTCATCGAGGAGGTCGAGTCCTGTCTGTATCGCCTCGTGCAAGGACGCCGCGCGCTGGCCTCACGCGCCTCGTCCGACGTTTCTTCACCAAGCGTCAATATCACCGCAATTGACGTCGGCGAGAATCACGGACGTCTTCCCTGACGCGAACCGGTGATGCGATGAGCCAGATTACACGCATGAGCCCGCTGAGATACCGCAGCATCTTCATCTCTGACGTCCATCTTGGCCTGCGCGGTTGTCAGGCCTCGCTGGTGCTCGACTTCCTGCAATCGATCGAGTGCAAGCACCTCTATCTGGTCGGTGACATCGTCGATCTCTGGGCGATGAAGAGCGGGCTCTATTGGCCGGAGACCCACAACCAGGTGGTGCGAGCGGTGCTCGATAAGGCCCGTCACGGGACCCAGGTCATCTACATCCCAGGCAATCACGACGAGCATTTCCGCATCCATCTGGACGCTGATTTCGGTCATGTGGCCGTGCGCAACGAGGCGATCCATACGACCGCGGATGGGCGCCGATTCCTGGTCATGCATGGTGATGCATTCGACGCGGTGGTCCAGAACGGCAAGTGGCTGGCCAAGCTCGGTGCCAGTGCCTATGACACCCTCCTGGCCCTGAATGGACACATCAGCCGAATCCGCCGCTGGCTCGGCCTGGAGTATTGGTCACTGGCGGCCTTCCTGAAATACAAGGTCAAGGATGCGGTGAGCTATATCAGCGATTTCGAAACCGCGCTGGCCAACGAGGCCAAGCGTCGCCAGCTCGACGGCATGATCTGCGGACACATCCACCATGCCGAGATCCGCGACATCGAGGGGATCGCCTACTGCAACTGCGGCGACTGGGTCGAGAGCTGCACCGCCTTGGCGGAGCATCATGACGGCCGTCTCGAGCTGCTGCGCTGGACCCAGACCACCGCGGGATCACTCGAGCCGCCTGATCTGGCTCGCGCCAGTTAGGCCGCGGCGGATCCAGGGCGCGCCCGCGGGGCCTCGCTGAGATACTGGAGCAGCGTCCGATGGAGCTGCTCCAGGTCGATCGGCTTGCTGAGATGATCGTCCATCCCGGCCGCGCGGGTCTTCTCGATATCCTCCTTGAAGGCATTGGCGGTGAGCGCGATGATGGGGACGTCCGGGCTGAGCGCACGGATGCGGCGGGTCGCCTCGAACCCATCCATCACCGGCATCTGCAGATCCATCAGGATGAGATCGACCGGCGCGCGCTGAACATGCTCGACGGCCTCCAGCCCATTCTCGGCGACCGCGATCGCTAGTCCGCTGTCCTCCAAGAGACCCAGCACGATCTCGCGATTGAGCGGGTGGTCCTCGACGATGAGAACCCGTTTGCCCTCGAGCCCCACCAGCGGACGGGGCGCGCTGGGCACGACCGGCGCATCCTGCTCGGTGTTGGCGTTGACCTTGGCTGGCGCGAACAGCCTGGCGAGCATCCGTTCCAGCTCGAGTGGGTTGACCGGCTTGCGCATCAGAGCGTCGACGCCCTCCGCGCGGGCTTGGCTCGCGCTCGCCTCCTGCCAAAAGGCGCTCACCAGGATCACGCGCGGGCACCCTTCGCCCAGCTCGCGTCGGATCAGACGCAGGGTCTCGATCCCATCGAGCTCGGGCATCAACCAGTCCACCAGGATGAGATCATAGCGGTGGTCCTTGATGCGTTGGAGCGCGGCACGACCGCTGCTCAGGGTATCCACCTCCAACTCATGGGCGCGCAGCAGCTCGCTGAGGATCTCGCGCCAGAGCGGATGGTCATCCACCACCAAGACGTGTCGTCCTGGATAGCCGGTCATCCGCGGCGGGGTCGCGGAGGACTCGGGCGCCGCGATCTCGAAGCTGAAACAACTGCCATGCCCGCTCTGGCTGCTCACCTCGATGGTCCCATCCATGAGCTCGACGAGTTGTTTGCTGATCGTCAAGCCAAGACCGCTGCCGCCATAGCGGCGGGTCGTGCTGCTGTCGGCCTGTGCAAAGGACTGAAACAACCCGGCCTGCTGCTCGGGCGAGATGCCGATGCCGGTATCCCGGACCATGAACCGCAAGCGCGCGGCGCGCGGCGCGCTCACGCTCAGACGCACCTCGCCCCGCGCCGTGAACTTCACGGCATTGCCCAGAAGATTGGTCAGCACCTGGGTGATGCGCAGCGGGTCACCGAGATAGTGGCTGGAGAGGTCTGGTGCATAATCGACGATCAATTCGAGCCCCTTGTCATGGGCCGCGACCTCCACCAGCTGAACCGCATTCTCGACCAGGATGTAGAGCTCGAAGTCAGTCCGATCGATGCGGAGCTTGCCGGCCTCGAGCCGCGAGACATCCAGGATGTCGTTGAGGATGCCGAGCAGCGATTGGGCCGAGCTGGCGATCTTGCGCAGCGACTCACGCTGGTGCGCGTCGAGGTTGGTTCGCAACACCAGCTGGGTCATGCCGATGATCCCGTGCATGGGTGTGCGGATCTCGTGGCTCATGTTCGCCAACAGCGCGCTCTTGGCACGATTGGCGGCCTCGGCGGCCTCGCGCGCCTGCTGGATCTCACGCTCATGACGTTTGCGCTCGGTCACGTCGCGACTGTTGAGCACCAGCCCACCGAGCGCGGGATCCTTGAGCAGGTTACTGGCCAAGGTCTCGATATCACGCCAATCCCCATTGGTGTGACGCATGCGACATTCGGTGACCGCGGTGGCCTCGTCATTGGCGAGTACCTGCTGCATGACACCGGTGAAGCTCGGTCGATCGTCGGGATGGATGAGGGTGAGCACCGACTGATTGGTCAACTCGGCCACGCGCAGTCCCAAGACCCGCTGCGCGGCCGGACTCACGAAGCGCAGCCTGAGGTCTGGTCCCACCAAGCTGATCATGTCGGAGGAATGACGCGCGAGAGACGCGAAACGTGCCTCGCTCTCGCGGATCGCGCGCTCGGCGCGTAGACGCACCATTTCGCGCGCGGCCGCCGCTTGTCTCACCATCACCAACATGGCCAGTAGCCCAGCGCCGATGATCAAGCCAGTCAGCGTCCCATCCATATCCGCGTCGGTGGACCACCAGCCCAGCGCGATGGGGATGATGAAGGCATAGACGGTGGCGATCGTCAGATAAGGCAGGGTCATGATGATCCAGCCCGAATCCTCGGCGCCCTCGTGCACCGGCGCCGGGTGAGGATCGCCGCGATGCTCGAGATAGGCCGCGATCATCAGCAGCTGATAGGAGATCAGATAGATCTGATCCGTGAATCCACCCGAGACATAGCTGTCGCGGAAACTTTCAAGGGCAAACCGGGTATCGGCCACGAAGAAGAGCCACAATCCCAAGACCAGCCACCCGAGCGGCATGAAGGCGCGATCTCGCCGGCGTCTCAACAACAAGGCCAGCGACCCGACCAACAACACCGTATCGCCCAGCGGATAGGCCTGAGTGATCAGCAGCTCCAGCAGCGAATCGTAGTCGCCGAACGTGATCGGCCTGAGCAACAGATACCACACCAGGATCCCGGCGCCGCTCGCGATGATGGTCAGATCGAGACGGAACAACATCCGCTCGGCCGCCCCCTTGATCGGGCGCATGAATGAGAGTATGGCGGTCAATGCCAAGGGGAAGAACGCGAGATAGGCCACGTCGGCGAGCGAAGGGAATGGCTCGATCTGCAGCACATCCTCGTAGATGAGCCAGATGAGATCGCCAGCCCAATAGGTCAGTGCCGCCACTGCGATGAAACGCCAGCCGCGTCGATCGCATGGCGTGGAGGCGCGGCGCGAGGTGCGCCAGCTCATCAAGACCACAGAGGCCGCCATCAGGACGAAGACGAGATTGGAGACCTGTCCATGCCATTGCGCATCTCGTGGTCCGCTCGCGCCCCACAGGAGCAAGCCGACGAGGAGCGAGCCATTGAGCAACAAGACCCAGGTTCCTGGATCGGCGAGCAGGCCGGGGCGCGTGTCGCGCTGGCTTGGGGGTGACACGGCGGGCAAATGGATTGTCTCAGGGGTGGTCATGACTCGATTGGCGGAGTCGATCACAATCTTCTCAGTGTAGGCCAATCTAGACCTCATACAAGGCGAGATCGGGCGGTCGTCGAGGAGCCAGACCGTCAGGCGCGACGCGCGCGGATGAGCCAGTTACACTAACGCGCATCGCGCCTGGCCAGGCGTCCAAGGCGTCGCTGGGTCGCGGTGACCGGCGCGAGCACCCCGAGCGGGTGCTCGCTAGCGTCGGGCCACGGGCGGTGGGAGCGGATTCACGGCCGCTGTCCCCCGCCCTGGCGATCTGGCCAGCGCGTGCCCCGGCGAGTCTGATCGAAACGCAACCTGTCAAATAGGATTGAAGATCCATGAGCATTCTGTCGACCAAGAATGAAGACGTCCTGATCGTGAACCCGAATGGCCGACTCGACACCCATACCTCGCCGGCTGCCGAGCAGCTCATCACCAACGCGATCGAGCAGGGCGAGACCCGAATCCTGGTGGATTTCGCGCAGACCGATTACATCTCCAGCGCGGGGCTGCGGGTCCTGTTGAAGGCCACCAAACAGCTCAAGCAGGCTGGCGGGAGCTTCGCGCTCTGCAACGCCAACGAGCAGATCCGCGAGGTGCTGGAGATCAGCGGCTTCGCCACCATCATGCCCTGCTACGTCAGTCTCGACGAGGCCATGCGCGAGATCGGCGGTTAGATCGATGACCCGCGGCCATCGTCCCACGCCAGCGCGCCGCGATGGCCGCCACGACCAGACGTTTCATTCAGGAAACACGACCTCCAAGCGGTTGAGCCCATCACAGCGCTGATAGCTGAGGGCGGTCGTCTCGGCGCGCACCATGTAGAGACCCAGCCCACCGATCGGACGCTCATCCAGGGGCGCGTCGACCGCCACGGCGAGCGTCTGAGCGGTGGGATCGAATGGATGGCCGTCGTCCTCGATGCGCAGTCGCGCCGGCGGACCCAGTGACAGGAGCAGGTCGATGCGATGCTCGACGGTGTCGTCATAGCCATATTTGATGGTGTTGGTCACCAGCTCCTCGGTGACCAGGCGCACCCGATAGGCCAGTCGCGGCGTCGCCCCACGCTCATCGAGAAAGGCATCGAGCCGATCCAATGCCGTCTCCAGTGCATCCAACCGGTTGGTCAGGCTCAGACGCAGCGTCTCCATGTCCTCAGGCGTACTCTTCACGGTCATCTCGGGATTGCGCATGCCGCTTGAGCATGAGCATGGTGATATCGTCCGATTGCTCGGCCCCGGCGGCATGCGCCCGGATATCCGCGAGCAGTTGGCCCACGGTGGCTCGAGAATCGACCCCCGCAAGGGTGCTCAGGCAGCGCGCGAGTCGCTCGTTGCCGTAGAGCTGATCTGACCGGTCCATGGCCTCGGTCACCCCATCGGTATACAACAAGAGTGCCGCCCCTGGCATCAACTGATAGTGCCCAGTGGTATAGCGAATCCCCGGGATCGCGGCGGCCGCCGGTCCGAAGGGCGTGGCGATCCAGTCCAGATGGCCCTGCGCATCGATCACCACAGGCGGATTGTGTCCGGCGTTGGCATAGCTCATGCCCCCGTCGTCGAGCCGCACCACGGCGCAGAAGAGCGTGACGAACATGCAAGAGTCGTTGCCCTCGGCCAGATCCTCGTTGACCCGATCCAGTGCCCGCCCCGGATCATCGTCGGCGCGGAAGGCCGCGCGCAGATAGCTGCGTGTCACCGCCATGAAGAGCGCCGCCGGCACTCCCTTGCCGGACACATCGCCGATGGCGATGACCAGACGCTGCGCATCCAGCAGGAAGAAATCATAGAAGTCACCACCGACCTCGCGCGCCGGCTCCATGTCGGCGAAGAGATCGAGATCCTCGCGCCCGCTGAAGATGGCAAAGGTCTTGGGCAGCAGATCCATCTGGATGTCGTGAGCGATCCGCAGCTCGCCATGGATGCGCTCGCGCGCGGCGGTGGTCTCGGCCAGGTCGGCGATGTAGCGACGCAGATTCGCGCGCATGGTGCCGAAGGCCGCGGTGAGTCGCGCCACCTCGTCCTGTCCGCGCGGGGCCGGCAAGGGCGCCTCCAGATTGCCGCTGGCCAGGGTGGTGGCAGCCACGCTCAGTGCCTGGACCGGACGGGTGATCGAGCGCGCGACCAAGCCGATGGCCAACACCAGCATCAAGGTCCCCATGAGACCGACCAGTGCATCCTGTTGGCTCAGACGCCGCATCTCGGCCTGAAGCTCAGCCTGCGAGACCACGGTCGCCACCGTCCAGTCGGCGGTCGCGAGCGGTGACCAGGCCAGCCAGCTCGGCTCGCCCTGCGCCCAGCTCACCCACTCCATGAGCCCAGGCTCACCGGAGACCATCCGCTGCCCGATCGTCCTGAGCGCTGGATCGGCCCGTGCCTCGGCGATACTGAAGACGCTCTCATTGAAGACGAGCGCGCTCATCGGATGTGACAGATAGGTGCCACGCTGGGTCATGATCAGGCCATAGCCCTTGATCCCGACCGGCAGCGCGGTGATCACCTGATCGAGCCAATCGAGATCGATGTCGACGGTGACCACACCGGCGAAGCGACTGCCGCTGGCATCCCTGTACTGGATCGGCTCCGAGTAGGTGACCATCTTCACCCCGGTGGATTCCTCATAGGGCTCGCTCCAGGCACCCCGGCCGAGATACCTCGGCAAATGGAACCAATCCATGCCGACATAGGTGATCTCCTGCGCGCCCAGATCGAGATAGCCCAGCCCGCTCGGGGTGCGATAGACATAGGGCGCCGAGGCGGGCCAATCCGCGGGCGTGAGCTCCGGCAGCAGCGCCACCGCCATGCCATAGACCTGCGGATAGACCCGCAGCGCCTCATCCTGGATCACCCGCAGCCGCTCGAATGGAACCGCCAGTGACTGGGTCTCCAGCACCAAGGCCATCCCGCGTACCAGTCCCTGCAGGAGCGCCAACTGGGCATCGATCTTGTCGGCGGAGCCCTCGGCGAGGAAGGCCGCACGCTCGCGTGCCTCGACCTCGAGCCGGTCGAGCACGCTGAAATGGCTCCAGAGGATCACTGCCGCGAGCACCAGGACCGTGACCCCGACCGTCCACAGCAGGAGCCGAGTGCCCAGACGATGGCGCCACGGCTGGCGTTCAAGCCGGTTCATGGCACCCGCCCCTCCAATGGCGCGAATGTCGCGAAATCGGGGATGCGCGCGATCAAGCCCGCCGCCAACAAGGCCTGCGCGGTCCGGGTGAAGGCCTCCGGCGCCAAGACACCCGCGGGAGCGTCATCCGCTGGAAAGATCCCCTCGAGCAGTTGCTCAAGCATCCAGCGCTGGTGCGGGCGATTGGCCGGGACGCCGGCCCGCGCCGCCTCGCGCAACACCTGGTCCAGGGTCTCCTCCGGGTGCTCGCGGGCATAGGCCCAGCCGGCGAGCGTGGCCGCGCGCACCGCCCGCGCGATCCCTGGATGGGTCGCGAACCATGGCGTCGTGGCGTAGAGCCCATCCTCGGGAAAGTCGAGGCCCACCTCGCGCATCAGAACGGTCGTCAGGCGCTCATGATCGATGCCCGACTGCCAGATGGCATGGTATTCGTTGTATTCCATGGCCGCGCAGGCCGCCACGCCACGCTCGAGAAAGAGGCTGATGGAGTCGAATTGGGGGATGCGCAGCGGCTCGATGCGATGTTGCGCGAAAAAGGCCTCGAAGACGCTCGAAAAGGACCCCTGCCAATGACTGATGCGCCGTCCGTGGAGATCGCTCGGGCTCAGTACACCCATCTCGCGCCAGGCCACCAGCATCAGATGCGAGCGCTGCACCAGTTGCGCGACCTGGACCAAGACGAGCGCCTCTGCGCCAGCGGAGGTGGGCGGCGTCTCGTCGTGCGACCCGAGCGCCGCGCGGATCCCGTCGGCGAGAAAGGCGGTGGCCAGATCGGCCGCGCCAGCGCGCAGCAGATCCAGCGATCCCTGCGTGGCGTCGGCGTGCAGGAGACTGACATCCAGACCGAAGTCACGATAGATGCCTTTCTCGCGCGCCATGTAATAGCCGGCGAACTGGCTCTGTGGATACCACTGCAGCGCCAGTCGCACCGGCGTCAGGGTGGCGTTGGCGAGATCCACGAAGGGGGGCTGGAGCGGCTCGGCGCGGGCCACGGCGGTGGCGAGCAGCAGTCCGCCGACCAGGGCAAGCGCGCGCGCCCACCAGCCACCCGCGGGCGCGCTGGAGACCGCCCGTGGCGTGTCAATCCTGGCGTGGACCAAGGCTGTCCGAGCCCCCGTTCGGCGTGACTGGATCGGTGGTCGACGCATCCCGCGCCGCGCCGGGCATGACAGTGTCGAGCACCTGCATGACCGCCTCGGAGTCGGGCAGGACATCGGCGAATTCCACCCCGTACATCTCCCAGATCGAGATGAAGAAGGAGGCGATGAGCGGCCCGATGAAGACACCACTGAACCCGAACATGAGGATCCCTCCGAGCGTGCTGAGGAAAATCATCAACTCGTGCATCTTGGTGTCCCGCCCGACCAGGATGGGACGCAGGATATTGTCCAGGCTGCCGACCACCAGGGCACAGAAGGCACCGAGCAGGATCGCCGTGATCATCTGTCCCTGCACGGCCAGGAAGAGACAGGCCGGGATCCAGACCAAGGCCGAACCCACCGCCGGGATGATGGACAAGACGATCATCACGGTCCCCCAGAAGATCCAGTTGTCGATCCCGGCGACCGCGAAGGCGAGTCCGGCCAAGCCGCCTTGCAGCAGACCGATCAGCAGTGTCCCCTTGAGCGTGGCGCGGGTGACCGAGGTGAACTTGCGCAGCATGACCCGCTCGTCCTCGGCCTTGAGCGGCAGATAGTAGAGGATCTTGGCGATGACCCGATCACCATCCATCTGCAGGAAATACATGCTGTAGAGGACGACGAACGCCATCAGGAAGAAGTTCAGGGTGCCGACCGTCAAGCTCGAGACACTGCTGACCAAGAACTTGCTGACCACCGTGACCGCCTCCCCGGCCTGGTTCAGCAACAGATCACGCAAGGGCAGGATCTGCTCGTAGAAGGGCAGCCGCTGGAGGAGCGCGGTGGTCGCGGAGGGATCGGCGAGCTCTCGCTTCACCCAGGGCACCAGTGTCTGAGTGACCTCGATCGCCTGCGCCGCCACCACCCCGATCAGCACCGTGAGTGGGATCAAGACGACGATCGCCATCACCAAGAGTGTCATCGCCGAGGCGAGATGACGGCGTCCCTCGAAGTGGCGCTCGAAGCGCAGAAAGAGCGGTCGCGCCAAGGCACTGAAGAGCGCGGCGAGAAAGACCGCCATCAGGAACTGCTGGATCATCGCCAGGAACAGCAGGCTGATCCCGATGGCCATGATGAGAACGACTGATTTGTTGACGAGGTCTTGATTCATCGGATGCCTCGAGGGCTGCGACCCGGATCTGGCCATTATGGACCCCAAGGCTCGGACGGGGCCACCCACCAGATTGGATCCTGGAGTGGCGGCGCGGGCCAGGGGCGTCCCGTGCGATCCGTGGCTGGTCGTCGCGGTGACGGGGTGGCGCGCGGCGGGTCGAGCGGGCGGAAGTGAGAGCGGGTCGTCTCATCCTCCGCGCCCGGCCAGGGTGTGGCGCCGAGCGCCCCCGCCCGGTCACCCGTGGCCAGGGGCCAGGTGGGGCCCGCGCGGGACGAACCATCGGCGGTTTGATCGACTCGTTGACGCTCGCGCTCATCGAGTGGTCTGAAGCGATAGGCGGTGAATGGACTGACACCCTCGGCATGCCCTGAACCATGGGGCCAGTCGCGGCGCCAGTCGGCATGTGGATCAGAGCGGATCGCGGGGCCGTCTTGGCGGTCTGGAGGTGTCGCCGCGGGCGGGCCGAGCCATGGCCCGGCGAGGCGCTCGCGCGTCTGGCGTGGCGCATCGGTGCGAGCCTCGGGCGCCGCGGACTCGCGAGGCACGGTGGGCGTGGCTGGAGGCGGCGCCGACTCGCGTCCTGGCATCAGGGTCGAGAGGATCAGCGTGGTGATGACGAAGATGGCGATGAAGGCCGCCGCGAGGGCCACGCTGAGATAGAGTCGTTGATTCGTCACTGCGCCGCATGCTCCCGGTCACCAGTCTTTGGCCGATCACATCCTCACCGCGAGGCGAGCCAACCAAATACCGGTTTCGCACTCATTCACGCATAATACGCGGTTTCTCTCTAATGGCGTCAAACGGAGTCCGCATGTCCCTGATCAAGCTCGGCATCCCGAAAGGAAGCCTGGAACAGGCCACGATCGAGCTATTCGCCCAAGCCGGCTGGCGAATCAGCTCGCATTCACGCAACTATTATCCAGACATCAACGACGCGGACATCCGTTGCGCCCTGATCCGAGCCCAGGAGATGGCCCAGTATGTCGAGCGCGGCACGCTCGATCTGGGGCTGACCGGGCTGGACTGGATCCTGGAGTCGGGCGCCGACGTCGCTGAGATCTGCACCCTGACCTATTCCAAGGTCTCCAATCAACCCAGCCGCTGGGTCCTGGTGGTGCGTCAAGACTCGCCGATCGAGCGCGTCGAGGATCTCGACGGCAAGAAGATCGCCACCGAGCTGGTCGGCTTCACCAAGGGCTATCTCGCCGAGCGCGGGATCAGCGCCACGGTCGAGTTCTCCTGGGGGGCCACCGAGGCCAAGGTGGTCGAGGGTCTGGTCGACGCGGTGGTCGAGATCACCGAGACCGGCAGCACCATTCGCGCGCATGGTCTACGCATCGTCGCCGATCTGCTGGTCACCGAGACCCGTCTCATCGCCAACCACGCGGCCATGCAGGATCCAGCGCGACGCGCCAAGATCGAGCAGATCGCGCTCATGCTCCAGGCCGCGCTGCGCGCCCGGCACAAGGTCGCGCTCAAGTGCAATGTGCCGACCGAGTGCCTGGATGCCGTGGTCGCCTTGCTCCCGAGCCTGCATGCGCCGACCGTCAGCCATCTCTACGACCGCCAATGGCTCGCACTCGAGACCATCGTGGACGCGGCCTCCGTGCGCGACCTCATCCCCAAGCTCAGGGCCGCTGGCGCCGAGGGCATCCTGGAGTATCAGTTGACCAAGATGGTCTGACCTGCAACCTCCACGCACGGCACTCGTGGCCGCGCTTCAGCGCGCGCTGGCTCGACCTGGCGCCGCTCCATCCTCGGCGCTGGGTGCCGCGCGCTCGATCCTGGCCTGCTCGCCCAGCACCGCCTGGATCTCGCGCAGGGTCGGCGGCCGGGTCGCGGCCGGGTCATCCAGGCGTCCGAGGCAGGTGAGACGCATCAGATTCGGGTCCTGGCCGTCATCGAGCCAGAAGTGATAGCCGAAACGAACCATCTGTGATCCGCCACTGTCACCGTGTCCGGCCAACTGGAAGCGGACCGGCCCATGACCAGGCGGCCAAACCGGTCCCGAGACCAGGGCCATGTCATCCTGCACGCGCATGATGCGATAACGCCCAGGGGCGACACGCTGAGTCGCCTCATGATCGAGTCGTCGGACCTCGATGACACAGCTCGTCCCGTCCGCTGCGCGCCGATCGCCGATGACCCCACGCGCCCGACCGGCTGGAATCAGCACCGCCTGCTCCAGGCGCAGATGGCTGCCGGGGGGGATCTCCACCCAATCCCCTGGAATGGACTCACGCACCAGCGTTTGGCAGCCAGTGATCATCGAGAGGGTCGCGAGGATCGCGATCCCCGCCGACAGTCGTCTGATCCTCATGTGAGCGACTCCGATTCGTTGTGCAGCCATGAGCAGTCTGATCCGCCCTCGCCCGGCTGGCTCGGCGCGGGTCGAGGCCTTGCGGTGCGCCAGGCATCGAACACGGATCATTGCATAATTACACGATATGCCCTATTCTCGATCCCATACTCGCCTGTGTGGTAGGTGCTTCGCACGGCTGGCCGAGGGTCGACGGGGATGTGTCAACTGATGGTAGCAGATCAGGATGGATCGAGGAGCGGGCGCGGCGCCCGCATGAGAGGCGGCCGCTGCGCTGACCAACGACCCCGGCGCGCACACGCTGGTTTCACACTGATCGAGTTGATGGTCGCATTGCTGGTGGTGGCGATCCTCATCTCGCTCAGCGCCCCGATGATGCGCGACCTGGTGACACGCAATCGGCTCAAGACCGCCGCGCAGGCCTTTGCGGAGGATCTCCAATGGACACGCAGCGAAGCGATCCGTCGCAACCAGGAGCTGTTTGTCACGATCGACAGCGCAACCTGGTGCTATGGCATCTCGCTGAGCAATGCCTGCGACTGTCGCTTGACCGACCCCAGGGACACGACCGCCTGTGCCTTGCCGACGGCTGGCGAGGCGGTCCTCAAAACCGTCTCGGGACAAGGCTTTCCAGGTGTGCGGATCGCCGAGAGCACCTTCGGCGGCGCACCCGCCTGGACACGTTTCGAGCCACGACGCACCACCGCCAGGGTTGGGAGTCTGACCTTCGCGGCCGGAGATCGGGCCAGCCTGCGGGTGGTCGTGAGCCTGCTCGGTCGCGTCCGCATCTGCACCCCAGCAGGCTCGGTCGCGGGCTATCCGGCATGCTGAGCCCACCCTGCACGGCGCGCGCGCGGGTCGCGCGCCAGTCGGGCATGACACTGACCGGACTGATGATCGGCATGACCCTCGGCACCCTGGTGCTGTCCGGCATCTCGACGCTCTATCTGCTCAGCGTCCAGGGGTCGACCGACACCCTCCGTGCCATCCGGCTCAATCAAGAGCTGCGCTCGGTCATCGAGTTGATGCAGCAGGACATTCGTCGTGCCGGATATTGGGCGGCCGCGCACACCGAGGATCCGGCCGAGAATCCATTCCAGAGCGAGATCGCGGCGATCAACAATGATCTGTCCATCGGCGCGGCCCTGGGAGAGCCGGACGCAAGCTGTCTCGTCTATAGCTATGACCTCAACGACAACGGCGCCATCGGAGTCTGCGATGGCTGCGCGCTCTCAGAGGCCCCATTCGACGCGGCCCCCTATGATCAATCCAATGTCGAGATGTTCGGATTCAGGCTCAGGAACGGCGCGGTGCAGATGCGTGCACGCCGCGCCAATCAGAGCGAGATCGCCTTCGATTGTCGCAGCGGCTGGTGGGAGGCGATCACCAGCCACGATGTGCGCATCACCAGACTGGAGTTCACGCTCATGGCACGCGAGTCCAATCTGAATCCGAACAAAGCGCCGAGCGTCGCTTGCATGCCGGAGGATGCGTGCCGGCTCGCGCGGGCGATCGAGGTCAGACTCGCCGGCCGCGCAAGGAGCGACCCGCGCCTCCACCAGAGCCTCGCGGCCATCATCGCCGTGCGCAACGATCGTCAGCGTCGAGCGCTGACTGAATGAGAGCAGCGATGAGGCCCGGGAAGACGCCCGTGACCCCAGGCACCCAGCGGGGTCTGGCCACGCTCATGATCGGTCTGACACTGCTGATGGGCTCGAGTGTGCTGACCCTGGCGATGGTGCGGGGAAATCTCATGGAGCAGCGCATCGCCAACAACGAGCTGCGCGCCAAGGAGGCGCAACAGGCCGCTCAATCTGGGCTGGACTATGCCTTGGCCTGGTTGAGCCACGCGCCTTGGACGCCCGGCCAGGCCCCGCCCCAGCCCCCGCCCATCCTCGGCTCGGGTGATCATGTCTATCGCATCGACTTGGCGATCAGCACGGCCGGCGACTGTCTGCGGGTGCACGCCGAGGCCAGTGCAGCGAGTGACGAGAGCATTCGCGCGATGGCCACTGAGTGTATCGAGCAACGGCGCTTGCTGAAGCAGGAGGTGGATGCGCCGCTGGTGATACGGGGCTGTCCGCTGGAGATCCTGGGCGAGTTGAGCGTCTTTTCCAGATCCTGCCAGCACGACCCGGAGGGCGAGCCAGATCCGCAATGTCAGCCAGTGGCCATGCTCACTGACGATCCCAACGGCTGCCCGGACCGCGCGCGGCTGACCTTGATCGAGCCCATGGTGGCGATCCGTGACTTCGGCGACGCGGGCGGGACGGCCTGGGATCAGGTCTTTGCGATCGGCAAGTCGGAGCTGAAGGCACTGGCCGAGGATCCGGACTCGAACGTGCATTGGATTTCATCACCGACCCCGTGGCGTCATGATCTCGGCTCGCCCGCGCAGCCTGGGATCCTGGTCTTCGACGCGACGGCGGGCTGTCCGGTCTTCGCCGACCAGCCCACGCTCTACGGGATCGTCTATTCGGAATCGAGCGCCGACTGCCTCGATCTGGACTGGGATGGCACACGCCTGTTCGGAACGCTCATCCTGGAAAGCAGCCTGCGTCGGCTCAGTGGCCAGGTCATACTGCATCACTGGAGCCTGTCGGCGGCCGACCCGGCCTCGCGCGACCGGGTCTACAGCGCGCGGCGGGTTCCGGGGAGCTGGCGCGACTGGGATGCGAGCCCATGAGACGAGCGCGCGCATCCAGACAGCGTGGGGCGAGCCTCACCGAGGCACTGGTGGCGCTCGTCATCCTCTCGGTGGGGCTGCTCGCGCTCGCCCAGCTGCAGATGCGGGTGCTGGCCAGCTCAGGCTTCAGCAAGGCGCAGACCAGCGCGATCAATCTCGCTCAAGAGACCTTCGAGCGGCTGCGCGCGAGCGCCTATGATGAGATCCACGACGGCAGCGATTGGCCACCGATCGAGATGGGCCACACTGCCGTCTTCGCGCGCGCCTGGAGCGTCACCGAGGATCCGGATCTCGCCTTCAAGACCATCCGGATCACGACGGCGTGGCAGAGCATCGAGGGCATCGATCAATCCGTGACTCTGACCGGCATCATCGCCCGCGGCTCGCCCTGAGTGGGTGGTGCCTGCCAATCGGCGTTCTAGTCGGTCGGCGCCGGACCGAGCCCACGCGCCAGATCGGTCTGGATGTCGGCGATGTCCTCGAGACCGACCGCGATGCGCACCAGACCGTCGCCGATCCCGGCAGTGGCCCGCTCCTGCGGCGTCAAGCGTCCATGGGTGGTGGTGGCTGGATGGGTGATGGTGGTCTTGGTATCACCGAGGTTCGCCGTGATGGACAGCCAGCGCGTCGCATCGATCAAGCGCCAGGCCGCCGCCTGGCCGCCGCGCATCTCGAAGGCGAGGATCCCCCCGCCGGTGCGCTGCTGAGTCCCGATCAGATGATGGTGTGGATGGTCGGGAAGGCCCGGATAGTGGACCCGCTCGACCGCCGGTTGAGCGAGCAGCCATGCGGCCAGGTCCGCCGCCGCGCGCGCATGGGCGAGCATCCGCAACTCCAGGGTCTCGAGCCCCTTGAGAAAGATCCAGGCATTGAATGGACTCATGGTCGGACCGGCGGTGCGCAGCACGCCATGGATCTCCTCGCCCACCCGCTGGCGGTCGCCGACCACGGCGCCACCGACACAGCGCCCCTGTCCGTCCAGATATTTGGTGGCCGAATGGATGACGAGGTCGGCGCCGAGCTCGAGCGGTCGCTGCAAGGCCGGGGTACAGAAACAGTTGTCGACCGCGAGCAAGCAGCCACGGCGCCGCGCGAGCTCGGCGAGTTGGCGGATGTCGACCATCTCGGTCAATGGATTGGACGGGGTCTCGCAGAACAGCAAGCGGGTGCGTGGCTCGATCGCCGCATCCCAGGCCGCGAGATCGCCGAGCGTGACATAGCGGGTCGTGATCCCGAAGCGCGCCAGATATTTGTTGAACAGCATGGTGGTGCTGCCAAACAGGCTGCGCGAGGCCACGATCTGGTCACCCGCCTGCAACAGACCCATGCAGACGGCCAGGATCGCCGACATCCCCGAGGCCGTCGCCACGCAGCGCTCGCCGTTCTCCAGCGCGGCGAGCCGCTCCTCGAAGGCCGCGACGGTGGGATTGGTGAAGCGCGAATAGATGTTGCCCGCCTGCTCTCCGGCGAAGCGCGCCGCCGCCTCGGCGGCGCTCGCGAAGACATAGCTGGAGGTGGCGAAGATCGGCTCGCTGTGCTCCGCCTCATGGGTGCGATGATGACCGGTGCGCACGGCGCGGGTGGCGAACCCCGGGGCGGTCGCCGAGTCCTCGCGTCCCTGCACTGGCGCGCTCGGGGGCGCCTGTTCAGACCGAGTTGTGGAGGTCAATGACACTCTCGCTGAATGAAGGCTTCGCCGACTTGGCGACGTCGTTGCGATGCACTTCGAGCATCCGCAGATACTCGGGGGTCACATCACCCGTGATGTAGACCCCGTCGAAGACCGAGGTATCGAAACGATCGACCTGGCTCTTGCCGCGCTTCTGCACCGCATCGATCAGATCATCCAGATCCTGGAAGATCAACCCGTCGGCGCCCAGCTCGAGAGCGACCTCCTCTTCGGAGCGTCCATGCGCGATCAGCTCACTGGCCGCGGGCATGTCGATGCCATAGACGTTGGGGTAGCGCACCGGCGGGGCCGCCGACGCGAAATAGACCCGACGCGCGCCAGCGTCACGGGCCATCTGGATGATCTGCTGAGAGGTGGTCCCGCGCACGATCGAGTCGTCGACCAAGAGGACATTCTTGCGGCGAAACTCAAGATCGATGGCGTTGAGCTTCTGGCGAACCGACTTCTTGCGCACCGTCTGACCCGGCATGATGAAGGTCCGACCGATGTAGCGGTTCTTGATGAAGCCCTCCGAATAGTGGATGCCGAGCCGATTGGCCAGTTGGAGCGCGGCGGTGCGGCTGGTGTCCGGGATCGGGATCACCACGTCGATATCCAGGCCCGACCACTCGCGATTGATCTTGTTGGCGAGATGACGTCCCATCCGCGAGCGCGCCTTGTGCACCGAGATGTTGTCGATGATCGAATCGGGACGCGCGAAATAGACGAACTCGAAGATGCAGGGCGAGAGGATGGGTTGCGGCGCGCACTGGCGTGTGTAGAGCTGCCCATCGACACTGATGAAGACCGCCTCGCCCGGGGCCACATCATCGATCAGTGTGAATCCAGTGGTATCGAGCGCGACGCTCTCCGAGGCGATCATGTACTCGGTGCCCGCGTCGGTCTCGCGACGGCCATAGACCAGCGGCCGGATGGCATTTGGATCCCGGAAGCCGCAGACCCCGAATCCCGGGATCATGGCCACCGCCGCGTAGCCCCCGCGGCAGCGCGCGTGCACGCCCTCGATCGCCCTGAAGATGTCCTGCTCGTCGATCCTGAGCTTGCCCTGGACATGCAGCTCATGGGCAAAGACGTTCAGCAGGATCTCGGAGTCCGATGTCGTGTTGAGATGACGCAGATCCTGAACGAACAGGTCGTGCTTGAGGGCCTCGGCGTTGGTCAGATTGCCGTTGTGAGCCAGGACGATGCCGTAGGGAGAGTTGACATAGAAGGGCTGGGCCTCCGCCGAACTCGAGGCGCCGGCGGTCGGGTAGCGCACATGGCCGACGCCCATGTTGCCCACGAGCTGGATCATGTGACGGGTGCGAAAGACATCCCGCGCAAGACCATTGTCCTTGCGCAGGTGCAATCGATCACCCTCGCAGGTGACGATTCCAGCAGCGTCCTGTCCGCGGTGCTGCAAGACCAGCAGCGTGTCATACAGGGCCTGGTTGACCGAGCTTTTACCAACGATGCCGACGATGCCGCACATGGACCCCTGCCCAGCCCCATCCCGAAGCGAATCGGGGCTGCTGTCATTCAGAGCGCGAAACTATACCCCGCGGGGGTTGCTCGGGACAACTGGAGCAACACGTCAGCGCCCCAGCCAGTCCGAGCAGACACTTGATGTCCGATCACAATTCCTTGATCTTGGATTGGATATCCTCAGGAACCTGGCTGATCAGCCAGTCGGCGACCAGCTGCGCATCTGGGATCAGGCGTGACTCCCCCCACCAGGGATCCTCGGCGATCGGCGTCAGGGCAGCGAGGAAGACCGCCATGGCGACGATCACCACCCCGCGCGCGATCCCGAAGCCCAAACCCAGCACACGGTCGAGCCCCGCCAATCCGGCGCGGTCCACCACCGCCGAGAGCAAGGCGCCGAGCACCGCGCCGGCGATCAGCGTGAGGATGATCAAGACACCGAATGCCAGGACATGGCGCACCGAGGCCTGTGAGAGATAGGGCTCGAGCAACCCGGCGACCTCGCGATGGAACAGCCAGGCGACCACGACGGCCGCGATCCAGACCCCGAGTGACAGCAGCTCACGAATGATGCCGCGTCCCAGCCCGACCAGGGCCGAGAGGATGATGACGGCGATGATGGCGTAATCGACCCAGCTCATGGTGGCGCCCAATCAGCGATAGCGCTGGATCAGCGCGTCCCCGAAGGATTGACGCAAGCGTGCCAGCGCGATCTCGACCTTCTCGCGATCGGTCTCGGGACCCACCCGCACCCGATAGTAGGTTCGGCCACGCACCTGGGCCGTCTCCACGAAGGCGGGGAAGCCTTCGCCCCGCAAGCGCGCCACCAGCCGCTCGGCGGACTCGACCGAGCCCAGGCTGGCCACCTGCACGATCCAGGTCCGGCCCGCCTCGTCCGCTGGTGGGGTCTGCCGAGCCACTGGCACCGGCGTGGGCCGTGGCCGGGTCGCGGCCGGCGCCGGGGTTGCCCGTGCCTGGGTCGCTGGCGCTTGCGTTGCTGGCGCTTGCGCGGTGGTCCGCGCCGGTGGGGTCTGCGGCACTGGCAATGGGCCGTCGACACTGGACTCGAAGACCGGCTCCAACGCCTCCTCGACGATGCCCAGCCCAGCGGTGGGCGCATCCTGGAGGGATGCCTCGGGGGCAGCGTCCTCGAGAAGATCGGGTGGCACGCCGGGCTGTTCTGGCTCGACCGGGATCATGAATGACTCGGTGCGGTAACGATCGTCCAGGCCGGGCACCGGCAGTGCCGTGATCGGCGACGGCGCCGTGGGCTCCCTGGCCTTGTCCTCGAACAGCATGGGCACGAAGATGACCGCCAGCACGACGATCACGAACAGCCCAGTCAATCGCTTCTTAGCGCCTTCTCGCATGAATCTCTACCTGGTCGATGGATCCCAGCGGCACCGACAGCCCGTCGCCGCGGCTCGCCCGACATGTGCTGAAAATGGATGAGGATTGAATGAAGTATAGCCTAGTTGCGCGCTCGCATGAAACCGACGCGATGAAATATCGCTTTTAGTTTCAATTGCATAATCTAATTGGAGCAGATCCTGGCAGGGGTCGGGCCAAGCCAGCCCAGCGCGGCGCCGACCGTCACGAAGGAGCCGAGCACCAGGATGGCGTCGCCTGGCCCCGCGGCGGCATGCGCGGCGGTGAGCGCGGCCGCGACACTGTCCAGGGTCGTCACATTGGGCAGCTCGCCCAAGCGCTCGCGCAGGGTCCGCGCCGGCATGGCCCGCGCATCCTCGGTCTGAGCCAGATACCAGTGATCCACGCGCGCGCGCAGTGGCGCCACGATGGCCTCAGGCGACTTGTCGGCCAAGACCGCGAGCACCGCGAGCACCCGCCCTGACGTGGCGAAACCCTGGAGGTTGGTCGCCAAGGCCTGGGCCGCCGCGCCATTGTGCGCCACGTCGAGGATCCAGGTCGGCGTGCCCGGCAGCACCTGAAAACGACCGGGCAAGCGGGCGCGTGCCAGACCCACACGAATGGCACCGAGCGACACCGGCAGACGCTCGCCCAGTTGGCGCGCGGCGGTGATGGCGGCCGCGGCATTGTCGAGCTGAAAGCCACCGCGCAGCGTCGGCAGCGGCAAGGCAAGCCGCTCACCATCGGGTCCACGCCAGATCCAGCCGCTCGTGGCCATCTCGACATCCATCTCGCGCCCGCGCTGAATGACCCGCGCCTGGCGCGCTCCTGCCGCGGCGCGCAGGGCGGGCGGGGCATCCGCTTGACCGATCACGGCCGGCCGGCCGGGGCGGAAGATCCCGGCCTTCTCACGGGCGATCGCCTCCAGGGTCTCGCCCAGCCAAGCGGTGTGATCCAGTCCGATCGAGGTCACCACCGCGACATCCGCATCCCAGAGATTGACGGCGTCCAAGCGCCCACCGAGCCCGACCTCGAGGATCGCCAGATCGACCGCGGCGCGCACGAACAGATCGAGCGCGGCCAGTGTGCCATACTCGAAATAGGTCAGTGACACCCTGCCACGCGCCGCCTCGACTCGCGCGAAGGCCTCGCACAGCGGCTGATCGCCCACCGCCTCGCCATTGAGCCGGACACGCTCGTTGTAGACGAGTAGATGTGGCGAGCTGTAGGTGGCGACCCGATAGCCGGCGGCCAGATAGATCGCCTCGAGCATCGCGACACAGGAGCCCTTGCCGTTGGTGCCACCCACTGTGATGACCGGGAAGGGCAGCGGCTGGGGTCCCAGCCGCGCCCACACCGCGGCGACTCGCTCCAGGCCCAGATCGATCTTCTCTGGGTGCAGAGTCGCTTGCCAGTCGAGCCAATCGGCGAGGGTGTCATGGTGCATGATGCATCCTGCCTGCCGACGGCGCGCGGCTTCAGACCGGCACGACGGTGCGGATATAGCGCGCGCGATGGGTCAGGATCGCGAGCAGGTCGGCAATGCGCTCGCGCAGATCACGGCGGTCCATGATCAGATCCAAGGCGCCCTTGTCGAGCAGGAACTCGCTGCGCTGGAACCCATCGGGGAGCTTCTCGTGCACGGTTTGCTCGATCACGCGTGGTCCGGCGAAGCCGATCAAGGCATTGGGCTCGGCGATGTTGAGATCACCGAGCATCGCCAGACTGGCCGACACCCCGCCCATGGTCGGATCGGTCATGACCGAGATGAAGGGCAGCGACCGCTCGCGCATGCGCCCCAAGGCGGCACTGGTCTTGGCCATCTGCATCAGCGAGAAGAGACTCTCCTGCATCCGTGCACCGCCACTCGCGGAGAAACAGACATAGGGTGATTGCTGCTCGAGTGCGCAGTCCACCCCCCGCACGAAGCGCTCACCCACGACCGACCCCATGGAGCCGCCCATGAAGCCGAACTCGAAGGCGGCGGCGACGATGGGCTGGCCCTTCAAGCGCCCGCGCATCACGATCAATGCCTCCTTCTCGGCGGATTCCTTCTGGGCCTGCACGAGACGATCCTTGTACTTTTTCAGATCCTTGAACTTGAGCGGATCGAGCGACTCGAGCTCGGCGCCAAGCTCGACGCGATCCTCCGCGTCGAGGAAGGTCTCGAGCCGACGCCGCGCGTGCAAGCGATTGTGGTGAGCGCACTTGGGACAGACCTCGAGATTACGCTCGAGCTCGGCGCGATAGAGGATGGCGTGACACCCCGGACACTTGGCCCAGACCCCTTCCGGGACGGCCCGCTTGGTGCTGGCATCGGTGCGGATGCGACTCGGGATGAGCTTCTCGAACCAGCTCTTGCTCTTGTCCATCGCCTGCTTGAGGGTGGCGCCGCGCTCGCTCTTGAGTGCCGCGTCATGACCCGTGGCGGCATCGTCCGCTGGCAGTTGCGCGCGCACCGGTGGCTTAGGAGACATCGTTGCTCACCTCGTCGATGGCGCGGCGCAATCCCGCGAGAAAATCACCCACCGCGCCCTGAATCCGCTCGGGTGTCGCGGCGAGCGCCTCGATCCGGCTGACGATCGCGCTGCCAACGATCACCGCATCGGCGACGCGGGCCACCCGCGCGGCCGCCGCGGGATCATGGATACCGAAGCCCACCCCGACCGGCAGGTCGATCAGCGACTTGATCAGCTCGACATGCTCGGCCACCGCCGTGGTGTCGAGATGCCCGGCACCCGTCACGCCCTTGACCGAGACATAATAGACGAACCCGGAGGCGACCTCGCCGATCCGGACGATCCGCGCCTCGTTCGAGGTCGGGGCGAGCAGATAGACCAGATCCAGGTCATGCGCCTTGAGCGTCTGGACCAGTTCGTGACTCTCTTCGGGTGGCGCGTCCACGATCAGTGCGCCATCGAGCCCGACCGCTTGTGCCTTGGCCGCGAAGGTCGCGTAGCCCATCACCTCGATCGGGTTGAGATAGCCCATCAAGAGCACGGGCGTGCTCGCATCGCGCGTGCGGAACTCGCGGACCATCTCGAGCACATCATCGAGCGACACATCATGTGCCAGTGCCCGCTCGGTGGCCCGCTGGATCACCGGGCCATCGGCGATCGGATCCGAGAAGGGCACGCCCAGCTCGATCAGATCGACGCCAGACTCGACCATGGCGTGCATCAGCGGGACCGTGACCGCGGGGGTCGGGTCACCAGCCGTGACGAACGGAATGAGCGCGGTCCGACCGCGCGCGCGAAGTTGCTGGAAACGCTCGGTGATTCGACTCATAGCACCAACCCGTCATGCTGCGCGACCGTGTGCATGTCCTTGTCGCCCCGCCCGGACAGATTGACGATGATCGTCTGATCCTTGCGCATGGTCGGGGCGAGCTTCTGGACGTAGGCGAGTGCGTGACTGGACTCGAGCGCGGGGATGATGCCCTCGGTGCGCGTGAGATGATGAAAGGCCGCCAGCGCCTCCTCGTCGGTGACCGCATCGTAATGCGCGCGACCCGTGTCCTTCAGCCAGGCATGCTCGGGACCCACCCCCGGATAGTCGAGTCCGGCCGAGATGGAATGGGTCGCGACGATCTGGCCTCGGGCATCCTCCATCAGATAGGTGCGGTTGCCATGGAGCACGCCCGGACGACCCGCGCACAGCGGCGCGGCATGGCGTCCGGTGGCAAGCCCATCGCCCGCGGCCTCGACCCCATGGATCGCGACCGCGCCATCCTCGATGAATGGATGGAAGAGACCGATGGCGTTGGATCCCCCGCCGACGCAGGCGACCAGCGCATCGGGCAGGCGTCCGGTGCGCTCGAGGATCTGGGCACGCGCCTCGCGACCGATCACCGCCTGGAAATCACGCACCATCGCCGGGTAGGGATGCGGACCGGCCACGGTCCCGATGATGTAGAAGGTGTTGTCGACATTGGTCACCCAATCGCGCATCGCTTCGTTGAGCGCGTCCTTGAGCGTGCGTGAGCCCGAGGTCACCGACACCACGCGCGCGCCCAGAAGACGCATGCGATAGACATTCGCCTTCTGTCGGGCGATATCGACCTCGCCCATGTAGACCACGCATTCCAGGCCCAGACGCGCCGCGACGGTGGCGCTCGCCACACCGTGCTGGCCAGCCCCGGTCTCGGCGATGATCCGGGTCTTGCCCATGCGCCGCGCCAGCAGCGCCTGACCGATGGTGTTGTTGACCTTGTGCGCCCCGGTGTGATTGAGATCCTCGCGCTTGAGGAAGATCTGCGCACCGCCCAGCTCACGACTCCAGCGCTCGGCATGATAGAGGGGCGAGGGTCGCCCCACATAATCGCGCAGATCCGCATCGAGCTCGGCGAGGAACTCGGGATCGCCCAGATAGCGCTCATAGGCCGCGCGCAATTCCTCGAGCGGATGCATCAGGGTCTCGGGGACGAACATGCCCCCGTAAGGACCGAAATGACCCGAGGCATCGGGCCAGTGATAGGAGCGAGCCGCGCCCGGCCCGTCGCTGGATGCGCTAGAACGCAGACCTGAGACAGTCGACATCATTCACCTTCTGCATGAAATCGCGAATCTTGTCATGATCCTTGATGCCCTTCGCGGCCTCCACACCACCGCTGACATCGACCCCGAACGGGCCGACTTGGCGGATCGCCAGGCCGACCGATGCGGGATCCAAGCCCCCCGCCAGGATGATCGATGGGGCCATCGAGCGCGGGATCCGGTCCCAGTCGAACGCACGACCGGTCCCGCCGGCCCGCGCCGGATCGAAGGTATCCAGGAGCAACCCGGCCGCCGCACCATAACGCATCCGCTCGGCCTGGAGATCGATCTCCGGGCGCATGCGGATCGCCTTGATCCAGCGTCTCGCGAAGGACGCGCAATAGCGCGGATCCTCATCGCCGTGAAATTGCAGCAGCTCCAGCGGCACCTGCTCCAAAGTCGCGCGAACCTGCTCGGGCGGCGCATCGACGAACAGCCCAACCGCGGTCACGAACGGCGGCAAGACCCGACACAAGGCCGCGGCCTGCGCGGGCGTGACCGCCCGCGGACTCGCGGGATGGAAGACCAGACCCACGGCGTCGACGCCCGCGGCCACCGCCGCTTCCACGTCGTCCAGGCGGGTCAGACCACAGATCTTAACGCGCGTTCTCATGATTGGCGAATGTTTGGCACGCTCATGGATTCAGGATCGATACTCGGCGGCCCATCGCGGCCGCATGCCAGCGCGGCGCGCAGGCTCAGCGCGGCGCATCGGGCACACGCGGCAGGTCGAAGACTGGCGGATATTCGGCGCGGACGAAATAGAGTCCTTGCGGCGGCGCGGTGACTCCGCCGAGACGCCGATCGCGCGCACTCAAGAGCTCGCTGGTCCACTCGGTGGAGGCCTCACCGCGTCCGATCTTCATCAAGACCCCGGCGATGTTGCGCACCATGTGGTGCAGAAAGCCGTTCGCCCCGACGCGCAGCTCGATCAGTCCCGCGGTCTCGCTCAGCTCCAGATAGTGCAGATCCCGGATCGGGCTCTTCGCCTGACAGGCCACCGCGCGAAAGCTGGAGAAGTCATGCCGTCCGACCAGTGCCCGGCCCGCCTCGCGCATGCGCGCGAGATCCAAGCGGCGGTGCGTCCAAACCGCGCGGTCACGGCGCAGGGGCGAGCGTGTCGACGCGACCAGGATGAGATAACGATAGTGACGCGCCAGCGCACTGAAGCGCGCGTGGAACGAGTCATCCACGGCGCGCGCCCAGCGTACCGCCACGTCGGGCGGCAGATTGACATTGGCCCCCAGCACCCAGGACCGCTCCGAGCGCTGGGCGTGCGTGTCGAAATGCACCACTTGCCCCTCGGCATGCACCCCGGCATCGGTCCGTCCGGCGCACTGGATGCGCACCGGATGATCCGCGACCCGTCCGATCGCGGCCTCCAGGGTCGTCTGCACGCTGCGCGCCGCGGTTTGGGTCTGCCACCCATGGAAGGCGGTGCCGTCATATTCGACACCGAGCGCGATGCGCTGGCGCGCGCGGCCATTCAGCTCACCCACAGGATCCCACTCGCTCAACGCAGGCTCGCCAACAGCTCGCGCGCCTCCGCGCGCTGCGCCTCATTGCCATCCTCCAGCACCTCCTCGAGGATCTCGCGCGCCGACTGGGCGTCATCCATGTCCAGGTAGGCGCGCGCGAGGTCGAGCTTCGTCGCGTTCTCGTCCCAGATGCTCGAATCGGCCAGCCAACCTGCCGTGGATGATGCTTCGACAGCCTCATCCGTTGAGGCTCTGGATGGCCTTTGCTCGAGCAGATCGAGCACGTCACGATCGATCGAGCCCAAAAGGATGTCATCACTGGGCTGGCTCGGGGTCGGCACGGTTGGTTGGCCATCGGCCTGCGTCGGGGCTCGAGCCGCGGCCAGCGCATCCAGATCCAAGGCGCCCTCCTCGCTCAGGTCATCGAGTGTCAGGATCAGATCATCGGGTGCGCTCACGCGCGGCGCGGAGAGCGGCCCGCCATCCGGCGGCTGGGTGGGTGCGCCGGCGATGAGCGCTTCGAGCGCGTCCTCGTCGAAGGTCACCTCATCCAACAGCAGCGGCTCCTCGTCCTGCCGCGCCGACATCCGCTCATCCGCGAGCGCCGTCTCATGGCGCGGGGGCGCGGTGCGTTGCACGGAGACTGGGGCGACCTCCTCCAGGGGCGGCGGCTCCCGTCCCGCGACCTCGACAGCGGCGCCCGCATCACGGGATGGCGTGTGCGCTGCGACCTCCTCGGGCCGCTCCAGCCGCGGCTCATCCTCCTCGGGCAGATCCAACTGCGGCTCCTCCAGAGGCGCCGCGGAGATCTCGGTGATCGAGATCCCGGCGCTCGGATCCCAATGTCCACCGCGCTCGACCATCAGCGCGATGATGCCCAACTGCTGCCATTGCTCTGGCTCGGCGCGGTCACCACCAGATGCCTTGATCTCGTCCATCACGGCCCGCAGTGCCGCGGAATCACCGCTGCCCGCATGAATCTCAGCCAACTTGAACTTGATATCGAGACGCTCGGGCGCGCGTTCGAGCTCGCGCTTCAGCAGATCCTCGGCCTCCTTGTAACGTCCATAGGCCACGTAGATGTCGGCCTCCGAGAGTGGATCAGCCTCCTCGGTCTCGGCATCGAACCGCGCCAGCGAGGCCAGCTCGGCCGACAGGGCCGCGAGTCCACTCGCGGGCGCGCCGTCCGCGAGCGCACTCGGTGTCTCGCCGCGCGCCTCGGCGCGCTCGCGCCCGGCGTGCGGCGGCGCGCTCGCGCCCGCCGCCTGCGCGGCAAAGGGCTGCGGGATCAAGATCGACTCGGGCGTGACCTGCTCGACGTCCGTCAGGTCCGAGTCTGTCTCCACCTCGAGGGCGCGCCGGCGGCGGCGTGCCGCCTGCCAGATCAGGGCCAGCACCCCGAGGGCCATGACAGCGGCCATGGCCGCGAGTGGGACCAGATAATCATGCCAGGCCGAGCTGGCCACGGTCTCGGACACGGGCGCTGGCCGCGGAGCGGATGGCCTGGACTCGGCCGGCGGGGCCGGGCTCGCCGCGACGGTGACCGCGGCCGGATCCGGGACCACCGACGCTGGGCTGGCAGACTCCCGCGCCGCGACCTCGCCGGGAGGCGTCTCGACCCGCGTGGGACTGGGCTCGGGTGGCGCGACGGCAAGCCGCGCGCGCTCGGCATCACGCATCCTCAGCTCCGCCGTCGTTTCGGCAAGCTGTTTCTCCAGATCCTGGACACGCAGCTGCAAGCGCTCGACCTGGGCCCGTGCCTCCTGGCTCGTCTCCAAGGCCAGCTGGAGCTCGCGCTCGATCGCCGCGCTCAGCGCCGGCGTGGGCTCGGGCGCCGCGGCCGGGCGCACTGGCGCCGGCCGCGGCGCTGGTGACGGGGTCGGCGTCGCTGGACGGGCGGACGCCCCGCCGGCTGGTCTGGCCGCGCCCCGCGTGTCAGTGGGTGGATCGAGCAGGGCGGTGTAGTGTCTGATCAGCTTGCCGCCTGGCCAGAGCACCTGCAGCAGCAAGTCGACGAAGGGCTCGCGGATCGGCTCGCGGCTGGTGACACGGATCACCGGATCGCCGCGGGCCGACAGGCCGGGCTGGAAGGACAGCTGGCTGAGAAACTGGAGACGCTCGACACCGGACAGGGCAAAGTCCTCGGGCGAGGCCAGGGTCACGCGAATGGTATCGAGCTCATCGCCCTTGACATCGATGAGATCGATCTCAGCGAGGAACGGTTGATTGAGCGCTGATTCGGCGCGCATGCCGCCGAGCCCAAGCGCGGCGGCATCGAGCGCGAAGAGGCTCAGCAGAACCGTCAACCCAACAAAGCTAGCGCGCACCATCCCGTACCCTCGTCGGCGGACGGCAGCACGCCGCCGTCCACACGAAATGACTCTGGTGATCTCGCCGTTGGGGTCACGGCGCCCATGATCCAGACATCCATTGCAAGAGCCACCCCAGGCGCACGCTGCCGGCGACCAGGGGTCGTGTCGTCGCGCCGGACATCGCACATCGCCAGCGCGCACCGCCGCGCGAGCAATCAAAGGCTGACTATAGTCGATGGTCGCGAGGAGACCAAGCACAAGGAGCGCGCGGCGGTGCGATCAGCCTCAGAGCAGGATCCCAAGCATCCGGCGCAAAGGCTCGGCCGCGCCCCACAACAGCTGATCACCCACCGTGAAGGCGCTCAGGTAACGATCGCCCAGGTTCATCTTGCGCACCCGCCCGACCGGAATGCGCAGGGTTCCGGTCACGGCCGACGGGGACAGCCCATCAACGGTCTGCTGGCGATCGTTCTCGATCAGGCTCACCCAGTCGTTGGAGGAGGCGATGATCGACTCGATCTCGGCGAGCGAGCAGTCGCGCGTCAGCTTGATGGTCAAGCCTTGACTGTGACAGCGCATGGCCCCGACCCGCACGCACAGACCATCGATCGGCACCGGGTCACCCTCGCGTCCGATGATCTTGTTGGTCTCGGCCATCCCCTTCCACTCCTCGCGGCTCTGACCGTTCGGCAGCTGGGTATCGATCCAGGGAATGAGGCTCCCGGCCAGGGGCACGCCGAAATTGGCCCGCGGAAAGTCCGCGCCGTGCATGACCTGCGTGACCCGCCGATCGATCTCGAGGATGGCGGAGGCCGGATCGTCCAGCAAGGGCGCCACCGCGCCGTGCAAGGCCCCCATCTGAGCGAGCAGCTCGCGCATGTTCTTCGCGCCCGCGCCCGAGGCGGCCTGATAGGTCATGGCGCTGATCCACTCGACCAGCCCCTCCCGGAACAGCCCACCAATGGCCATCAGCATGAGACTGACGGTGCAATTGCCGCCGATGAAATCACGCTGTCCTTGCTCCAGCGCGCGATCGATCACCGAGCGGTTGACCGGATCCAGGATGATGGTGGCATTCGGCTCCATGCGCAGCGCCGAGGCCGCATCGATCCAGTAGCCGCTCCAGCCGCTCGCGCGCAGCTTGGGATGAACCGCCTTGGTGTAGTCCCCGCCCTGACAGGAGAGGATCAGGTCCATCTCGCGCAAGGCCTCGATCGATTCGGCATCCTCGAGTGGACGGGCACCCTGCCCCACGTCCGGACCCGGCTGCCCCACCTGCGAGGTGGTGAAGAACACCGCCTCCGGGATCCGCTCGAAATCACCCTCGGCGCGCATGCGATCCATGAGGACCGAGCCGACCATACCCCGCCAACCAATCAAACCAACACGCTTCATGGATCTACTCCGCAATCTTCACAATGGCTTGGCCCACCGGCGCGCGTCTCACAGTGCCGCGACCACCGCATCGCCCATCTCGGCGGTGCCCACCTGACGCATCCCGTCGGACATGATGTCAGCGGTGCGCAATCCTTGGTCAAGCACTCGGGAAACCGCCTGCTCGACGCGCTCGGCCGCCGCCGGCGCGCCCAACGAGTAACGCAGCATCATGGCTACCGAGAGGATGGTGGCCAATGGATTGGCCACACCGCGACCGGCAATGTCCGGGGCCGAGCCATGGATCGGCTCGTACATCCCCTGCCCCGCGGCATTCAGGGCCGCCGAGGGCAGCATCCCGATGGAGCCGGTCAGCATCGCCGCGCAGTCCGAGAGGATGTCGCCGAACATGTTGGTGGTCACCATGACATCGAACTGCTTGGGCGCGCGCACCAGCTGCATGGCGGCGTTGTCGACATACATGTGGGTCAATGTGATCTCGGGATAGTCGCGCGCGGTGCGCGTCGCGACCTCGCGCCACAGCTCGGTGGATTCGAGCACGTTGGCCTTGTCCACCGAGCAGACGCGCCGATCGCGCTTCATGGCGATCTCGCAGGCGGTGCGACAGATCCGCTCGATCTCGGATTCGGAGTAGACCAGCGTGTTGAAGCCCCGACGCTCACCCCCGGGCAGGGTCTCGATCCCGCGTGGCTGACCGAAATAGATGCCCCCGGTGAGCTCGCGCACGATCATGATGTCGAGCCCGGAGACCACCTCAGACCTGAGCGTGGAGGCCTCGGCCAGCTGCGGATAGAGGATGGCCGGGCGCAGGTTGGCGAACAGACCCAGGCCCGCGCGTAGACCGAGCAGGCCCTTCTCGGGCCGCTTGGAGATGTGCAGCGGCTCCCACTTGGGTCCGCCCACCGCGCCGAGCAGCACGGCATCGGCAGCCCGCGCCGCCGCCATGGTCGCCTCGGGCAGTGGATCACCCACGGCATCGTAGGCCGCGCCGCCGACCAGCGCATCCTCCAGCTCGACCTCGATCGACCCCGCGGCCTGGAGCGCGCGCAACACCTTCACCGCCTCGGCCACGATCTCCAGGCCGATCCCATCCCCAGCCAGGACCAGAACTTTCTTGCTCAATGTCATGAGTTGCTCGCTATCAACCGTATGAAGATGAATCGGCGCGGTGAGCCGGATCGAACGGGCGACTCGCCGCCATCGCCCCCGTCAGCGATCCGGCCGAGCGTTCGCCCGCTCGGCCGCGGCTCATTGGTCTGGTGTCAGGAACAGCCAGGGCGCCTCGCGGCGACGGCGCGTTTCATAGGCACGAATGGCGTCGGCCTGCTGCAGGGTCAGGCCGATGTCGTCCAAGCCCTCGACCAAGCGTCGCTTGTTGCCGGCATCCAGCTCGAACGGGATGCACTCACCCGTCTCGAGGGTCAGCACCTGACCCGGCAGATCCACCGAGATGCGCAGCGCCTCGGCACCATGGGCGCTCGCAAAGAGCCTGTCGACGGTCTCCGCGGGGAGCACGATCGGCAACAAGCCGTTCTTGAAGCAGTTGTTGTAGAAGATGTCCGCGAAGCTCGGGGCGATGATGACACGAAACCCATAGTCGGCCAGTGCCCAGGGCGCGTGCTCGCGCGATGAGCCGCACCCGAAGTTCTCGCGCGCCAGCAGGATGCTGGCCCCTTGATAGCGCGGATCATTGAGGACGAACTCCGGATTGAGCGGCCGATGGGTGCAATCCATCTCCGGCTCGCCGCGATCCAGATACCGCAGCTCGTCGAACAGATAGGGGCCGAACCCGGTGCGCTTGATGCTCTTGAGGAACTGCTTGGGGATGATGGCATCGGTGTCGACGTTGGCGCGATCCAAGGGTGCCACGCGTCCGGTGAAATTCTCGAAGGGCTCCATCACAGGGTCCTCACATCGACGAAGTGACCCGACACGGCCGCGGCGGCGGCCATGGCCGGACTGACCAGATGGGTGCGTCCCCCCTGCCCCTGCCGCCCCTCGAAGTTGCGGTTGGAGGTCGAGGCACAGCGCTCACCCGGCTCGAGCCGGTCGGCGTTCATGGCCAGGCACATTGAGCAACCGGGCTCGCGCCATTCGAATCCAGCCTCGGTGAAGATCCGATCCAGGCCCTCGGCCTCGGCCTGCGCCTTGACCAGACCCGAGCCAGGCACGACCAGCGCGAGACGAATGTTCGGCGCGACCCGCCGACCCTTCAGCACGGCGGCCGCGGCGCGCAGATCCTCGATGCGCGAGTTGGTGCAAGAACCGATGAACACCTTGTCCAGCTCGATCTCCTGGATCGGGGTCCCCGGCGTCAACCCCATGTAGGCCAGGGCACGTCGCATCCCGTCGGCCTTGACCGGATCGGGCTCGCGCGCCGGATCAGGCACCTTGCCGTCCACCGCCACCACCATCTCGGGCGAGGTGCCCCACGTCACCTGCGGCTGGATCGTCGCGGCATCCAGGTGCAGCACCCGATCGAACACCGCGTCCGGATCGCTCACCAGGGTGCGCCAGTGCGCGGCGGCCTGCTCGAAGAGCTCACCCCGAGGGGCATAGGGGCGGCCACGCAGATACTCGATGGTCTTCTCGTCGACCCCGATCAGACCGGCCCGCGCGCCCGCCTCGATGGCCATGTTGCAGACCGTCATGCGCCCCTCCATGGAGAGCGCGCGGATCGCCTCGCCAGCGAACTCGATCACCGCCCCGGTTCCACCGGCGGTGCCGATGGTGCCGATGATGGCGAGCACGATGTCCTTGGCGGTCACGCCCGGCCCGACTTGACCGTCGACACTGATCAAGAAGGACTTGGACTTGCGTTGGGTCAGCGTATGGGTCGCCAGGACATGCTCGACCTCGGAGGTCCCGATCCCGAAGGCGAGGGCCCCGAAGGCGCCATGGGTCGAGGTGTGCGAATCACCGCAGACCAGGGTCGCGCCCGGCAGGGTGAAGCCCTGCTCCGCGCCGATCACATGCACGATCCCCTGACGCGGATCATTCATGCGAAAGAGCGTGATCCCGAAGTCGCTGCAATGCCGATCGAGCGTCTCCACCTGGATACGCGAGACCGGATCCGTGATCCCCAGATGCAGATCACGCGTCGGGACATTGTGATCCGGCACCGCCAGATGAGACGAAGCTCGCCACGGCTTGCGCCCGGCCAGGCGCAGCCCCTCGAAGGCCTGTGGCGAGGTCACCTCATGGACGAGCTGACGATCGATATAGAGCAAGGCCGCGCCGTTCTCGTCGAGCTCGACGACGTGCGCGTCCCAAAGTTTGTCATAGAGGGTCTTGCCACCCATGGGTCTAACCTCACGGCTGAAATGATCGGGCAAGGATAAACGGCGGATCACTTAAGCTCAATCGACGCCGTGCCATCGAGCGGCGCAACGTTGCAGCGCAGCCTCATGACGCGCGCGCGATCGCCCGCGCTCCGAGCGCGTGAGTGCTGACCGCGAGGCACACCGGGACGGCCTATGGAGTGATCGGATCGCGCGCGAGCAGATCCACGAGCTCGACCCTGAAGGGGGTCTCGGCGCTCGCATCGATGCTGATCCAGACCCCACCGATGCGCGGTGAGCCTGGCACCTCCACGCGCACGAAACGCTCGATGGTCCGCCCAGTGCGCGCATCGCGCAACGGCTGGTTGTGCTGGAAATTGTGGGTGTCGCCATGGATCACCAGCACAGGTCCAGGATAACGGTCGAGCAATTCGATCAGCGACTCGCGCAGACCGACGAAGCCGCGCGCCGGACGCGCCAGCTCGAATTGCGGATTGGCCTGGAAGAACAGGACCATGGCCAAGGCCTCCTGTGCCTTGGCCTGCTCGAGCGCCTGCGCGAGCCAGCGCCGGGTCGCGGCCTCGCGCGCGGTGAATTCGGCGATGGCCGCCGCGTCGCCCGATCGATGACCGTTGTTGCTGCCGACGACGTGGAGCGTCACGAAAAGGATCCCTGAGTGCATGAAGGCCACCTGCTCGGGATAGGCCGGCCCGTCGCCCCCAGCCGCCACCCGGGCGCCCAGCCGATCGAGCCGCAGCACCTCGGGATCGGCGAAGAACAGCTCGCGCAGTCGCGCCAAGCGCTCGCGTGGATCCTTGGCGCCCGCGCTGAGACGATGGCAATCGGTCCACTCATTGTCACCTGGCGTGTAGACCACGGGCACCGGTTGGCCGCGAAAGATTTCCGCGATCCTGCTCAGCTGCGCATCGGTGCAGGGCGAGCCCCCTGACTTGATGTCCCCGACGTGGACCAGAAAAGGGCTGCCCCCGGCGACGGCCTGGTCGAAGAGCGCGCTCAACTGCGCCTCCTCCGCCGTCTTGTAAGGCAGATCACCCAGGGCGAAGAAGCGTGTCGCCTCGGCCCGCGCCAACGTGCCACACAACAGACTCAGGCCCGCCCAGAATAGGATCGCTCGTCGCATCGTCGCCCCCAGTGCGCAGCGCGTTTCGACCGCCCATGCGGCCGAATCCGCATTACAATGCGCTTCATGATACCCCCGATTCAGACCCCATACGCCGCACTCGGACCCGATCTGGTGCTCGCCGCGATCGAGCAGCTGGGCCTGCCGACCGACGGGCGCCTGCTTGCACTCAACAGCTACGAGAACCGGGTCTATCAGGTCGGCATCGAGGACGCGCCGCCACTGATCGCGAAGTTCTACCGTCCAGGGCGGTGGAGCGACGCGGCGATCCTCGAGGAGCACGCCTTCGTGCAGCAATTGGCCGAGCACGAGATCCCCGCCGTCCCGCCCCTGCGCATCGCCGGGGCGACCCTGCACACCCATGCCGGATATCGCTTCTCGCTGACACCACGACGCGGCGGTCGGGCCCCCGAGCTGGAGGACCCCAGTGTGCTCGAATCGCTCGGCCGGCTGCTTGGGCGCATCCACGCGATCGGCGCCATCGCACCCTTCAAGCATCGTCCGACGCTCGACTGCGAGTCATTCGGCATCCTGCCACGCAACCATCTGCTGGCCGAGCGCTGGATCCCGACCGAGCTGCTACCCGCCTACACCAGCGTCGTGGACGAGGCACTCGATGGGGTGCGCGCCTGCTATGACCGCGCCGGCGACATCGCGCTCATCCGACTGCATGGCGACTGTCACCGGGGCAATCTGCTCTGGACCGATGGCGGCGCGCATTTCGTCGATTTCGACGATGCCCGCATGGGCCCGGCAATCCAGGATCTCTGGATGCTGCTCGCGGGCGAGCGCGCGGAGATGAGCCAACAGCTCGACGCCGTCCTGAGCGGTTACGAGGACTTCCAGACCTTCGACGAGCGCGAGCTGCACCTGATCGAGGCACTGCGCACGCTGCGCATTATCCATTATGCCGACTGGCTGGCCAGCCGCTGGGAAGACCCGGCCTTCCCCGCCGCCTTCCCCTGGTTCAGCGGTCATCGCTTCTGGCAGGACCACATCCTGCAGCTGCGCGAGCAGATCGCGGCGATGCAGGAGGGTCCGCTCTGGGCACACGCCAACCGCTATTGAGCGCCAGGGTGCGGATGTCCAGGGGCGCGCTCGGGGTCGGCGGACGCGCCGTCACAGCCAGCGATAATCCTCGACATAGTGGTTGCCGAGTCCCTGCAAGCGGCGGATGCGCCGGTTGCGCTCCAGCTCACTGGCATCGGGCGGATCGGCATTGTTCCAGTCCGCGTAGAGTCGCTCATCGCGCTCGGCGAGCAGCAGGCCATAGGTGTCGCGCATGTAGAGGATGATGCGCGCGATGTCGCCACGCGTCGGCGCTGGCGGCTCCACCCGGCGCAGGATCGGATCGAGCCGGATTGCACAGGCGCTCAGGCGCGGGCCGGAGGTCAGCTCGCCCCAGGCATGACTGGCGCGCGCGGCACTGAACACCCCGACCGCCGGTAGCCGGTTGTGTAGATCATGTCCGGCCGCGACAAAATGTGGATCGACGCGCGCGCAGCACTGCGCCGAGGAGAGCAGGCCGCCTTGCCGGGTGGTGCAGCGCGCGATGGACGAGGGTTCGCTCCAACAGGGGCGTCCGGCCCCGATCTGCTCCAATGACACGACCCGCTCGGCCTCGAGCCGCGCGGCGCGGGTGCTGTCGCTGAGCGCCGCCAATCCACAACTGGCGAGATCCACCTGACCGCGCGCGTCATAGACGCAGCCACAGAAGAAGGTGACCCGCCGGTCGGCATGGACTTGGCCGAAGAGTGCCGCGCGCACCGCCGACTCGTCGCGCGGGACAGCGGGCAAGTGACTCCCCGACAGACCAGGGCGCCAGCGGATCCCCAACGCGCCGAACATGGCGGTGCTGGCATCGAAGAGCAACACACGGATGTCGCGCGCGATCAGGACGGCGCGCTGCGAATAGTGCGACCAGGTCGCGGTGAGCGTCTCCGGCAGAAAGGAGATGGCCCCGATCAGGACCAAGCCGATGGCGAGATCGCGCGCGGCGATCGCGCCACGGCGCAGGATGCGCTGGATGCGCGCGAGCGGCGTGGGTGGCGGCGGGCTCGCCCGTTTGCGTGGGCGACGCGGGGCGGCGCGCTTGACCGCGGGGCGTGAGGCCGCGGCTGGCGCCGCGGCCGCTGGCACGTCCGCGGCGGCGGGCTTGGCGGATGGTGCTGGCGAGGCTGGTGCTGGGGCGGCGGGACGACGCGCCATCAAGCACCCAACGCGCGCTGCCCACCGGGGGCCGGCTCGACATCCACGACGATCACGGTGACATTGTCGCGCCCGCCAGCGGCGACGGCGGCCGCGACCAGGGCCGTGGCGATGGCGGCGGGCGTGGTCCCAGCGAGGTGCTCGATGATCTGCTCCAGACTCAATTCATTCACCAATCCATCACTGCACAAGAGCAGACGATCACCGGCCCTGAGCGACTCGATCTGACAATCCAGCTCCAGCTCGGCGGAGCCGCCGACCGCGCGCACCAAGACACTCGCGAGCGGATGACGCGCGGCCTGCTCCGGTGTGAGCATCCCCCTGGCCACCAGCAGCTGGACATGGGTGTGGTCGACGGTGAGCTGCACCAACTGACCATCGCGCAGCCGATAGGCACGGCTGTCACCGGCCCAGAGGAGCGCGCCATGCGACGCGACCGCGACCAGCGCCACGACGGTGCTGCCGATCACCCCTTGATCCTGCGCGCTCGCCTCCAGTCGCAGCTGCGCGTTGACCTCGCGGAGCACCCGGCGGATGCTGGCCACCGCCACTCCAAGCAGTGTCTGGTGTCCGATGCCAGCCAGCCGATCGACCAGCAAGCGGCTCGCCCGCTCGCCACGCGCATGCCCACCCATCCCATCGGCGACCACCCAGAGCCCCAGGTCGGGACGATCCAGATAGGCATCCTGGTTGACGGCACGCACCGCGCCACGGTCGGACGCGGCACCCGAGCGCCAGCGCACTGGCTGCGCGCCCGCGCCCATCAGCGCCCCTCCGTGACCAGGGTGCCCAGCGTCCCCGGATCGAGCCCCCACCAGGCCTCGCCCGACCAGTCGCCGTCGATGAGCGCGCTGAATCCGTCGCTCGGCGGCAGACCCTGACACACTAGACAGGAGGGCGCAACCCGCGCGGAGCCCCGCGTCCACCAGAGGCTGTAGGCACAAAAGACCTGTTGCAAGGCGCGGTGGAGCAGGTCCGGATAGACGGCGGCCAGGGCCTGGGGCGAGGCCATCTCCAGACGCCACGCGGTGGCGCGCGCAAGCGCCGTGTCGGGGGTCTCGGCGGGCGCCACCCGAGCGGCTGCGGGCGGATCCAGCGCAAGGACCAGTGCGTCGAATCCCTCGACCGAGCAGGACCCATCGAGCGCCGCGGCCAGCGTCGATTCGGCACGCGCGAACCAGTCGCCATCCGTGAGCACGCGCCAGGGATCGACTCGACGCGCCAATGGGCAGGCCAGGGTCAGGGGATAATAACGACCCACCCGATCCACGCTCGGCATCAGGACCCCCGCCCAGGCCCCCTGCCCCGCGACCCCTGGGGTCAGGACGAAGCGCCAGAAGGGACTGGTCAGATAGACCTCGAGCCAGTGCTCGCCCAACTGGGCGCGACTCGCGGACAACGACTCGCTCAGCCAGCGATCCCACGGCTGGAGGAGCTCCGCGGGCAAGCGCCGGGTGACGAAATCGCCCGCCATCGGGAGCTTCCCATAGAAGCCGGCCGAGCGACTCGAGGTCTGATTCAGAGACGTCCCGGACACTCGAACCCCCGCAGCTCGCCGAGATTGAACGGGTTGCGCACGCTGATCGCGCGTAGCTCGAAACGTGCCCACATGCCCGCGACCTCCAGTGTGAGTTGGAAACGCTCGGCCTGGTCGGTCGCCTTGAGCTGGGCGCGATCGAGCATCCGGAACCAGGCCCAAGGCCCCTCCTCGCTCAGGCTTGGCCCACCACCACTGGTATCGACGAAGACCAGCCGCGCGCGCGCTGGACCATCCGGAGGCGGCCAGCGCATGCGCTGGGTCCGCAGGGGACCATGACGATAATCGAGGATCTGGCCTCCGAGGTCGAGGATCAGCTGATCGACCCGGGTGTCCATGGCCCGGGGCTGCAGCTCGAACTCGACCACTGGGGTCTGCCCCCCGCTCATGAAGAAGGCCTCGCGGATCACCGCCGCGCGTTGCAGCTGCGCCAGCACCGTGTCCGGGATCCCGACGCTCGCATCGACCCAGCGCCACGCCGGCGAGGTGGTGTCGACGATGGGCGCCAGGTGCGCCTTGAAGAACCCATCCAGCAAGCCACCGGGGCCAAACACCCGCCCGAAGTCGTGCAGTGTGGTCTCACGCGCGCTGCCCGCCACGAATGGATAACGATCGTGGATCGCCTCGCGGCAGAAGGGAAGCACCTCGGCGGTCCAGATGGTGTTGAGCTGGGCGCGCGCCCCGCCGGAGATGATGTTGGCGCTATCCTGCGCCAGGGTCGCGAGCAGCGGCCCGAGCGGCGCCGGGAGGCGCGCGGCCAACGCCTTGGCGTCGCGGATCTCCGCGCTCTCGCCCGGCACCAACCCCCCGCGTCCACTGCTCGCCGCGGTGGCCACCGCCTGAAGATGCAGCTGCAGCTGGCCCAATGCCAGCAGCGTCCGCTCCAGCGGCGCCTGGCGCTGCTCGTCCGCGCGCACCAGGTCATGGAGCCAAGCGAAGCGCCGCGTCACCGCCATCTCCGGTTGCTCCTGGCTGGCGACGTCCGGGGCGGGCTCGCCGAAATAACGCTCCACGCGCTGCCTGAACCCCTCGAGCGCCCCGGCAGTCTGCGCGAGCGTCTCCTCCGGAACACGGTCGAGCTCGGTCTGTCGCGCCACGGCGGTCAGTAGACGCGCCAGTGGAGAATACTCAGGATCGGCCAGGATGCGCGCGACCTCGGCGGCATGGTGCAGATCGCGCACCGCCACCAGCTCCAGATCATCGAGCAAGTCCGCCCATTGGTCGGCGTAGTCCCGCAGATAGCGTGCCCGCACCCCCTCCAGTACCCGCGCCTGG
Source organism: Gammaproteobacteria bacterium (assembly GCA_009929855.1). GTDB lineage: Bacteria > Pseudomonadota > Gammaproteobacteria > Chromatiales > Chromatiaceae > Thiocapsa. The sequence continues at coordinate 67,854 of RZZN01000012.1, forward strand.
TCCATGGCGCCGGCCGTCGGCCCAATGACCCAGGACTGCGCGGCGGCCTCGGCGATGAGCCGGTTGGTGGTCGGCATGAAGCCGCGATGATAGCCCTCGTAGGTGTAGAGCGCGGGGACCCCTTGATTGAGCGGACGGCCACTGCGGCGCGTCAAGACCAGCTTGGCATAGTCACCGGCGGCGTCGCTGATGCTGAAGTCGGGCAGCGCCAGATCGAGCCCATCGGACTGGAGCCGAGCATGGACACGCTCCTCCATCGGGGTGCGCGCGAGGAGCGCGCGCGCCTCGGCGACCAACGCCCCGTCGAGCGCGAGTGGCAGTGGGCTGGGACGGCGCGCGAGCAGCACCGCCAGATGATCGCGCAGCGACTCCTGCTGCTCGGCGCTGGTCTCACGCGGCAGACTGCCCTGCCAATCGCGACCGACCCAATACTGGATCGCCGCGCCGTCATAGTGCGCATCGCTCTCGAGCATCAGATAGATCCGCAAGATATCGTAGAGATAGTCCGGATCACCACCCGCCCCGCGGATCTGTTCCTCCAGACGCAGGGTCACCCGCGGCAACAGTGCCTTCACCAGGATGCGCCGATAGGCGCGCTCGGCCTGAGAGCCGAGCTTGCCGCTCTGATCGAGCCCCCAACCCATGGTCAGGTGACGCGGCCCGGCCTGCTCGGCATCCGCCGCGGTGATGCGCCGCGCGGCATCCAAGAGCGGCAGCACACCGAGCGGATTGGGCTCGGCGAGCGGGAGCGCGTCGATCTGTGCCTCGATCTCGACCAGCCGTTGCGCCATGGTGTCGATATAGTCGAGACTGCGTGCGGCACTGCCGATCCAGAGCGCGGCGGCGAGCAGGGACAGACCCCCGACCGCCGCGTAGGCGCCCCGTCTCAACCAGCGCCGGCGCCGCTCCAGGCGCGGGTTGAGTCCGGCCAGGGCCGCTTCGGCGAACACCAGATCGCGCAGCAGACGGGTGATGAAAAAACTCTTGCCGGTCCCCTTGAACGGCAAGGGACCCTGCCGCGCCAGACCGAACTGGCCGGCGAAGGCGCCGAGCACCCGGTCGATCGGGGTCCCGACCTGGGTCGCGCTGGTCAGATAGAGACCGCGCAGCAATGGGTGGATCTCCAGGCGCGAGGGCGCGAAGAGCTCGCGCGCGACCTGCTCGATGGACTCGGCCAAGGCGCCGAGTTGGCGCGGGAAGCTCAGCACCAGCGCCCGCTTGCCAGGCTCGCGCTCCTGCTCCAGACGCATCAAGAGTCGCTGATCGAGACGCTCCAGCAACACCCCGAGATCGGACGAGAGTCCCGCGAGCGTCGGCCCCGCCGGGGCTTGTGGATCGATCTCGAAGGTGGTGCCCCAGACCTGCTCGCGCCCCACCGTGTCGAGGTCGGCGAAGAACTCCATGAACCCCGCGACGAGATCGGCCTTCATGAAGATCAGATACACCGGAATGGCGATCCCGAAGGTCTGACAGATCTCCTGGACGCGTTGGCGGATCGCCCCTAGACGCGCCGCGCGCTCGCGCTGATCCAGCTCCATCAGATCGGCCAGGCTCATGGCCACCAGCACGCCATTGATGGGGCGGCGTGGCCGATGTTTCTTCAGCAGCTGCAGAAAGCCCTGCCAGGCGGCGCTGTCGACCTGCTCGTAGCTATCCTGCGTGGTGTAGCGTCCGGCGGTGTCGATCAACACCGCCTCGTCGGTGAACCACCAGTCGCAGCTGCGGGTGCCGCCGACCCCCCGCACGGCATCCTGACCCAAGCGATCGGCGAGCGGGAAGCGCAGACCCGAATTGAGCAGCGCGGTCGTCTTGCCGCAGCCGGGCGGACCGATGATGAGATACCAGGGCAGTTGAGCGAGCCAGCGACCTCCGAGGCGATGCCGACCCTCCGCCTTGCGCAGCACCCCGAGCGCGGTGTCGAAGCGCTCGCGCAGCATCTGCAGCTCCTCAGCGCTCGCCAGCTGCGCCGGATCGGGCGTCTCGGCCGGCGCCGCGGCCAGTTGATCGATCAAGCGCCGATTGCGCCACTGTGAGCGCGCCAGCACCAGGATCCTGGTCACTCCCCAGAGGCCAAGCAGCACGCCGATCGCGATCCAGCGCGGCGTCGGGCTGGCCAGGGGCTCGGCGCCCGCGAAGCCGATCAAGGGCCCCAGGATCCAGATCAAGAGCGCCAGGGCGAGCGTGCCCAGCAGGGTCAGCAGCCAGCGCGCGGTGAGCCAGGTCCGCAATCGATTCATGGCCGTACACCGGCGATCGCGTCGCTCCCACCCTTGGGCAGCGGCGCCAGCAGCGTGATCTCGACCCGGCGATTGCGGGCATCCCGAGGATCCTCGGGGATGCGCGGCTCGCTCTCGGCGCGACCCTCGGCGCTGACCCGCCCAGGCTCGCCGATCACCTCGCCGATCAACTGGGCGACGCGTGCCGCGCGCTCTTGCGAGAGATGCCAGTTGGAGGGATAACGCAGTGTCTTGATGGGGACGCTATCGGAATGACCCGTGACCAGGATCGCGCCCGGCAAGCGGGCGAGCGCCGCGCCGATGCGTCGCAGCAGGGGCTCGACGGCGGGGGCGATCTGGCTGCTGGCGGAGGCGAAGAGCGCATCGCCCTGGATGATGACGGTCTGACCCTCGGGACGATCCACCACCTCCAGCACGCCCGCGGCGATCTCCTCGGCGAGCAGCAGGCGCAAGGTCAGCGGCGCGGGTGTCACCGCGGGCCGTGGCGACTCGGCCACCGGCGGACGTGGCCGCTCGATCACCACATCCAGCCCCTGGTCGAGTCGGCTCAGGTCCAGATAGACCGGGTCCGAGCGCTGATTGAGCGCAAAGCTCAGCCAGGCGAACAGACCGACCAGCAGGAGCCCGACGACCGCGCCGAAGACCCAGAGTGGCAACTGCTGGATCAGCGGATCGCGCCGCGGGGCGACCCCTTGCCAGCGTGGCGAGAGCTCGGGCTCGGGATCGCCACGCTGGCCGCGGATGGTCTGAAAGAGCTGCTCGCGAATGCGCTCGAGCTGGGCGCGACCATCGGGACGCAAGCGGTAACGGCCCTCGAAGCCGAGCGCCAGACAGAGATACATCAGCTCCAGCAGGATCAGATTGCCGCTCGGATAGGCGAGCAGTCGATCGAGCGCGGTGAAGAACTTCTCACCGCCCCAGGTCTCGTTGTGGAAACTGATCAGGAGGCCCTGATTGGCCCAGATGCTCTCGGCCCCCCAGGGGGTGTCGAGGACCGCCTCATCGACGAGCGCGCAGAGCACGTAGCGCGCTGGCAGCACCACCGCGTCGATCAGGCCCTTGGCCCGCGCGCAGGTCTCGAAGTCGCGCATCTGTCGGACCAGTCCCTCGCGCAGACCCGCGGGATCCGGATGGGCGACCGTGCCACGCAGCTGCGCGGCCAAGGTCAAGACCCCGAGTGCGCAGGCGAGCAGTGGATTGGCCATGCCCAGGCCCGGAGCGAGCGCGATGCCGCCGCTGGGCAGGCCGCTGCGCGGTGGCGGTGGCGGTCGCGGCGCCGCCACCGCAGGCCGGCGACCGCCCGGCATCGGTCGAATGACGGTGGCACCGGCATCCTCGGGGAAGTCGAATGGATCTGCGGTGGTCACGGCCTACTCGCGAATCGCCCAGAGCTCGAGCACCAACCCAGGAAACTCCCCGCCGATGTGCAGACCCAAGCCACCGCCACCCGCCAGCTCAGTCCAGAATTCACTGCCACGGTCCAGCTCGAAATAATCGAAGCCGGCATGATAGGGGATCTCCAGCGGCGGGGTGGGCATCGACCTGAGTGCGATCCCCGGCAGCGCCAGTTTCACCAACTCCTGGATGCGCTCCACGGGTCCGATCTTGCATTGCGCCGGGAAGCGGGCGCGCAGGATCTGCGAGTCGAGACTCGCCTGCGCGGCCAGCACGAAGCGCGCCGTGGCGAGCAAGGAGCGATCCGCCACCAGCGCGACCCGAAAACCGAACTGACGCTCCTGGATCGGGATGGCGATGGCGCGCTCCACATATTCGCGGCCCAGATACTCGCGCAGCCGCTCGCTCAGCGGGGTGAAGGTCGCGTCCAGGTCATCGTGCCGGTAGGCGGGAAACTCGGGTGGCCGCTTGGTCTCGCTGGCGAAGGTGGCGAGCTCGCCGGCCAGACCGAGCAGCTCACGAAAGAGCGTCTCGGGATGCAGACCGCGAATGCGCAGCAGGTGCGACAGCAGCGGCTCGGCCCGGTTCATCAGCTGCAGCAGCAAGAAATCGGCCCAATCCGCGACCCCACCACGTCCGACACCACGCACGCGGCGGGCGCGCGACTCGGCCTGTCGATGCAGCAGACCCAAGAGCTCCTCGAGCAGATCGGTCAAGCGCGCGCCGACCCGATAGTCGAGACAGGGCGGGATATAGGCGCGATCGAGCACCAGCTCGCGATCCGCGCGGCACTCCAGCACCCGCGCAACCCCACAACAGGCAAAACCATCGCGCGCCTCGCGCTCCAGCATCAGACGCAGATCCAATCGCCCGATCTCGAGCAGTGTCTCGGTATCCGCGCCCGCGGCATTGTCACGGACCGTCAGCTCGCCGATGCGATACCGCAGCCCCGTCTCCTGACGCTCGGCCCCCCCGCTCTCGGCGGCCCCGGTCCGCCGCAAGGGCAGCGCCAGATAGATGGTCTGACCGGCGGCCGAGTCATCGAGCTGCAAAGGCGCGGGCAGCGGATCGCTCAGCGGGGCATCGCACGCCGTACCATCCGGCAAGAGACCAGCGACCTCGGTCAGCGCAAAGGTCCCGAGTCCGAGCAGCTGCGGATCGATCGCCAGGCGCGCGAGCCCCCAGGGCGCCGGCTGACCCAGCCCCGCCTTGGCCGCGACCAGGTGCTCCACCCAGCGGTCGTGCTGCTGGAAATGGTGTGGCTGCAAGAACAGTCCTTCCGACCAGAGTATCTTGTTGTCCCACACGGGCAGCGGCTCCTATTGCGCATAGGCCGAGACGGCCGCGGCCCCGACGACGATGCGGATGGCATTGTCCTGACCCGCCCGCAACGGCACCACCGCCCGCCAACGGCTGCGATCGATGTCGCGATAGGCGGCCAGGACACCCAGATAGGCCGCCTTGGGATCCAAGGGGCGCGCGCTGCGCAGACGCTGACTCGGACGCAGCATCAGCTCCTCGCGCGCGATCAGATCCGGACCCAGCAGCGCCGCTTCGTTGTCGAGCAGCGCATAGAGATCGGCACCCATGAACCCTCCTTGGCGCTCGAGATCATAGATGCGCAGCACCACCGGCAAGGGCTGCCCACCCGGCCCGAGATTCAGGTCGGCGGTCGCCTCGATCTCGAGCGCGAGCATCGCCGGCGGCTTGTGCGGCTGTCCGCTACAGGCGACGAGCAGCAGGCTGATGCAGACCAACCAGATCCCTCGCCGCCAGAAGGTTTTCAATGGATCCATCGACGCTCACCCCGCGTTTGGAGACGACCAATCCGCTGCCACGCAGCAGGCGCTCCTCTCGATTCAGTGTAGCGCATCGCGAGGGCAACCGGGATTCGCGACCGGGCCTCGAGCTGACCCCAATCTTGCGTTGCGCCGCAACCGAGGCCCAGACCAGTCCAATCCATCTCGGATTGCCCACAGGGGTGTCTGGAGTCATTGTCACAGGGTCGAACCCACCGCCCAGTGCGCGCTGAAAATTTTGATTGGCGCCAATCGAGTGCATCATGGCACAGTCCATGCAAAACGCTGTCCAGATCAAGTGGACACATCTGATTGTGGCCTTGTCGAGCAAGGCCGCGATCGATTCCGGTCAATCGATGCGCGCGCGGCAACCTCCTGTCATCAGCGCCCCGAGGATCTGTGCGGAAACGACACGAAGGTGCTTGGTGGATCGAGGGTCTAGAATGATCTGGCGAGATCATGCCTCCAGTCCGAGCCAAATAAAGACACTTTTTGACCAACGAGACCCTCCATGTCAGATGACCCACGTGCTCAGCCGTCGCAGACGCAGCTGCTCGCCGAGAATCAGGCGCTGCGCGCCCGCCTGCGCAAGGCCGAGCAGGCGCTGAAGACCCTGGAGCGCGAGCCCACACGGGCAGAGCAGCGACTGCGCACGGTCCTCAACAGTCTGCTGACTGGGATCATGGTCGCGGATGAGCAGCGCCGGATCGTCTTTGCCAATGGGTTTGCCTGCCAGATGCTGGATTATCGCCAGGACCAATTGCTGGCCATGACCATTGAGCAGATCCACCCCCCCGAGTCCGCCGCGGACTGCATGGCTCGGTTTGCCCAGGCCATGGGCGCAGAGGATCCGATTGTTGACAACATCCCGATCAGACGCCGCGATGGGAGCGTATTTCTGGCCGAGATTCGCAGCGGCCTGATCGAGCTCGACGGGCGTCCCTGCCTCTTGGGCCTCTTCACCGACGTCACCGAGCGTCGGCGGACCGAGCGCTTGTTGCGGCAGAGCGAGGAGCGCTTTCGGACCATGGTCGAGCAGGCCCCGCTCGGGATCGCCCTCACCGATTCGCTGAGCGGGCGGATCCTCGAGGTCAACGACCGCTTCGCCGCCATCGCCGGACGCACGCGCGCGGAGATGACCGGCATCGACTGGATGCGGATCACCCATCCGGACGATCTGCAGACCGAACTCGACCAGATGGCACGTCTGAACGCCGGTGAGATCGCGGGCTTTCAGATGGACAAGCGCTACCTGCGCCCAGACGGCGCGACCGTCTGGATCAGCGTGACCATCGCCGCGGTGAGCGTCGCGGCGGACGAGGGCCCGCGGCACCTGGCGCTCATCGAGGACATCACCGAGCGCAAGCGACTGCAGGCGGCCCTCGCCGAGAGCGAGACACGCTATCGCCTCGCGATCGACGCCGCCGGCGCGGCAATCTGGGATGCGAATCTCGTGACCGGAGAGCAGGTGGTCAACGATCACTGGTACCAGCAGCTCGGCTATGCCATCGGCGAGGTCGAGCCCAGCTATTCTCGCTGGCGCAGCCACCTGCACCCGGACGATCTTCCCAGGATCGATCAGGCCATCGCGGCCATCATGCAAGGTACCGCCTCGATCTTCGATCTCGAATACCGGGTCTTCACCAAGGACGGCACACCGCGTTGGCATCATGCCATCGGCGAGGTCGCCGGCCGCGACGCCAACGCTCAGGCGGTGCGCGTGATCGGCACCAACACGGACATCAGCGAGCGCGTCGCGACGCGCCAGCGCATCGAAGAGACACTCCAACTGCTGCGGCTGGCCACCGAAGCCGCCGAGATCGGCATCTGGAGCTGGGAGATCGAGGGCAACGCGCTCACCTGGGACTCTCGCATGGAAGACTGGTACGAGCTGCCTCGGGAGCGGCGCGGCGGCACACTCCTCTATCGTGACTGGGAAAACCGTGTGCACCCGGACGACCTCGCCGAGGCCGAGTCATACCTGCGCGCGGCGCTGCAGGAGGACGCCCCGTATGACTGCGTCTTCCGCTTGCTGCTCGATGACGGACGAGTCCGCCACATCCATGCCGCGGCCGTCATCGACCGCGATGCCGAGGGCAAGGCCTGGCGCATGGTCGGCATCAACCGCGACATCACCGCGCAACGCGCGCAGGACGAGGCACTGCGCGCCGCCATGGCCACTGCCGAGAGCGCCAATGCCGCCAAGAGTACCTTCCTGGCGACCATGAGCCACGAGATCCGTACTCCCTTGAATGCCATCATCGGCACCAGCTATCTGATGGGCAAGGACGAGCTGGATCCGCGCCAGCGGCGCGACCTGAACATCATCGAGGTCTCCAGCAAACACCTGCTCTCACTCATCAATGACATCCTGGACATCTCCAAGATCGAAGCCGGGGAGCTTGCGCTCGCCCCCCACGCCTTCTCACTGCCGGACCTGCTGCGGGATCTGAGGGCACTGTTCTCCGCCAGCGCGGCCGGCAAGGGCATTGCCCTCGAGATCCCAGAGCCCGCGGAGGCGATCCCCCCGCGGCTGGTGGCCGACAGCAACCGGCTGCGCCAGATGCTCATCAACCTGCTCGGCAACGCCCTCAAGTTCACCGACCAAGGCCAGGTGGTGCTGCGCATCACGCCGCTCGGCCAAGAGACAGGCGGCACGCAGACGCGCCTGCGCTTTGTCGTGAGCGACACCGGCATCGGCATCGGCCCCGAGCTGCAAGCCCGATTGTTCACGCCATTCCTCCAGGAGGATTCCTCCACCAGCCGCCACTACGGCGGCACGGGTCTGGGGCTGTCCATCGTCAAACGGCTGGCGCAGCTCATGGGCGGCGCCGTCGGCGTGGAGAGTCAAGTCGGTCGAGGCTCCAGCTTCTGGCTGGAGTTACCCTTCGAGATCGCCGCCGAGGCCCCTCGACAACCGGCCGGCGCGCCCGCCAGCCTGCCGCGGCCGGCGCTGGTGGAGGCGGACGTCGGAGCGGCCGACGCTCATCGAGACCAGCGGCTGGCGGGCGTGCGCGTGCTGGTGGTGGATGACAACCACATCAACCTCGAGGTCATCGAGCATCTCCTGTCTCGTGAAGGCAGCCGCGTCACGCTGTGCGACTCCGGTGAAGCCGCCATCGCCACCCTCGAGGAGGCCATGGACGACTACGACGTGGTGCTCATGGACCTGCAGATGCCCGGCATGGACGGCTGCGACACCGCCCTGGCCATCCGTCGGCAGCCCCTGTCGCGAACGCTGCCGATCATTGCGCTGACGGCCGGCGCGACCGTCAGCGAGCAGCAGCGCGCGAACGCCGCCGGAATGGACGATTTTCTCATCAAGCCGGTCGATCCGGACCATTTGGCGCGCGTGCTGCGCCAGCATGTGGAGCAGCGTCGCACCGAGTCGATCCCGGTCGCGCCCAGCGCGGGCGCAGCGCGACACCCGCCCGTGCCGACCGAACCCACCGTCGCGGAGCCGGCCTGGCCGATGATCGACGGGATCGAGGCCGCGGCGGCCGTGAGGAACCTGGGTGGTGATCTCGCCTTCTTCAGGGCGCTGCTGGCGCCCTTCCTCGCCGACAACCGCACCGCCCCGCATGAGGCCCGACGACTGCTGGCCGCGGGTGAGACGACCAACGCTGGCAAGCTCGTGCACAAGCTGCGCGGGCAGGCCGGTCATCTGGGCGCCACCGCGCTGCGCCAGGCCGCGGGCGCCTTGGAGGAGTCAATCGATACCGCTGCCCCCGACATCGAGGATAGACTCAACGCCTTCGAGGCATCCCATGCCGAGCTCTTCCAGGCGGCGCGTGTCTGGCTCGAGCTGCAGCCTTAACCATCGAATAGAATGGATACGACAACCATGAAGACCATCATCGTGGCAGACGACGATGCCATGTTTCGCATGATCATGCAGCGGCACCTCGGCACCATGGGCTTCGCGATCATCGAAAACGAGTCCGGAAAGCAGGTGGCCGAGCAGATTCGTCAATACCAGCCGGTCGCCTGCCTGATCGACATCATCATGGAGGAGAAGGAAGGCATCGAGACCATCACCGAAATCGCCGAGCTTCCACACAGGCCCAAGGTGATCGCGGTATCATCGAATGCCTTCTACCTGGATCTGGCCTCGGAATGCGGCGCCGATGCCGCCCTGCAAAAGCCCATCGCACTGGAAACCTTGAAGGCGACGCTCGGTCGCTTGGGGATCAAGCCGGATTGAATCACCATGGCTGCCGCTCGCCAGCGCGTGCCGCGGCTTGACATGGACCGAGGTGCGCCGAGACCCATGAACACGCCTCCGCCCAGCGACGATCTCCTGCGCCATCCCGCAAGCGGCCTGCTCTTTGATTCGCTGCCCCTGGGGATCGTCATCCAGAGCCCCGCGGGCGAGATCACTGGGGCGAATCCAGCCGCTGAGACCATCCTGGGCCTGACCCTGGACCAGATGCGCGGCATCACCTCGATGGACCCGCGCTGTCTTCAACCCCGCGGGCGAGTATCTGGGGATGCGGGGCATCACCCGGGATATCACCGCGCGCAAGCAGGCCGAGATCGCCCTGAGCCGCCTCAATGCGCTGCTGCAGCGTGAGGAAGGGCGCCTGCGCATGGTCCTGAACAACCTGCTGATGGGGATCATGGCGGCGGATGAGCAGCGCCGGATCATCTTTGCCAATGACGTCGCCTGCGGGATGCTCGGGTATCCCCGAGAGGACTTGCTGGCCATGACCATGGACCAGCTCCATCCCCCGGAGGTGGCGGCTCAGATCATCAGCCGCTTCGCCCGGGCCGCGCGCGGCGAGGAAGCCATCAGCGACGACATCCCGCTGCAACGCAGTGATGGCAGTGTCTTTCTGGCCGAGATTCGCAACAGCGCGATCGAGATCGACGGGCGCCCGTGTCTGCTGGGCCTCTTCACCGACGTCAGCGAGCGCCGCCAGACCGAGCAGGCCCTCGCGCGCAGCCTCGCCGCCTTGGAACAGGCACAGGCGCTCACCCAGCTCGGCAGTTGGCGTCTCGACTTCGCCAACCAGCGGATGGAATGGTCCAAGGAAACCTATCGCATCAACGGGATGGAGCCTGGCACACCGGTCGACCCCCAGACCCATCACCACTTGATTCACCCGGACGATTTCGCCGCCTACGAGGCCGCCTGGCAGGCCACGCTCAACGGCGCCCCCTATGACCTCACCCACCGCAACCTCGTCAAGGGTGAGCTGAAGTGGGTGCACACGCGCGCCGAGATCCTGTACGACGACGCGGGCCGGCCCCAAACCGCGCTGGGCACCCTGCAGGACGTCACGGCGCGCAAGCTGGCCGAGCTGGCGTTGACCGAGAAGACCGAGGCCCTGCGCCAGGCCGAGCAGCAGCTGCGGGGGGTCCTGGATACCCTACCGGTCGGCGTGGTGGCGGTCGATCTCGAGACCCGGCGCATCCACTACGCCAACGAGAATCTGTGCCGGATGCTCGGTCGGGAGCGTGAAGGGGTGGTGGCGATGAGTCCGCTGGATGCCTTCCCGGCCGAGCACCGCGCCATGAACATCGCCCGCTTCGAAAACGCCTTGCGTGGTGAAGCCTTTTTCGAGCCCGAGCTCCCGGTCGAGCGTCTTGACGGCACGCAGTTCACGGCTGAGATCCGCAACATCCAGGCCGTGATGGACGGACATCGCTGCTTGCTGGGTGTCTTCACCGACATCACCGAGCGCATCCGCCATGAGCAGGCACTGCGGCAGGCGCGGGAAGCCGCCGAGGCGGCCAATCGGGCCAAGAGCGAGTTCCTGGCACACATGAGCCACGAGATCCGCACCCCGCTGAACGCGGTCCTGGGGCTGACCCAGGTCCTGGATCGCGAGCCACTGACGCCCAATCAGACCGACGTGGTCGGGCGGATCCACGCCGCCGGCCAGTCACTGTTGGGCATCATCAACGACGTGCTCGACCTCTCCAAGATCGAGGCCGGTCAGCTCCGCCTCGAGTCCCGACCCTTCGACTTGGAGGCACTCTTGACCAAGCTCGATGGTCTGCTGGGCCAGGCCGCACGTGCCAAGGGCTTGACGTTGCGCCGCGCGGGCCGGTCGGCAGTGCCTGGTTGGCTACTGGGTGATGGGCTACGGCTGGAACAGATTGCCTCACTAGACCGACAACGCACCGCGCTGATCACGGCCAGCGCACGGTGGCGGGGCGCCGCCGCCGGAGACAGGGCGCCACCCACCATGTCGGCACTGCCGCCGCCGGCCGCGTCAGCCCCGCTGCTGGACGCCGAGCAACTCGCGGCCCTGCGTCAGAACCTGCGCAACCATGACTGGACGGCTTTGCGTGGCTTCGAGGCGCTCAAACCGGCCCTCGCCGGTGTGCTGGGCGAGACCACAATCGGGACGCTGGATGCGGCCATCCAGGGTTTGCGCTTCGCGGAGGCGCTCGCGCTCCTGGATCAGACCCTCGCCAGCGCCAATGCGCGTGACCCGCCGGGGCAGCCAACGGCTTCAATCCTTCCTCGGGGCGCGGACGCCCCGACTCCCCTGGGACGCCCCGACTCCCCTGGGTGGCCTCCGGCCCCAAAGGAGTCGGGGCCTCCAGGCCCCGAGTGAGGATCCTCCCACGCCAGCAAGCCCGATCGACGCTGGCATGAGCGCCCTGCCTCAGGCTCGGCCGCGCACCCTGCCACAGGCTCCGCCTCGCGCCCATCCATCCTCGGGGCGAGGACGCCCCGACTCCCCTGGGTGGCCTCTGGCCCCAGAGGAGTCGGGGCCTCCAGGCCCCGAGTGAGGATCGTCCCACGCCAGCAAGCCCGATCGACGCCGGCATGAGCGCCCTGCCTCAGGCTCCGCCGCGCGCCCTGCCTCAGGCTTCGCCGCGCGCCCTGCCACAGGCTCGGCCGCGCACCCAATCCATCCTCGGGGCGCGGACGCCCCGACTCCCCTGGGACGCCCCGACTCCCCTGGGTAGCCGCTGGCCCCAGAGGAGTCGGGGCCTCCAGGCCCCGAGTGAGGATCGTCCGCTACAGGCCTGATCCTTATTGATGAGAAGGCGTGGTCTCGATCAAGCGTCGAACTGTGATGATCAGCTCATCCATATCGACCGGTTTGGGATGAAAGTCATCGAATCCAGCCTCCAACAGTCTGCTGCGGATCTGAGAGAAAGGCTCGCCCGTGCAGGCAATGATGGGAAGATGAGTCAGACCAAGATCAGATCGTATACGGCGAGTTGTTTCGAAGCCATCCATGCCTGGCATGCGAATGTCCATGAGCACGACATCCCAGCCCAGCGGATGCATTCGCAGCAAGTCTAGTGCCTCCTGCCCTCGGGTCGCGAGTGTGATCGACGCCCCTTGTATGCGCAGCAGGGCATCCATGACCTTCAAATTGGTTTGGACATCATCCACGACCAAGACACGTTGGCCCACCAGGCTCTCCGTCCTCAGTGATTGTGCTGGCGACTCGTCACCATCGCCATGTGGGACACCATCACCATGAGGATCTTGGACATCGCCATCACGAACCTCGTCGAGCCGCGCAGCCCTCTTGGAGGCGACCCGCACGACCATCCTGGGCTGGTTGGCCAAGGAGAAATGATCCAATTGGATCGTGGAATTGCCCGACATTTGTCTCATGCGCATCATCTCCTGACAGCGATGAACTGGTAATTAGTGCCTGAACGGAAACCGCTTTATTCATGCAGAACAATGGGTTAAAATATTTCTCGACTCCGAAGATCGCGAGCCTGCTCGGCGTCCTGAGG
>RZZN01000301.1 GCA_009929855.1 Gammaproteobacteria bacterium
CACCAGGAGCATCACCGGCACCTCGATCAGCACCCCGACGACCGTGGCGAGCGCCGCGCCCGAGTTGAAGCCGAAGAGCGCGATGGCGGTTGCCACCGCTAGCTCGAAGAAGTTGCTGGCGCCGATCAGGGCGGAAGGCCCAGCCACACAGTGCGGCGAGCGCACCGCGCGGTTGAGCAGATAGGCGAGCCCCGAGTTGAAGAAGACCTGGATCAGGATGGGTACGGCGAGCAGGAGGATGATGAACGGCTGGGCGATGATCTGCTCGCCCTGGAAGCCGAACAGCAGCACCAGGGTGACCAGGAGTGCGAGCAGCGAGATGGGATGCATGATCGTCAGCACGCGTTTGAGCGCGTCGCCGCTCGGATCCTGCTTCAACAAGGCCGTGCGCCACAGATTGGCGATGACCAGCGGCACGACGATGTAGAGCAGCACCGACAGCAGCAGGGTGCCCCAGGGCACCGTGATGGCAGCCAAGCCGAGCAGGAGACCGACGATCGGTGCAAAGGCGAACACCATGATGACGTCGTTCAGTGCGACTTGGGTCAGGGTGAAATGCGGCTCGCCGCGCGAGAGGTTGCTCCAGACGAAGACCATGGCCGTGCAGGGCGCGGCGGCCAACAGAATCAGCCCGGCGATATAGGAATCGATCTGCTCGGCCGGCAGATAAGGCCGGAACAGCCAGCCGATGAAGAGCCAGGCGAGCAAGGCCATCGAGAAGGGCTTGACGCCCCAGTTGATGAAGAGCGTGACACCGACCCCACGCCAGTGCTCGGTCACGCCCTTGAGCGCCTTCAGGTCGATTTTCAAGAGCATCGGGATGATCATCAGCCAGATGAGCACCGCCACCGGCAGGTTGATCTGCGCGATCTCGACTGCCGCGACCGCATGGAAGGTTTCGGGCGCCAGGTGGCCTAGACCGATGCCGATCAGGATACAGATGAAGACCCAGAGGGTGAGATAACGTTCGAAGAATCCCATGGGCGCGTCGGCGGCGCGTTTGCCCGTGGTTTCGCATTGGCTGCTCATGATGCCCTCGCAGTTGGACTCGAGACGGGCGCGCCGGGCCGGAATCCGGAAAGGCGCACGTGCTGTCGAGGATCATATCCGGTTATTCGCATATATGGAAAACCGAATGTCATGCGTTTGATCCGGTACAAGCGTGAGACCGTCGAGCGGGCCTCGTTCAAGGATTCGGCCTCGATGGCACGTGGCGCGGAGCGCCATGAGGCATGCGTGACACCGCGGAGCGGATGTCGCGAGCCGCTTAGGGTTCGGGTGGCCGGTCCAATCAACGCGGCACATCGAGTGTACCGCCGGCTACTCGGCCTCCAACTGAAGATAGGTCTGGTTGACGTTGCGCCGATTCCAGCCCTCGAAATGTTCCAGATGCTCGAAGGCCGGTGCGTCGGACAGCCGCTCGACCGTCTCGTCGATCGGCTCCCAGTTGGCGAGTGCGCCTTCGACCTCCCGG
>RZZN01000114.1 GCA_009929855.1 Gammaproteobacteria bacterium
ACCGCCGCCACGCCCCATCGAACGGCAACGAGCACCGATATGACCACCGACACCCTCGATCCGACCCGGACCGATGCCGCGGTCCCTGCACTGGAGCTGCGCATCGCCGAGGCCTGCGCCGCCCTGCACCCGACCGCCGAGCCGCCCCTCCTGGTGGCCGCCGTCCAAGACTTGATGCCGGACACCGAGGTGCGTCTGGTGCTCTCGCGCGGCGGCTGGCATCGCCCCGGGGGCGTCGTCACCGCCGAAGGACAGCGCGTCGCCCTGGCAATCCAGGAGTGGGCAGAGCGCGAATCCGGCGGCGACGTGGACGAGCTGGTGTTCAAGGTCGCAGACCTTGGGCTCAGGGCCACCCGCCTTGATGGGCGCACCCACTATTTGGTCGCCCCCACCGGCCCAGGCGCCCGGGACTTCTTACAGATCGAGGTAGAGGAGCTCACCGAGGTGCTGGACCGCGAGCTGATCCAGCCCGACTGGTTTCCCGACAGTATCGCCGAGCTGGTGGATCCCTTGGACTTCCCGCATCTCGAGCCGACTCCCGTGGACGCGCCGCGGCTCGTGTTCCGCCGCCTGCTGCGGGTCGCTGACTGGGCGAGCCACGGCGACCCGGGGCCGCGCTTGCGCCGCTTCCTGGACGACTGGGACAGAAGCAGCCCCGCCGAGACCGAGGCCTTCTGCCACCACTGGGTGCTCGGCGTGCGCGAGTACCTCGACCGCGACGGCGACGGACACCTGGCCGCCAAGCCCATCGCCGTAGCCGGCGAGGCCCCACCCGTGCGCATCGAAGGCGAGATCCCCCGCGGCTCCACCCTGGCCAACCTGATTCATGGGTTCGACCGCGAGCTCGGCTATCCCTTCGCCTGGTATTTCCACATGCTCACCTCCACCCAGGTCTCCCACCGGCTGGCCGAGGCGGTGCATGCCGATCAGATGGGCGCCTACGACTATCTCCCCGCGCGCGACCTGAAGGTGCTGCGGGACTGGTACGACGCGCCGTACGGCCTGTGACCCCCAAAGCCAGCCCCATCTCGTTGCCGTCGTCGTCATGGCAGGCCCATTCGTACTCGGCTTCGCCTTGGCGTTGTTCTTCGTTATCTCGGGGCATTCGACGACGCTGAAGACAGCGGCAACGCGCGAGACAGCTCGCGGGTTCGAGCATCCCCAACGCCATGCTCGCGCTGCGCAACGACGGCCTCGCCACCTCGGCAGGCGTCGACGCATGGACCGAGCGCCTCGCCGCTGCGCTCTCCACGATGCGGTGATGTACTGAATTCGGGTCCGGGCGCAAGGCCTGTCGGCGATCCTCCAAGGATCGCGGGTTGTCGCGTTTGCAACAGGGCACCATCGCCCCGGAGCCTCGCGAAAGCAATCACTTATGGTTTGGCATAGCCCCTGCTTGACAGCGTCCAAAGCGACCCCGGAGGCCCCCATGAAGCAGAAAGACATCGCCGCCCTGCTCGACGAGCCGGCCTGTGCCCACAACCAGAAGCAAAAGTCCGGCTGCGCCAAGCCAAAGCCCGGCGCAACCGCCGGCGGCTGCGCCTTCGACGGGGCGCAGATCGCGCTGCTGCCCATCGCGGACGTTGCCCACATCGTCCATGGCTCCATTGCCTGTGCCGGCTCCTCCTGGGACAACCGCGGCACCCGCTCCTCGGGTCCCACCCTCTACAAGATCGGCATGACCACGGACCTCACGGAGCAGGACGTGGTGATGGGCCGCGGCGAGAAGCGGCTGTTCCATGCTATCAAGCAGGCCATCGACTCCTACAGCCCGGCGGCGGTGTTCGTCTACAACACCTGCATCCCGGCGTTGATCGGCGACGACGTGGAGGCCGTGTGCAAGGAGGCCGGCGCCCGTTGGGGCACCCCGGTGGTACCGGTGGACGCCGCCGGCTTCTACGGCACCAAGAACCTGGGCAACCGCATCGCCGGCGAGGCGATGGTGAAGCACGTCTGCGGCACCCGCGAGCCGGACCCGTTGCCCGAAGGCATCGAAAGGGGTGGATTCCGGGTCCACGACGTGGCCTTGGTGGGCGAGTACAACATCGCCGGCGAGCTGTGGCACGTGCTGCCCCTGCTGGACGAGCTGGGCTTGCGGGTCTTGTGCACCCTCTCGGGCGACGCGCGCTTTCGCGACGTGCAGACCATGCACCGCTCCGAGGTCAACATGATGGTCTGCTCCAAGGCCATGGTGAACGTGGCCCGCAAGCTCCAGGAGTCCTTCGGCACCCCCTGGTTCGAGGGCAGCTTCTACGGCGTGGCAGACGTCTCCCAGGCACTGCGCGACTTCTCCCGCATCATCGCAGACCCGGAGCTGACCGCCCGCACCGAGACCCTCATTGCCCGCGAGGAGGCCGCCGTCCACGCACGCCTCGAGCCCTGGCGCGTGCGCCTCAGAGGCAAGAAGGTGTTGCTCTACACCGGCGGCGTGAAGTCCTGGTCGATCATCTCCGCCCTTCAGGATCTGGGCATGACCGTGGTCGCCACCGGCACCAAAAAGTCCACCGAGGAGGACAAGGCGCGCATCCGCGAGCTCATGGGCGAGGACGCGGTGATGATCGAGGACGGCAACCCCCGCGCGCTGATCAAGATCGTGCGCGATAACGATGTGGACGTGCTCATCGCCGGCGGGCGAAACATGTACACCGCGCTCAAGGCGCGCATCCCTTTTCTGGACATCAACCAGGAGCGCGACTTCGGCTACGGGGGCTACACCGGGATGCTGGAGCTCGCCAAGCAGCTGTGCCTGACCATCGAGAGCCCGGTGTGGGAGGCGGTGTGCCGGCCGCCGCCCTGGACCACGGGGTCCACCGCACGGACCGCTGTTGACTGTAAGCCCGTCGGGTCCGCTGTGCGGACTGATCTCGACGGCCCGCCCGCCGCGGAAGACGGTCCCCACAGCGGACCCACCGCAGCCCCCCGGGAAGCCGCGGAGGTGTCCCATGTCTGAAGCCATTGCACCTAGGATCATCAAGCGCTCCAAGGCCCTGTCGGTCAGCCCCCTCAAGGCGTCCTCGACCATTGGGGCCGCACTGGCCTTCCTCGGCTTTCGCCGCGCCATCCCCATGTTGCACGGCTCCCAGGGGTGCACCGCCTTCGGCAAGGTGTTCTTCGTGCGTCATTTCCGCGAGCCGATTCCCCTCCAGACCACGGCCATGGACCAGGTGAGCGCCATCATGGGCTCCGAGGACAGCGTGGTGGAGGGCCTACGGGTGATCTGCGAGAAGAACGCCCCGGACCTCATCGGCGTGCCCACCACCGGGCTCGCCGAGACCCAGGGCTCGGACATCCGCATGGCGGTGAAGGCCTTCCGCACCAAGCATCCCGAATACGACACCATCCCCGTGGTGGCCCTCTCCACGCCGGACTTCACGGGCTCCCTGGAATGGGGGTTCGCCGCCGCCACCCGCGCCATCATCGAGGAGCTGGTGCCCGCCGCGGCGGATGCCGGCACCGTCCCGGGGCGACGCCGGCGCCAGGTCAACGTGATTGCCGGGAGCCATCTTACCCCCGGCGACATCGAGCACCTCAAGGAGCTCATCGAGCTGTTTGGCCTTCGCCCGGTGGTGATCCCAGACCTCTCGGACTCCCTGGACGGTCACCTCACAGCGCAGGAGTTTAGCCCACTCACCATCGGCGGGGCTCTCGTCCGCGAGCTCGCCACCCTGGGTGACGCCGCCGCCACCCTGGTGATCGGCGCCTCAATGCACGACGCCGCGGATCTGCTCACCGAGCGCACCGGGGTGCCGGACCACCGCTTCGGCCACCTCATGGGCCTCGACGCCGTAGACGCCCTGGTGGCCTGCTTGGCCGGGATCGCCGAGCGTCCGGTGCCCGAGCGCCTGGAGCGCCAGCGCGCCCAACTCCAGGACGCCATGCTCGACTGCCACTTCATGACCGGGCTCACCCGAGTGGCCATCGCCGCCGACCCTGACCTCTTGGTCGGCTTCAGCCAGATGCTCGCGGGCGTCGGCACCGAGACCGTGGCCGCCGTAGCCCCAGCGAACGCCGCGACCCTGGGCGCCGTTCGTTGCCCAGAGGTCAAGATCGGCGATCTGGAAGACCTCGAGCTGGCCGCCCGCGCCGGGGGCGCGGAGCTCCTCATCGGCAACTCACACGCCGCCCACTCCGCCGAGCGCCTGGGCATCCCGCTGATCCGCGCCGGCTTCCCCCAGTACGACCTGGTGGGCGGCTATCAGCGCACCTGGGTCGGCTACCAGGGCACCCGAACCACGCTGTTCGAGCTGGCCAACACCCTGCTGCGCCTGGAACGCGGGGAGATCCATCCCTATCGCTCGCGCCTATCCCCGCGCCCCCACGAGGACGGCGCTCCCGGCCACGCCAGGGCGGCCTGAGCAATTCCCGGAGGGCATGCCGATGGGACTGCAACGACGACTGAGAGTGATGACCTTCGGAGCCGAATCCATGGCCCAAGACGCCGCCGTGCTGGTGGCCTTCGCTAGCACCGACATGAAGCATGTGGATCAGCACTTCGGTGCCGCCGAGGCCTTCGCGGTCTATGCGGTGGACCCCGCGCACGCCGCGCTCCACGAGGTGATCCAGTTCGAGCAGATCTCAATAGACGGCAACGAGGACAAGCTCGCCGCCAAGATCGGCGCGCTCGCCGGCTGCACCGCCGTCTATTGCCAAGCGGTCGGCACCTCCGCGGTCAACCAGCTGCGGGCGGCCGGCATCCAGCCCATCAAGGTCGCGCCCGGGGTTGCCGTCAGCGCGCTGGTGGAGTCCCTGCAGGAGGAGCTGCGCGCCGGACCCGGCGCCTGGTTGGCGCGGGCCATCGAGAGCCGCGGCGCGGACCGCGCGGATCGCTTCGATGCCATGGCGTCCGAGGGCTGGAGCGAGTGAGACCGACCGCGTTGGAGAGGCAAACGTGATCAAAGAGCAGGCCACCGTCATCGCCCGCGAGGGCGACACCTTGTGGGTCGAGACCCGTCGCCAGAGCGCCTGCGGCGCCTGCGGCCACGGCTCAGGCTGCGGCAGCGCGCTCTTGGGCGGGCTGCTGGGCAAGGGCGCCAATCGTCTAGCGGTGGATGCGCGCGACGGCATCGCGCCGGGTGACCGGGTGGTTGTCGGCATCCCCGATGCCCTCTTGGTGCGCGCCTCCCTGGCGGCCTATGCGCTGCCCCTGCTGGCCCTGGTGCTGGCCGCCGGCGCCGCCCAATGGCTGGGCGCGGCGGATCTGCTGGTGGCGCTCGTCAGCATCGCCGGCCTCGCCGCCGGGCTCACCCTCACGGGCACCATCACCGGCGGTGCCACCACCCGCGAGCGCTTCCGCCCAGTGCTCGTCTGCAAGCTCGGTGTCAGCACCGACCCTGTCCCCTACGAGCCGGTGCGCACCCTGCACCGCCCCGGATCCAACCCTGATCGAGAACCCGAGAGGAAACGCCATGAGCGCCGCAGTCGCTGAAGCCCCCGTATCGGACCCGCTGCTCGCGTCCGATTTCGCCGTCGAGTTGATCCGCCAGATGCGCGCCGTGGACAGCTACGGCACCTACGACGCCTGGCCGGCCGAGCGGATCCTAGCGCCCTTCATTCTCACCAAGGAAAAGAAGCGCGAGATCCCCGTGGTGGGCGACCCCGACGAGATCATCATGTCCCGCGTGAAGGCCTTCTACAACGCCATCTCCGCGCTCATCGAGAAGGAGTGCGGGCTAATGGCTGTGCCCTCCATCAACCTGACCCACGAGGGCTTCGGACGCGCCCTGATCACCGTCGGCAAGCTGGTGGTGATGGACCGCACGCTGCGCGACGTCCACCGCTTCGGATTTCCCACCCTATCGAAGATGAAGGACGAGGCCGACAAGATCCTCTCCGTGGCCACGACCCTCATCGGCGAGCATCCCAAGGTGGCCGGTCTCTGACCCTCTCCAGCACAGGCATCCAGATCATGAGCGAAGACGAGATCAAGACCCTGGAAAAGGCGGTCAAGAAGGCCAAGCGCATTGCCAGCGAGCACGCGAGCGCGCTGCACGACCTCGTTGAAGACCGCCTACCCGCGGCCTATGAAGAGCTGCCGGGCATTTCCCAGGCCTGCTACGACGCCTGCCGCGCCTGGGCAGAGGCCCAGGCAGCACTCGAGGCCGCCACCCCCGAGGCCGCCTAGCGCAACACTTCCACCCAGGCAGAGCCCTTAGGGCGCGGTTTGCGAGAGCGAACCGCACCGCCCGCACCCCAAAAGCACCACCGCACCCACACAAGCCGAGACCGACCATGAGCCCAATCACCGGAATCACCCGCGGCGGCGCCGTCTGGACCCCCGCTTTCGTCATCGACCTGAACCAGACCCGCTGCATCGGCTGCGGCCGCTGCTTCAAGGTCTGCCCCCGAGACGTCTTCGAGCTCATCGACCGCGACGACCTCGACTTGGAGATGGAATTGGAGGACGCGAACCACGATGACTTCGACGAGGCGCCCGGCATGGTCATGAGTCTCAAGGACAGTCAAGACTGCATCGGCTGTCAGGCCTGCTCCCGCGTCTGTCCCAAGAAGTGCCTGAGCCATGAGCCCCAGTCTGTCGCCGCCTGAGCCACCGGCACTGCGGATAGACGTCCCGGCGGGCATCCCAGTCTCACCGCGCGCGCGGCCCCCCGCCGCGCATCAACCGCGATGCGGGCGTAGGGTTCGGTACGGTCGTAGGGTGCGGTGAGCGAGAGGGAAGCACACCGCCCAAGGCATGCAGGGTACGACCCCCAATTCTTACGCCCCCGACCCTCCAAGCTCCATCGGTTCTCACGCTTGCCCTTCGCATCACAGGAGGCCTCCATGCCCAAGCCAGCCAAGCACGTCTTCGTCTGCACCCAGCAACGCCCGCCGGGTCATCCCCGCGGCTCCTGCGCCCAGGAGGGCTGCGGCGCGGTCTACGAGGCATTCCTCGCCGAGCTGCAGCAGCGCAACCTCTTCGCCAGCATCCAAGTCACGGCCACTGGCTGCATGGGCTCCTGCACCGAGGGGCCGAGCGTGCTGGTCTATCCCGACGGGGTGATGTACGGCCGGATCAAGAAGGAAGACGTCGCCCGCGTCTTCGACGAGCACTTGGTCGGGGGGCAGCCCCTCGAGCGCCTGAAGGTCTCCTCGGAGGTGTGGTGACATGGACGCTCTCGCGGCCCGAGTAGCCGAGACCACAGAGCGCGCCAGGGCAGTGTGCCGAGCCCTCGCCGCCGAGGTGGCCAAGCTCGGATTTGAGAAG
>RZZN01000048.1 GCA_009929855.1 Gammaproteobacteria bacterium
CCCGACGCTGGAGCGTGACGTAGGCGAGATCCTGGACAATGTCGGCACGCGGTACCACATGGCTTTTTAGTGATAAAGATTTTATGTGGAGAACTTAATCGGCATGGATGACCACCGTTCCGCAATGCCCAAGATTGGCCCCACGGGCCAGGCTCGACCGGACGTGGGTAATGATGAAGTTGTGCGTAAAGACTTCGATCTGCGAATAGGCCCCGCCGGAATACAGGGTTGGCTTCACCCGCGTCGAGGTCCAGGCGCACGCGATCTTGTAAAACGCCTTGGCCTTCTTCTCGGTCTGCTCGACCCAGAGCACATGGCTGTTGGCCACTAAGGCCTCGATCATCTCCTGCCCGAAAAACAGGGTGTCCGCGGCGGCGGACAGGTGTACATGCCGCATCTTGCGATCCTCCGGCGTCGGCACCCAGCTATGCTGTTGCGGCCCGAAGGCGTGGTCGACCATTGCCAGGGTGCCGATCGAAAAGCTCGCGCTGAGCAGTTTCGGCGCGCTCATGCACAGGGTCGCCAGATCGCTGAACGCCTCCCGGTCCCAGCTCACCAGAAACCAGACCTCACACGGAAACGTTGGCCACTGGATGTCGGCGCCTTCCTCGATCTCGCGGGGATGGAGCAGTCGGCCGGAACGCCGATCCTTCGGCAACAACCGCCGCAGGGTCGCCCCCGGTTGCCGCATCCAGCGCACGACCTGCCCTTCCGGATCAATCCGCGCCCACTCGGTCCCGTCCTCGGCCGTCTCCTTCACGACCGGGTCGATGGCAGGCAACTCCTCCTCGCGGATGCCGTAGATCTCGTAGTTCCCTTCTTCGGCCAGCATCGGCCCGACCGCCCTCGGCAGCCAGTCCAGCGTCAGCTCGACATGGCTTTCCAGGCTGCGCACCCACGGCTCAATGACCAACTGCTTGACGCCTGAGCGGGCCGCCTCGGCGGCATAGATCTTTGGTACGTGCTCGCACACCAGGCAAGCGCTGTTGCACCGGGCGACCGCCTCATATCGCCCCTTGCCGGTCTGGCGATCGACCACCCGCGCCCGACGGTGCTGCAACGGCAACGTCATCGCCGAGCCCGCCAGCCCGGCGTCGGCCTCGTCACCGTAAACAAGGATCGGTTCCGAAAGGAGCCCGTGTTTCTCCTCCAGCCGCCGCATCCCGGCCAGCAACCGCAGCAGTCGGCCCCGCGAATCGATCGCGGCGCCGATCCGGTGGATCGCCCCATAGGTGCACAGGATCAGCGCGTAGTTATAGGTCCCGTCTCGATCCCGTAGCGGGTTCAGCTTGCGGTTGTGCTGCACGCGAGCACACCGCTCCAAGAGCGGCTCGATCTCTTGCATGGCCATCTCATTGGCCGCGTCATCATCGCACCCCGCCTCGCGGTGTTTCGGCAGGAACTGTTCAAGCAGGATGGCGACAATCTCCTTCACGAAGTTGTCGATGTTATGGAGCGCGGTCCCGCAAACGATGATCGCCGGCGGTCCGCCTTCGCGCAGCAGGGCGGGCGCCCCCACTGCGGCAGCCAGCCCCCGCGTCTTCCCGCTCCCGGTGGCGGCGTGGACCGTGTTTACCGTCGGGTCCATCAGGGCCTCCAGCACCGAGTCGTAAACCAGCGTCCGCTCCTCCAAGCTCCGCGCGGCGACCTCCAACCGCTCGCCGGCCTGGAGTCGCCGCAACCGCGCAAGCTGCGGCTCGACCGGGGCCTCGGCAAGATCCTCCTCGTCATCCTCACATCCTGCGAGACCCGTCGCCGGTTCTTCCAGCCCGGCGAAGGTCGCTTCGGCATCGAAGAGCCGATACTTCGCCCCGCCATGGGCGTGCGAGTAGATGATCGGGAACGCGTAGTCGCCTTGCAGCAGCGCCACCGCGATCCGCGGGTCCTGCTGGTACTCAGGCTCGTAAGGGTCGTGAAACTCGGCCCGGTGCCAGCGCGCCGGGTCCGCGAGCAGGTCCCGCACCCGAACTTCAAGCCCAGCCGCGGTGATCAAGGGGAAATCGGGACCGAGGTGCTCATCCTGCAGCGGGTCCCGATTCAGCCAGGTCCTGCCGGTCGCCTCGATATAGGCCCGCCGCACCGCCCGCGCCTCATCCGCCCGCGCCAGCCGCGCCGCCCGCCAGCGCTCCTCGGCCTCACTTCGCAGTGACTCGGCATCGGGCAACAGCGCGGCCAGATCCACCATGGGCCGGGAGCCCTCGCAGACGAAGCTGCCCAACGGCTCGCGGGTGATCCCATCATCCAGCACCGGTGGAGCGGCGAAGTCCAGCCACTCGGGTTTCCAGACGGAGGCATCCATGAAGCCGCGCCGCACCAGATGGCCATTGGTCGTAATCTCGACCCGGCCGAGTCCTTTAACCCATTGCAGGTCGTTCAGGATCGACCTGGCTGTGGCCAGCACGCGGGCGTCCTGCATCACGAGGTACAGCCGCTGACCCTTGATCCCGGCCCCGTCAACCCCGCTGGAGGCCGAGGGTCGCCAAGCGATGGTCACATCGGCAAACGCCGGGTGCAGCCCGCGCAAGGTATCGACAGCCGCCTCTCGCACCGGGATGCCATCTTCCGGGGACCCGTCGATATCGATCATCAGGATGCCGGGTCCGGCGGGCCAGTCGAAGAACTCACGGGTGCGGGCGATCTCACCCTCGACTCGGGTGTCCTTCGTCGCAATATTCACATGCGACACCGGCACGCCATTGATCTGCGGTAGGCCCCAAATCGCCGCGGCCGAGGGCGGCAGCCCGTCGAGCGCCTCCAGCAGGGCGTCCAGCGAGTCCCGCCAGTAGACCCGAACTTCCCCGCGGGTCAGGGTCCCGCTCGGGACTTTTCGGAGACTCCCGTCGGGGTCGCGGAAGAACCGCTTGGTCAGCGACCAGTCAGACCCGACCACCGTGAACGGGAACCGGACCCGGCAGGTCTCGCGGCCGGCCTCACTCTCGGACGTGGCCTGCATCGGGGCCTCCTGCCGCTAGAGCGCGATCCCGAGGCTGCGCAGGGTCCGTTCGAGCTGGTCGAAGGCGGCGCCCAGATCCTGATGCAGGCGCAGCTCGTGCTCGTCGCTCCAAGTCTCCTCAGCGAGCGACTTGGCGCGTTCGGTCAAACGGTCAGGGAGCGCGGACAGCAGGGCGGCCGTGTCCTCGAAGGTGGGCAGTTCGGCCGGGCGGGATAGGTTCGGGTGGGTCATGAGTCGATCTCCAGGAACAGATGCCGGGATCGACCGCGGAGCGGAGGGAACAGGACACGCGGGTCTATGAGAGACCCTGCGACTCGTGTTAGAGTCTGCTCGTCCGGTGCCTAAACCGTTCTGGCGGTCGGCTTTACCCTTGCGGTGCGCTAACATCGCAAGGGACGGTTACACCATACGACAGCAGTTCCGTGGCTGGCAAGCCATCAACGCCCTTGTCCGAGGCATCGCGGACAAGGGCGTTTCTCATTGTGCGCCAGTCGCTTGCCATCATCGCCGACCCTCCAGACGCCGATCATGGTCACTCAGCGCGTAGCCGGCCTCGGCCAGCGCCTCGATGGTCTCGAAGAGGCTGCTTGGACCAATCCCCGAGATCCGGGTCAAGTCGGCAAAGCTCTTGGCCGCCAACTGTTCCACCAGATCCACACCTTCAGCACGCAGGGCGTTCTTCGTCCGGGTCGACAGGCCCAGCACTTCGATCGGGTCGGTCGGGGCCACCCGCGGGGTCGGCTTGGCGGCTGGCGGCTGGCGCAGGATCGAGGCGTACAGCTTCAGGTCGCCACGGCGGTAGAGGGTCTTGCTCGGGACCTGATAGCTCGGGAGCTTATGCTCCCGCCGCGCGCGGGTCAGGTTGGTCGGATCGGTCGCCAGCAATCCAGCGGCGGTCGCCAGGTCCAGCAGGTCGTCAACCGACGGTCGCGGCGTGGTCTTCAAGCGTAGCATCGTGGGGCCTCCAGGTCGGGGTCGAAGACGCGTACCCTACTCCCGAAACCTGTTTCGACGCAAATGGTAAGCTATTGACTATAAAAGGGATTTTAACGTCTACCAAGAGTCACTGAAGGCACTGAGGGTGACGAGCGGCGTTCATTGGCGATAGCGGGTGCGCAATGTTATTTCTCCGCCACACCTCGATAATTCCGAGGTATCACGCCGCCTGCCGGTAGACCGCGCCGGGCAGCTCGCCATAGACGACGGCACTCTCGGCCGCACGGGTCAGCGCCACATAGAGCAGCCGCGCCAGCAGATCACCCGGTTGGCCGACGGCACGGCCGATGTCCTCGGCCTGCACCAGCACGTGGCGATAGGTCGAGCCTTGGGACTTGTGCACGGTGCAGGCATGCGGTGGGCGCAGATCGGCGAACGCCTCTTTGGCCTCGAAGTAGGCGCGCCAGGCGGCCCGCACGGCGCGGTCGTCCGCCTCGCCAAGCGCACGCAGAGACTGCGCCTGCCGCCGCAGCACAGCCAGGTAGCGGCCCGCGGCCTGCCGATCCGCGGGCGCGAACAACCGATGCCTGCCGCCCTCGTGGTCGGCCACCATCAGCCAATACCCGCCCAGCATCTCTTGGAAGTGTCCCGGCTTGGCCTCCTGCACCGTCACGATCGCCTCGTTCGGGAGCAGGACCTCCTCGTTCTCGGTCACGGCCTCATTGACGATCAAGGTCTCGCCCGGCAGGAAAGGCGACCGCTCGGCCTCGGCACCTAGCAGCAGGTGACGGACATAGCGGTTCAACGCCTCCACTCGCGCATTGGTCCAGGCCACCAGCCGCACGTGGTTGGCGTCCTGCCGGTACTCGCGGGAGGTGAACAGTTCCCGCACCAGCCCCCCGAAGGCGGCGCGGTCAACCCGGCGCACGGCCGCTCCGGCCTCGCGGATTACCGGATAGGGTTCACCATCGAGCACCCGACGAAAGGCGGTGGCAAGGTCAATGATTGGGCTCCCGGCGGCCTGCCGGTGCACCGTGGTCAGGCTCAGTGTCTGGACCCGGCGGAACACCGCGGGCGTCGCGGCAGCCTCGGCCACCGGCGGCAGTTGATACGGATCACCAACGAACAGCAGTTGCAGGCCCAACGCCTTGGCGCTCTTGGCCAAGGTCAACAGCAGGGCATCGTCCACCATCGAGGCCTCGTCGACGATCACCAGTCGGCCGGGCTCGGCTTTCGGCGGCTTGCATGGCTCCAGCCGGGTCTGTCCCGTTTGGTGATCATTCACCGGCCGCAACCCAAACAGGCTATGCACGGTCATGGCCGCGCCACCGGCGAGATCCGCCACGACCTTGGCCGCCTTGTGCGTGGTCGCGGTCAAATGCACCGGGGTGTCGAGCTCGCGCAGGAACCGCCCGATCAGAAAACTCTTGCCGGTCCCGGCCGGGCCGCTCAAGGCCAACGCCGGGCGATCGCTGCCGACGAAGGCGTGCAAGGCCTCCAGCGCCGCGGCCTGATCCGGGGACAGAGTCGGCGGGGTCGAACGGTCGGGATCAGTCATCATCGGAGCATCCACCCGCCACCCGCTCGCCGGTCAAGGTCGCCTGGAGCAGCCGCACGGTCGTCAGCGGCAGCATCTGCGCGATCTGGGCAATCTCGCTCTGACCGAGGCCCCGTTCGAGGATCTCCAGAATCCAGGCCGCTGCCTGACGCTGGGCATCCCGCGCCGGGCGCCGTCGCTCCTCCCGCTCGGCTCGCGCCCGCTCCCGCGCAATGCGGGCCAGCCGCGCGACGTCGTCCCGCATCGAGGCCAGCAGCTCAAGGCCTTTATGGGTGTCGAGCGAGGTGCCCTTCACCGCGTCCAGAACCTCTGGGGACAAGGCCTCCGCGCGATGAATCAGGATCTGCGCCGAGCGCGGCTTCACCCCGTTGCGGTTGGCGGCATCCTCCACCCGCTGGGCCCGCTCCTCGCGCGTCAGCGGTCGGCCGAGCTGCTCCTCGTAATGCCTCAGAATGATCTGTTCGTGGCGCACCTTCTGCGCGTGGGTCAACACCAAGCGCCCGGCATTCTCCAGCGCCTCGAGCAAGCGTTCCTCGCCCGCGGCCAGTTCGCCCTCGTCGGCCACCAGGGCCGGGAGCTTCCAGCCGAGCACCCGGCACGCCTCGGTACGGTGTCGCCCGGCGATCAGCCGATAGGCGGCACCGCCGACCGGTTGCGCGAGCCGCACGGCGAGGATTGGCTGGATGTAGCGGCTGCGCTCGATATGCATCGCGAGATCGAGCACATGCTCCTCACGCAGGGCGACCAGCCGTTCCTCGACGACGATCTCGTCCGGGGACAGCTCGGTCAGACGGAAGCGGGCGTCCATCGTCATCGTTGCGGCCTCATCAGCAAGTCAACCCTCGGCAAACCGCCACCCGGGCGGCGCAGCAGGGCGTAGGGGCATCGCGGGCACAGCCCGCAAGGGATTCATCGCCACCGGATGCCGGCGGCCGACGGGGGCGCTCACGGGGCCACCGGCGGGCAGGGCCTCAGCCCTTCAGCAGGCCGGAGACGGCTAGGGCGGCAATCTCGGTCAGCTCGGGGACTTGGCCGGTCACGGCCGGGAGCAGCTCCGGCGACTCGTTGCCGTACCAGAACATACCGGGCTTGGCATCCCGCGACAGCCCGGTGAACGTCGGCGCCAGGGCACGGGCAGGGAAGACGATCTGGCTCGGCGGCTTGCAGACCCAGTCGATCGGCGGCAGACCCAGTCGATCGGCGCCGTGACTGTCCAGGCTCGGCCACAGGTCCGGCGACAGATCCACCCACCACGCCTTTTCTTGATCCCGCACTTCGGCCCAGACGTGAAACAGATTCGGCAACTGCGGGCGCACGTCCGGGTCACCGAAGACCACGAGGTCGCACTTGCGATAACCAGCGATCCAGTACATCCCGCCGACTACGAGACGGCACTCCAGGCCGCAGGCACGGGCCGCCGCTGGGACGAAGGCGTTGCGCCACCAGCACTGCTGGGTCAGCACCGGGTCCGCGAAGACCCGCTCGGCGGCCACCCATGCCACCGCCACCGCACAAGCGACGACGGAGCGCTGAGGCGGGGGCGGGGTTACGAGGTAGGTTTTCATGGTTCGGGGTCTCCAAAAAACGGAACGGGTCAAGTCGACCGGTCTGCCGGGGTACTCACAGCGCCACCAGTACGCTGCCCAGCGGGGCGCAGGCGGTCTTGAACCGCCCCCGGTCGGGGCCGAGATAGGCCAGCAGGGCACCTTGGCGGGTGCGCGGAATCGGTTGGCCGTTTTCACCCAAGGCATGCAGCGGCCCGGTCAACAAGCACACCGCGGCCTCGGCGAACAGGTGCGGCCACCAGGGCGAGCGCGCG
This sequence comes from Gammaproteobacteria bacterium, assembly GCA_009929855.1. Taxonomy (GTDB): domain Bacteria; phylum Pseudomonadota; class Gammaproteobacteria; order Chromatiales; family Chromatiaceae; genus Thiocapsa. The sequence goes on from RZZN01000048.1 coordinate 7,267, forward strand.
TCGAACGGGCTGTAGAGCAGGACCGCGCTCGCGCGACCCGAGCGATACTCATGCAGAGCCTTCTGCACCCACGCCGCGCGGTTACCGGTCGCAGGCGGGAACAGCCAGACCCGCCCATGCCAGGGCCGGCTGAGGCCGTCCTCCGCCTCGGTGAAGACCGTCACCGCCGGGACCGTGGCCGGACCAAAGGTGTCGGCGGCCGGGTCGAGGTCGATGCCGCCGAGCACGGTCACGGCCAGCGTGGCCAGCTCCGGCGGGGTGTAGAGCTCAAGACCCATCGGATGCACCTCCGATCAGATCCACCAGGTGGCGCAGGTCCTCCAGCATTGCCTCGGCTCCATGCACACGCCCGCCCGCGACCCGAATGGCCGTCGCCTTGATCCGCAGACGCCCGATCTCGGACGCGAGGCGGCGACTCTCCTCCGCGAGGTCGGTACCGACATACCGATAAGCCTCGGCCAGCTTCGGGTCGGCAAAGAACGCCAGCGCGCGCCGGCGCAGCCCCCGCATCCTCCTCTTCGGAGCAGGAGCCAGCGGGTCATTGCGGATCACCGGCTCGCCACGCAGCAGCGCCTGCCGATCGAGCAGAAACCGCGCAAGCCCAAGGAACGGCCGGGCGTATTCCACCTGCACCCGATGCGCGCTGGACGACAGCACGCGGCAAGCCCGGACCGACCCGCAGTCGCTCACGTAGACGGCCTTCAACTCGTCCGGTACCGGCCGGGGTTGGACGGGGTCCCCGATCAACACTAAAGCGGTCGTCGACATTCACGCCTCCGTCAGTCTCGTGTGGGCCAGCAGAATGGCATCCGCTCGGCCGTGATCTTTCTTCCGCTCCAGCCACTCGGCCGCCGCGGGGTAGAGTTCCAACGCACGGGTCCGCGAGGCCTCCTTCGCGCGCCCGGTCAGTCCATAACGGCGTTTCCAGCTCGCCGGGCTGTAGTAGCTCAGCTCCAGACCAAGCGCGGCCACCACGCCCTCGACGACACCCAGCGACCGGCCGAACGAGAACATCGAACTGACGCCTTGGCCGGGCATCGCCGCCACCCGCTCCAGGGCCACGGTGGTGACCCGATGCTCCTGCACGATCTGGGTCAGCAGGTGCACCAGGACCGGGGCCGAGATCCGCCGTCGGTTGGCGGTCCCGGTTTCGATCGGCATATCCAAACAGGCCAGCACCTCGCGAGGGCGCACGCAGACGATCGCCCCGGAGAGTCCGGGGTCGATACCGATCACAACCGGCGGCGCCGTCAAGCGGCCTCCTCCACCGCAGCCGCCCCCGCGGTCATCGAGGCGTGCGCAGCGTCAGAAACCCACTTGGCGCAGGCCCGCACCTCGGCGGTTTGCTCTGGACGCAGCTTGTCCGCATCGACGAAGGTCACCATGCTCCAGACCCCCGAGTTCTCGCGATCCGGCACCATCACCGCGGCGCCGAGGAGGGACGTCTGGTAGGCGCCGTCCGGGAGACGCGCCCCGATCTTCAGCACCGGGAACAACCGTTCGGCATGCTCGTTCCCAGGCGGCCCGACCCACAGCACGGCATGCACTGCGGACCAGAGGAGCCGCAGCGCGGTTTGCGGGTCGGTCACGTCCAGCCGCTGCATGGCCCGTTGCAGAGCATGGGCCGTGATCTTGATCGGGACCCCGCAGCCCTCGGCCGACTTGTGGCGGGCGTTCAGGGTAAGCGCGAACGCGGACCAATAGGGCGCGGGGGCATTGACGTAATCCATCAGCACGATGGACAGCTTGGCGCGTTTGCCCTCGCCCTGAAGACTCTCGTACACCACACACAGGCCAGGGATGCGATCCAACCCGCGGCGTAAATGCCGCAACCAAGGCCCGCGCCGCCCCGGCCGCTCGCCAGCCATCAAGCGCTCGGGGTCGAAGTCTTCGATCTTTTTTCGGACCTGCCGGTTAAAGCCGCGACTGATCGCGGTGGCTATTGAGGCGTGCATGGGTCAACCCTCACTCGTGATCGGACTCAATCATCCGGGGTTATTTCAGCGGGTCCCTTCGCGCGAAACCGTCGGCAGTTTCGCCACGGCGGCCCGGCGCTTGGCCGGGCCATCCGCATCAGCACGCCAGGTCGTCGACCCGATTCCCCGATGCATCCCAAAACCACTCGTCACAAACATCCAGGAACCACGAGAGGGCTTGCCCGGCGGCGGTCGTTTTCTCTCGCGGGTCCAGACGGTAGCGGGTCATCCCGGCGACGGTCTCGACCGGGGTGGGCGGGAACTGCAAGTCGGCTAAGTTCATCTCGTTCTCCTCTTGGTTAATCGGCTTGTTACTTACTGTTGTCAGTATACTGTAATACGTTAACCATGGCAACCCAAAAGGCAAAAGAAAACCCGGCGCGTGGCCGGGCCGCTTCATCCGAAATCACTCGGCGGCTTTATCCACCACCGGGCATCCACGGGCGGAGTCATCAACGACCCCGCAGCGTCGCGACCACTCAAACACCGCGAGCATGGCCCCGCGGTCAAATGGGTGGTCAACGCCATGCGCGAACCGGCGGATCTCCTCACATGCGCGTCCGCGGAGCAGCTCGCCGGCCGCCCAATCAAAGCCGCGGGCGAAGTCTTTTGCTGCAATAGCGCCCTTGATCTTTTCAACGATTTTCATGTCATCCTCCCGATCATGGATACAGCCGCACGGTCCAGGCCTCCCGATCCGGCCAGATCTCCCGACCAATCGGCTCGGCATAGCACCGATCCCGGTAGGCTCGGGCCTGCTCCAGCACCGCGTCGTCCGTCTCGCCATAGAGCGGCCGACCTTGCGGCCGGCCGTCATAGCAGAGCAGGCCGCGGGTCAGGCACGCCCCGATCACCAGGCCGCGGGGGTCATCGTCTGGCGGCATCAGTAATCCTCCGGCAGCAGCACCATCGTATACGACCGGTCGTGCTCGGTGATCACCCAGAGCCGGAAGCCGTCGGGGAATCGGTAGACGCTCATCAGCCGCTCACCCATGCGCAGCGCATCCTCATTGGCTTGCCGGTCCTCCTCGCAGAGGTCGCCCCAGTCGCCGAGGCTGTGTCGACGGAGGACCGTCTGCGCGATCGCAGACTGACCGCGCCTCTCCAACGCGGCATCGGCCGCCGCGGTGATCAAAACCCGCCCAAGCGGGAACAGCGGCGCGGTCGTGGTCATGACTGCGCCACCGTTGGGACATGCACCTGACCCACGATCTGCCCAGAGCGCCCGCGGGTCAGCGGGTGCTGCATGATCTCCCGCGGGGTCATCGGCCAGGGGAACAGCCAGACCTGTTCGCCCGTATCAGGCGCAAAGATCCACCCTCCGGTCTGCGCCTTTTGGCGGTACTGCGCGGCCTCCTGCAAGCTCGGGAACTCGTGGTAGGTCCTCACGACGCACCCCCAGACGTGGCGTTGGCCGGGGTCCGCGGACGCGACCAGGCGGCCCCGTCCGGGATGGCTGCCCCGGCGTAATCGGCAATGATCCGGTTGGCCTTGGCGACCAGTTCCGGGCACTTGAACCAGACGTGCAGGGTCCCGTTCTTGAACCCGCGGACCTTGAACAGCCCGTCCTCGAAGGTATCGCCGCTCTGAAACGCCACGGCGAGGGCCGAGGAGAGCCGATGCGGCTCGAACGGCTCACCGGCCAGGGTCCGAAATACCCGATCCAGGTCGTTGAGCCGGTCACGCTGGTAATGGCTCAGCATCAGCCGGCCATTGAGCCGGGTCATTGGGATGTCGATCATCCCGCCCCAGATCACCTTGGCCGGCAGCTTGAAGGCTTCCCGGCGGTTGGTCAGATGGGCCCGCGAGCGCAACTGGAAGAGGTTGTAGAGCCCGCGGGCGAACATCTCATCAGCCACCGCGGCCGAACTGACCAAGGTCGAGCGCACGGTTTCGGCCTCGAACGGCGGCGGGCTCCGCTCCAGCCCCGCCTCGAACAGCCGCCGGGCCTCATCATCCATGTACCGCGGTAGGCCGGTCGCGTTCAGGGCCTGCCGCCACAGCATCCGATCAAGCTCGCGGACGAAGCCATCCTCGGCCAGCCGCGGCTCGCTGTCATACGGCGAGCCGGTGAGGCCAAGCGTCCGCAGCCCGGCGGCGATCTCAACATGCAGCCGCAAGGCCGCCCGGTAGTGGGCAATGGCCTGCTCGCGGGCTTGGCAGTAATCGTCGAGGGTTTTTCTCAACATCAGGTCAGTGTTCAGCATGGCAATCTCCTCGGGGCTTGCGCGATGGCCGCGGATCGCCCGCGGCCGTCCGGTCGGGTCTCAGGTCGCTTAAAAGCCCAGCAGATATTGAATCTCCGCCTCCTCTTCAGGAGACAAGTCGAGCCCATAGGCCCGCGAGACGGTCAGCTCGCCATAGTGGACCGTTACCCGCGCGGCCACTCGCGACAGCTCCGCATCGCACTCCGAGCAGGCGCAGACCTGGGCATACGGCGTCACATCGACCCGGGTCGACTCCGGTCTCGCCAGTAGTTCCGTGGCCATCCGCTCGATCTTCAAAAACCGCGCATACTGATCGTGGGTCAGCGCCACACCGAGATCGTTGGCGGGCCCGACGCGGCAGTCCATCTCGCGCTCGTCGCACGTCTCGTCATGACCCAGAAGCTCGCTTGCGATCGGCACGTACCGCGGGAACTCGTCCAGCGGCGCGAACGTCTCCTCGGCGATCGCGTCCATGATCTCGGACTCAGCCAGCACCCCGCGCTGAAACCGCCCCTGCGCGTTCTCGTTCATGATCGACCCGACCCACGCAGCCAACTGCTCCTGCCGTCGCGTGGCCTTGGCCGCCTGCTCGGCCGCTTCCGCTTCCCGGCGAGCTTGACGCTCACCCTCCCGCGTCGCCAGCAACTCCTCGGCCGCAGCCCACTGCTCGGCCAGGCCCTCGCGAGCGCGCTGCTCGGGGTCACGTGACGGGTCGAGCCAGCGCAGCCGATCCGGCAGCCGCGGGGCACCGCCCGGCGGTCTCGGCAGCCGCACCCGCTCATGACTGGGCGTTGACCACTCCAGGAACGCCTCGGCCGGCTGCGCACGCGCCCAGTCGAGATAGGCCGCCAGCTCCTGATCGAACTGAGCGGCCTCCTCCTTTCGGCACGCCGTCTCGAACGCCTGCATCACCCGCCGCCACGCCAGCCACGCCAGGGGGTCCGCATCGGCCGAGCAAGGCGGCTTGGGCGCATTGGGGCGATAACCCCACGTCAAGGCCGTCAGGTCGATGACCCCGTTGACCTCCGGGGCCGCAGCTAGGGCCGCTCGGTCTTCGTCGCCCAACTCCGCCGGGTTGATCCCAACCACCATCGACCCGTAGCGGTCATGTCCAGCCAGGATGGCCTGCTCGCGATCAGCATTCACACGTACTTGCATCTCAGTCTCCAGGGTTAGGCCCGGCGCGCGGCCGGGCGGTTGGGTGTCAGCAGGACGCGGGGGGCTGCTCACGGCCAGGGCTTCGCTCGGCATGGCGCAACGCGGCCAAGACCTCTTGCCAGCCCTGTTCGGTCAGCCGCGGCAAGACCCGTAGCACGTGGCGCTCGGCCTCGCTCATGGGCCTGGGCAGGGAGCGCGCCGGTCTGGGCCGTTGCCGGGTCATGGCTGACCCTCCGCGGGCGGCTTCCTGCGGTTGATCTGCCCCTGCTCGCGATGCCAAAGAACTTCGATCTCCTCGCCGTTCGGGTGCCGGAAAAACACCTGCGGGCTGAAGGAGGTGTTGGCCATCCGATGGCTGGTCTGATTGAACCCGGCCTCGGTCACGGCCTGCAGGGCATCATCAAAGTCGGTGAAGGGTCGAATCGGCGTCATGGCTGGGTCTCCTCGTCAAGGTCGACCCAGACCCATGCCCGCACCCACGCACCCGGCGGGTCGGAGACGCGGGACACCATTCCGCGAGCATCGACGGGATTCCCGATCTCCAGCTCGCCGGGGGCTTCCCACTGCTTGCGGGCGCGCTCGACGATCTCGGCGTCATTGGGTTGGCTCATCTTTGGCTTCTCCTTATCGGTCGAGGCCCGGAATGCTCCGGGCGGTGGTTCCTTACGGGGCGACGAATATCTGTTCGCCGGCGCCGATGGCGCGCGCTTGGCGAAGCGCCCAGACCTTGGCATCGGTGTACGCCATCGCCTGCGGGGCCGTAATGGTCTGCCGACCTTCGGTGGTCTGGACTTCGAAGGCCCACAGCCCGAAGCCGCTGGGGTTCTTGCCGTGGCTGTGCTTGTATCTGGTGGTCTCGATTCTCATGTCGCTCTCCTGTTGGCGCTGGCTTGCTTATACTTAACTAATGCTTATAAGTATACGCAGACAGGTTAACCATGGCAACCCGACAGACCAACTTTTTACGTTCCAACAGCCGGTTGCAGCCATCAAGGGGCAAGGCGAAGCGCATCGAATTGTCGGCGGGCGGCAATGAAGGCCTCTACCGATCCGCCGCGATCCGGGTGCGCCTGCTGCATCGCGACCCGCGCCGCCCGCAACCGCTCGGCACGGCTCACCACGTCCCGCACCTCGGCCTTGAGCGCGGCAAGCAGCGCCTCGTGCCCGCCTTGGCGGTCCGCCAGGACACGGCAGATCCGTTCATCAATGCTGTCCCGCGCGACCACGCGATACACCATCACCGGTTTGGTCTGCCCCTGCCGGTAGAGCCGGGCAATAGTCTGGCTCCACAGTTCCCAGCTCCAGGGCAATGCCATCCAGATGAGATGCCGACCGCCGGCCTGGAGGTTCAGGCCATGCCCGGCGCTGGCCGGGTGCAGGAGCAGGACCGGGATGTCGCCACGGTTCCACCGGTCGATCAGGGCATTCAGCTTGGCCACGCTCAGGCCGGAACCCAGCACCGGAGCGTCAGGGAACAGGGTCCGTAGCCGGGCGAGGTCATGCTTGAACCAGTAGGCGATCAGACAGGGCTCGCCGTTCAACTCCGAGACCAGCTCGGCCACCGCCTCCAGCTTGGCGCGATGCAGCTCGGACCAGCCGCCCTGCTCATCGACGATGACGGCGCCTTGGCACACCTGCTGGAGTTTCCCCGCCATCACCGCGGCGTTGGCCACGTCCACCACAAGGCCGTCCTCCAACTCCGCCTCGAATGAGGCGGTCAGCTCGGCGTAGACCGCCCGCGCGCTGGCAGGCATCTCGACCACGACCTCCGTCTCGACCAGGGCGGGCAGGTTCAGGTAATCCCGCGCCCGCAAGGCGATGGCGAAGTCCTTGAGCTTGGCGGTCAGGGCGCGCCGCGTATCCTCCTTCGCGACCCAGCCGCTCGCGGTCTGAACGAAATACCGGGCGAGGAACCCGCCCGGCGAGCGCCCGAAGCGCTTACCCAGATCAGCCACCGTCACCTGCGCCCACAGATCGGCCCAGCTCTTGGGTGTCGGCGTGCCGGTCAAGAGGGTGCGCCGCTTGGCGGTCATCGCGGTGAAGGCAACCGCCTTCCAGCGGCGGGTCCGATGGTCCTTGATCAGGCTTGACTCATCGATCACGACCCAGTCCCAGACCTCGCGCTTGACCCGCCGATGCAGCCACGGCAGCAGGCCATAGCTCACGCAGACGACATCGGCGGTCGCCAACCCGTCCTGCAGCAGGGCCTGCCGGCGCGCGGGCGATCCGGCGAGCACCAGCACCCGCAGATGGGCGGTGTGCTCCCACGCCGCAGCCTCCTGCGCCCAGACGGTCGCCACCACGCGCGGCGGGCCAACCACCAGCACCCGGCGCACCGCTCCGGCGGCAAGCAAAAAGGCGATGACGGTCAGCATCACAATGGTCTTGCCGAGTCCGGGGTCCAGAAAGAGCCCGCTCTCGGCATGGTCGATCAGGAATTGCACGGCCCGCACCTGATAGGGGTGCAGCGCCGAGCGCGGCCGACGGGGGACGGTCAGCAGTTCATTTGGCATAGCGAGGGCCCTCCTTCGCCTCGACCGCGATCGGCAGATCCGGAGCCCAGACCGGGCGACGCAACATCACCTCGGCCAACGCCTCGCCAATACCGGGCGGGCCTTCGCACACCAGCTCGTCATGCACGGTCAGGACCGGGTTCAGCCCCTCCCGCTCGGCGGCGACCAGACTCTCGGCAAGCAGATCCCGCGCGGTACTCGAGACCACGTTCTCACACAGGCGACCGCCGAACGTGTGGCTCGGCACCGGACGCCCATGCTTACCGACGGCGGTGAACCGCAGCTCCAGTGCGGGCTCGCCGAACTTCTCGACACGCTTGATCCTGGGCTCGAACCACGCCAGGTTGCGCCCAGAGGGCAGGCGGCAGAACAGCCAACGGTCATCGCGGAAGAAGGTCAGATGCGGCCCGACCGGTTGCAGCTTGCCGGTCCCGACCGCACGCAGGGCGGCCTGCTCCAAGGCGGCCCAGAAGCGAACCACCGGCGCGTGCTGCTCGCGGTAGGCCTCAATGGTGGCGCGGGCCAGGGCCTCGGGGATGGCAAGCCCCTGCTTGCGGCAGGACTCCAGAAAGGCCCGCCAGCCCGCCCCATAGCCGCCACCGAGGATGCCGCCTTTGCCCGTATGGCGCTGCCCATCGGTCACGACCGCCTCGTCGACCTTGTAGATGCGCGCGGCCAGCCGACGATAGAGATCCTCACCGCGGCGCAAGGCGTCCATCATGGGCTCGTCACCCGCCAGCCAGCCGAGCACCACGACCTCGATCTTCGAGTAGTCGCTGATCCCCAGCCGCAGGCCGTCGGGCGCTCGCAGCAGCGAGCGCATCAGGCTCGACAGGGTTTCCAACGGCGCGGCAAACAGCCATCCGAAGGCGCCCGGGTCGCGCAGCAGCACCGCCACGGCATCCCCGATGGCCGCTGGCTTGAGCTTCGGCCGCGGCAGGTTTTGCAGTTGCACCCCGCGCCCAGCCCAGCGATAGGTGTGCGTCCCGGCGTAGGCCAACTGGTCATGCAGCCGGCCGTCGGCCGCCGCCGCGGCGCGGATCGCATAGACCTTCCGCCAGCTCGTTTTGGAGCCTTCGAGCCGCAACTCCAGCACCCGGCGCACCTCGTCGGGCAGCGGCGTCTGGACAGCCTCGGCGATCTCGATCTCACCGAGGCTGTCCAGACGCAGGCCGCGGTCCCCAAGCCAGGCGAGCAGTGCCTGGACCTGCCCCGGTGCCAGTCCGCCGGTCAGACCGGCGCACTCAGCCGTCAGCTCAGCCAGCCGCGGCTCGGCCACGGTGGCGACGGCCTCGGCCAGCTCCAGGTCGGCCAAGATCCCGCGGCAGGCCATCCGGTAGTCGGCCTCCCAGCACGGATGATCGTGCTCAAGTTGCGGGAGATAGGCCCGCAGCCGATCAACCAGAGCCATCGTCGTGCGGACATCCTGCACGCAGTAGTCGACGAACAGCCGCCAGTCCTCCGGCGCCTCCTCCGGACGCACCCGGCCGCGAAACAGCCCGCGGGCATGCGGCATCGAGAAGAGCTGGATCAGCCGCTCGCCCTCGGTCGCCTTGCGCTGCTCCAGACCCAAGGCATTGGCGGCCTGCGCCAACGACCGCGGCAGGCCGACCAGGGCACACAAGGTCCGCGAGTCCAACCAGCGCCCCGCGACCGGCGGGAACCCATAACGCGGCATCAAGACCCACTCCCAGATGCTGCGGTCGAAGGCCGCGTTGTGGGCGAGCACATCCTCACCCGCCGCCAGGGCGGCGAGCAGGTCCGCGGGCTTGGGGTCGCCAGGGGCCCACACGCGCACCGCCTCACCGGGCCGCCCATAGGCCAACAGCAGGACATCCGTCGCGGGGTCGCGGGCATACCGGTAGGCACCCACGACCGGCAGATCGATCTCGCCGTAGGTCTCGAAGTCGAGGATGATCATGCCGCGAGGTCGATCCGGCTGCGCAGCCCTTTGAAGGTCGGAAACCGCGGACGGTCGTAGGCACCGATCGGGAAATGCCGGTAGGCCACCAGTCGGCCGGGCAGCGCATCGCGCGCCGTCCAAAGCGCCACCCGCGTGGCGTGGTCAAAGCCGGAGCCGATCGAGAACTCGACGCCGGTCACCATATCCCGCACCTCCAAGGCGCCCAGCATCCCGCCGGGGACCAGTCCAGCTTGCGCGGTCGAGCGTTCCAGATAACCGAGGGCGTTGCGCTCGGCCGCGTTCGCATTGCGCTGCAATTCCACAGCCCGCAGGATCACGGCTTCGCCATCGTCGAACCGCTTCAGCTTCAGCAGCCGGGCCTCGCGCAGGGTCGAGCGCCCGAACTTGTAAGGCGTCGCCGGGTTGCGGGCAATCAGCCCCTCATAGCCCTCGGCCAGGATCGCGGTCTCGACAGCCTCCAGCGGGTTGGTCGGACCGATCCGGGTTTGCGGCACCAAGGCCACCGGGTAGCCGGCCTGGGTCAGCACGGCCACCCGTGCCTCGAGTCGGGCCAGACGCTCGGTAAATGGGGCGGCGTGGTCGGTAAAGTCATCGAACACATGGAACACCGCGTGCGGCTCGCCATCCCGGCGCATGGCTGCACTGGTCGTGCGCCGGAAGACATCGGGCGCGGTCGGGTCACCCTGGATCAGCTCGCCATCGAGCCCGTTTAGGGCAACACTCCTCCACACCGAGCGGATGAACTCGTTTGGGATCGGCTTCAACGCGCGGGTCACAAGCCCAGCGCCGGGGACATGCAAGGCCCGGATACCGTCCAGTTTCGGGGCCACCAGATAGCCCGCTTGGATATGTTCGGGACCGGCGGTGCACGCGAGCATGGGTTTCATCGTCAAGGCTCCGTCAGGGTTGACAGGGTTAACTCATCAGGGGTTAAAAGGGCGCCCGAAGGCGCCCGTGGCAGGGACGATCAGGCGGCGCCGAGCAGTTCGGCGTAGTCGTCGTCGTTGGTGCTGAACTCCTCCTCAAGTCCGCCGAACGCATCGCTCGGGTCGACCCGACCGTCGATCCGCTCGCCGCGGCCGAGCAACAGCACGGCGTTCAAATAGCAGGTCACACCGACCGACAGCCCGGTGTAGACCGCCAGCTTGATGGCGACGTGGGCCTCCTGCCCTGCCCAGACGTCCTCGGGCGCGGCCGGGGTCTTGGTGTTGTGCAGGTAGACGGTCGGCTTGGTGGTGGTCCAGGCACTGAGGACCAGATGGCCGCGGCACTCCTCGCCGGGCTTCTTGCCCGAGGGCGTCAGCCCGTCACCGTCGTACCAGGGCAGCTTGAGGCCTGGCGGGACCTTGCCGCCGAACTTGGCGACCCGGACCTTCTCCACGGCGGCCTTGACGGCCGCGGTCAACAGCGGCACGTTGATCGGGTCATCCTTCGGGATCAGGATGTTGGTCTGGTACTTCGGAGCGCTTTGCGCGGTCTGGGCACCCGGGCCTTGGTAAGCCCGCGGGACGAACAGGTGCGGGTAGGACAGGCGGACGTTCTTCAGCGTACAAGCTGACGGATCAGCGGTTTGGCTCGTCATGATCGATTCTCCGGTAAAGCGGGATTGACGGGATTGACGGCGGGAGCGCTCACTCCCGCCTCGGTTTGCCCGGTCAGGGTACGGCTCACGGTCACGCGAAAGACCGGGCGGATTCGCGCAGCCGAGGATCATTCTTCGAGCCCCTCGAACAGGGCCTCGGCCTCGGCGAACAGGTCCTCGCCGGGTGCCGTCGACGGGACCAACCGCGGGCCCAGCTCGGGCACCCGCACCAAGGCCGACACGTCCGGTTTGCGCTTGGCGTGGGCCTTGATCGCCTTCTCGACCTGGGCTGGGCTCATCAGCACCGGCGGCGCCAGCACGTCCAAGGCGACGCCGTAGGTCTGGGTCAGCTCGGCCAGCGCGGCCGCCGGATCGATCCAGGCCCGATGCCCGCGGCGGCTGGCCAGCTTCCAGCCAGGGACCTCGACCCCAGTGCGGGCCAGGTTCAGGACATGGGCCTCCAACGCCTTCAGCCAGCCGCGGATGGTCTCAGCCTCCCGCAACAGCGCGCCGGCCTGCGCCGGAGTCAGTGGGGCCTCGACCGCGCGAAACGCCTCACGCGCCGCGGCCATGGCATGGTCAGCCAGCACGGCGCACCCGCCGGCCGCCCGACAGAAGGTGCAATGCGATCCGGCCACCAGCGGTGCGTCCTCGGCATCGGTCCGCGCGGCGGCCTCGGCCATCGCGGTGGCGAACGTCTCCAACTCTGCCCGCGTGAGTGCGGTCACCCGCACCGGACCATCGGCATGCGGCGCCCGCGGCTGGAGCACCGCCAGGGTGATCGACTCGACCGGGAACCGGGCTCGCGCCAGGGCGCCGAGGCCGTAAAGCCGCAACTGCGGGTTATCCTCGACCTCCACCGGACGACCCGCGCCGTATTTCAAATCGCCGACAATGAGGCGGCGCTCCGGCGGGACCAGGATCAGCAGGTCCGCCGTGCCCCACAGATCGTCACGACCCAAGGCATGACCGGGATCCACCTTGACCTCGATCAGCAGCTCGGCACCGGGAGCCGCGGCCATCTGCTCACGAACCCAGATCAGCACCGGTTGCAGGGCCTCGGCCATCTCCTCAGTAGCACCATCGACCAGCGCCAGAGCGGCCGCGGTCTCGGCCTCGCCGAGCAGGAGCGCGGTCTCCAGCAAGGCATGAGCAGTCGTCCCCTCCTCGGCGTAGACCGACGTGGTCTCAGGGAACTGGGCCTCCAGCCGCGGGGCGCCGGGACAGGCCGACCACCGATGGGCGGCGGAGCATGACAGTCGTGCATGCCCGCTCATCACGCGGCCTCGCTTTGCGCATGGCGCACGAAGGCGGCGCGCTGCTCGGCGTTCAGCCGATCGACCGAGGGCACCCCAAGGCGCTGCGTCAGCACCTCGCGCACTAGCGCCCCGCGCCCGGCCTCGATCAGGCGGCGGGCCACGGCAAGCGCCTCCTCGAGACTGACCTCGGCAGGCGGCGGTTCGTCTGGCGGCTCGTTCGCGGCGGCGGGGAACGTCATCGACGCGACCGCGGCTGGCGGCTCGTCCTTGGCGGGCGAGTCCGCCAACCGCGCGGCGGCCAGATCGAGAAACCGGCGGCACTGCTCGGCAAGCAACTGGTCCACGCTCCCGACCCCGAAGTCATTCATGAGCAGGCCGCGCAAGACCTCCAGGCGCCCGGCGCGGATCAGCTCGGCGGCGACCGCCCGCACCTCCTCAATGGCAGGCGGGGCCTCGGAGGCCTCGGCCGCGGCCAGCTCCTCAGCAGTAGTGATCGGGATCGCCGCCAGGGCCTCTTGGCCCGCGCGGTCGAAGATCTCCAGGCGGGTGCGGGCATGGCCGGTCACGGCCGCCGTCAAGCGGTCGACCGCGGCGACCAGATTCTGTAACTCGGTTTCGATCGACATGGGCAGCTCCTGCCGGCCGTTGCCGGCCGGCGGTAGGCAGGTCAGGAGATCAGGCGGCCAGCTTGAGGGCGGCATCCACGGCGGCGTCCTTCAAGCGGGCGCCTTGCCCGAACCAGGTGCTCGACAGGCGTCGACCCTGATCGGGACCGCGCACGTGATCCAGCCAGTGGGTCACGCCCTGCACCAGACCGTAGGCCGAGCCGGGAGCGGCACCCGGCGCCGTGTGATAGGAGGTCATCAGGTCTTCGAGCCCGCGGATGGCCCGTTCGGGCTCGGCGCGGTCGGTCTCGATGCGGGTGTAACCGCCACGGGCCGACCCGCCGAGGAGCTGCTCGAAGGTCTCGGCCTGATGGTTGCCGCGGGCGGCCGGGCGGTCCTGACTCGGCCGTAGCAGCTCGCTGAAGAAGGTCCGAGCCTCGGCCTCGTTCACCTCGACCTGCTGGAGGGTCTTCATCTGCTCAATGAAGGCGTCCCAGCTCGCATCGAAGTCGACCATACCCAACTCGCGCTTGATCACCTGCGCATCGAACAGGGTGTTGTGTCGCACGGTGACCCGTTTGCCCTTGGCGTCGTTCAGGGCGAACCCGAGCGTGTTGGCGCAGACGACCCGCACGTCGGTGGCCTGGGCCAGGGTCGCCAGCGACCCGTCGGCGCTGGTGGCGAGCAGCATGTAGAGCTCGTGGTGGTCGGTTCCATCAATGAAGGCCTCAAGGCCGGCCTTGGCCAGCGCCCAATACTGGGCACCGCCCTTCAGGACGCCGGCGGTCTCCATCGTCCAGCGCTGCGACTCACACACGTCGGCGAAGAAGTCCAGCACCTGCGCGGGCTGCACCTCACGGTAGCGGCCAGACATCACCGAGAGCGGCGCGCCCGTGTCGCTGCGGTGCAGTACGAAGCGGTCCGGCATCTGCCGGGTGATCCCGTGACGGTCAATGAAGGTGACCGGGGCCTTCTCGATCTGCCAGTCGAAGCCGGCGGCGTCGCGCCATTCTTCAAGGGAGGCATCATCCGGGAGCGGCGCGCCCAGACCATGCCAAGGGGTCCCGCCGGTGCGGGTGTAGGCCATCGCGGCGCGGCCGCGGGAGAAGTCGAGTTCATGTGCCATCGTCGTATTCCTCGGTTTGCTCGGTAGACTCGGGACTGCGGTTAACCAGATTGGCCGTATTGCTTACTGGTGTAAGTAAGGATATACAGACGTAAGTATCTTGGCAAGCCGCCCGCACCGATTTTTTCGGCGCGTGTAGCAGACCACGCACGGGCGCACGAAAAGGCACGCGGGTTCGCGCACCGCTCAGGCGGTCAAGGGGTCAGTGGGTCGAGGTCCAGACGCGAAAACGCCTCCGCGAGGGAGGCGTCTCAAGGGGTTGGCGAACAGGCGGTCGGGCGGCAGGCCCAGACGCGAAAACGCCTCCGCGAGGGAGGCGTCTCAAGGTGGGCCAGGGCGAGCGGCGGTCAGTCGGCAGGGTCGGCAGAATCCGCCGGGATCAGGAAACTCGGCTTGGGTGCGGCAGGCTTCTCGATGATGCGCAGGCGGTCATCGAGATAGGCCTCGACCGCCATCGCCACAAAGGCGGCAACGGCGATCCCGTCCTGCTCGCATCGGGCGGTCAACGCCCGGCGCATCTCCAGCGTGGGCAGGCGCACGCTCAGGACCTGCGTGGTGATGTGATCCACAGGAAGCTCGGAAGTTGGGGCGCGTTTTCTTGTCATGGGGCCATTGTAGACAGTTTCCTGACTCTTGTCTACATCAGGAAGCACGCCGCTTACATCAAGAAAGGGCCTGCGGGGCGGCCTCCCGACCGACCCTGCTGGCGTTCATACTGGCGAACCTGCTCAGGATCGAACAGCCAGCCAAGCGGCGTGCGGACGCCGCCCATCTCGCGCTTGACCCGATCGGAGCGTTTGAAGATCGCTTGGCGGGTCACGCCCAGCAGCTTGGCCACCGCCACGTAGTCGACGTAGCCCGTCAGGGCGCGCTCGATCTGCCCGGCGGCAATCATTGGCTTGGTCATCGCGGTTGGCATCTCCAACGAGGCAGACCGGGATAGTCTCGTCGAGTGGGTTTCACTCGTCAACCCGCACGGCCGCCCCGGCCTCCAGCATGTCCTCGACAAAGGCGGCAGCGGACTCGGTGCGAAAGGCCCGCCCGTTGACCATCTCATAGAACTGGTTCCAGCGGGCCATGAAGGCGCGGGCGGTCTCGCACGGGGCGAAGGCGCTCTCATTCATGGCGGCGACGATCTCGGCCGGCGTGCCGGTAAAGCGCTCAGGCCGGTCGTCGGTCAGCTCGATCGTCAATCGGGTGTTCTCGTCCAGCATCGGTCGATCCTCCAAGGGCCAGCCCGGCGAACCGGGCTGGCGAGGCGAGAGGTGTCAGGCCGCCAGGGCGGCGGTGCGAGTCCGGATGTAGGCGGCCAGCTCTTTACCGCAGACCAGGCGGAAGAAGCGGTGGTAGTTCGGCTCGCCGCGGCTGTCCACGCTCTTGGCCTTGGCGCCCTTCTCCAGCAGCGCGCGCGTGATCTGCACCCAGTTGATGATTTTAGCCGCTTCGATGGTCCCGGAATGCTGCCGGAACTCCAGGGTGCCGTGGCGCCACAGAGCCGCCGGGTTGACCTTATGGTAGCGGTTCGGCAGCAGGGCTTCGAGATCGGCGCGGGTGCGGCAGGCCGCAAAGGCTTCGACCGTGCGGGCGACATCGCGGGCCACGTTCAGGCTGCGGATCATGGAATTGTCGTTGCCCCGGCGACTCTTGGGCATCATCGCATCGATCCAGGCCTCATGCTTGGCGTAGAGGGCCAGGATCTTGCCGACCTTGGCGACCCCGAGGTCGGCCGCGTAATGATGCACGTGCAACCCGCAGCGGCGGTCGATCCGGCAACCCAGACCGGTCAGCACGCGCGAGACGGTCTCGATCGCGGCGAAGGAGGTGGCATCAAACCGCATCGGCGGGGACACCAGCTCCCAACCCACACCGCGCACGGTGGCGTCAGTCACGATCTTCCAATGGTTGCGGGTCGCGTGATTGTAACCCTCGTAGACCGTTTCAATCCCGGCGTCGGTCAGGGCCGCGGCGATGGTCTCCGCCGGGAGGCTGCTCAGGAACTCGATCTCGACCCCGAAGGTGCGGCTGGCGTCAGCGGTGAAGGTCTCGGTGGCGACGAAGGGGCTGGTCATCTCGGTCTCCGGTGTGGCCGTGTTGTTTGCTTGCTTGAATACAAGTATACAATAAGCATAATGTAAGGCAACCCCGAAAGGCCGAGTTTTTTCACCTTTTGAGCGATTTTTTTAAGCGGGGACAAGACCTTGCCGAGCAGCGGCCAGGACCCCAGAACGCACGGCGATGATAGCCGGGAGCGGGTCCTTCTCTTGGCGCGGGATCGCCGTCCCGGCGGCCAGCCAGCCGGCGGCCTGGAGCTCCAGCAGGGCCAGCCGCAGCCGCGCCTCGGTGCGCAGACCGGGTAGCCGCACATGCCGACGCAGCACGGCCGTATCGATGGTCTCGACCTGGGCCTCGACCAGATAACGGGCAAGCACCCGCGCCAGGCGCTCCGGCGAGGGCTCGCCCGCATCCATCTCGCAGCGGTCGCGGTGCCCGCCAAAGAAGCCGACCCGCAGCTCGATTGCGGCGCTCAAGGTCGCCTCGGCGATCACCGGCGGCAGGTCCGGGCGCTCGCTCGCCGCCCACTCCAGGGCATGCAGTACGGCGGCCAGCCGCACCACATGCCCCATGGCCTTGCCCTCGAAGCTCGGGATGGCGTCGCCGAAGCGGCGGCGCAGCTCAGCCAGGTAGCCCTCGCGCCAGGCCAGGAAACGCGCCTGGGCGTTCTCGCTCAGTCGCAGGGTCAGCGCCTGCCGACCGGTCACCGGATGGTCCTCGATCTGCTCTGCTCCGGCGGCGTAGAGGCGTTCGGTCGCCCGAGCGATCTGCCGCTCCGCCTGCGACCAGGCCGCGGCGTCGACCGTCGCGGTCGCCGGGGCGGGACTCGGCCAAACGGTCAGGAAGCGGGCGGCCAGCCCATCGTCCAGATCACCCGTCAGCAGCGGCGGGAGCAGATCGGGCTGGATGGCCCCGCACAGGGCGATGGCCATCGCCGGGATCAGCAATGGCTCATCACCCAGCTTGCGGCGATCCACCGAGTAAGGGCGGGCGTCGTAGCACTTCAGCCAGAACCCACGGTCATTGCCGCCCTGCCGATAGCGGGTCAGGGCGGTGACCCAGCTCGTCATTTCAGGCGACCAGCCGATCAGCCCGCGGCCTTCGCGGGCGAGCACGACCGCCGCGGCCTCGACCGTGGTGTCCTCCAGGCGCACCCGATGCAGGAACGGCTTGTCGGCCGGGTCCGGTTCGGTCTCGGTCTCGTAGAGCAGCCGCTCCTCGCTGTAGCGTTGGCGCAGATGCTGCTCAAGGGCCTCGATCCCGACCTCGACCGCCTCCAGCGCCGGGCTTTTCCCGGCGGCCGAGTCGCCGACCAACAGCATCCAGACGATGGCAGGCTCGACCCAGCCGGGGCGAACCTCGACCTGCAAGCGGCCGGCAAGCAGGCCGGAGGCCACGCCGAGCAACGCGGCCAGTAGATAGTCGACCGGTGCGCTCTTGGCTTGCGCGGCCGTCGTCAACCATTTGCCCCAGCTCGGCAGCACGTCGGCGGGGGTTGGCACCGATCGCCGATTAAGATCCAGGATCGACAGGTCCGGGCCGCGAGCCCCGGCGGGGCCCCGCGCGGCCTGCATCAGCCCGCGCAGGTGCTCGACGCTCACGCCCGGCGGTAAGGGGTCGGCGAGATCCCACTTCATCGGGTAGTGGTCGGGCACATTGACGACCGACACCGCAGCCGCACCGGCGGCCACTGCCCGCTGCCGCACGGTCTCGGCATGGCGCAGACCAGCGGCGTCATGGTCGGGCCAGATCGTCACATCCCGAGCAACGAGCAGACTCCAGTCAGCCCGCTGATGCAGGTTCCCGCCGACGCAGGTGCACACATAGTCCGGGAACAGCGCGGCCGCGGCGAGCGCGGCCTTCTCGCCTTCGCAGACCAAGACCGGCGCGGTCGGCTTCAGCGCCAGCCGATCGGCATTGAACAAGGGGATCGACGCGGGCCAGGCCGGGACCCAACGCAGCGGCGCGGTCGGCTCCTCGGCCGGACGCGCCCAGATCACCGGCCGCACCGCCTTGCCCGTCGGGCCTTGGAAGCGCAGGGTCAGCAGGGCCGTGCGCCCGTCGGCTCGCCGCCAGGCGTAGACGTGGGCGGGCTCGCCATGGGCCTGCCGCAGGGTCCAGTAGAGGGCATCGAGGCCGTCGCGACGGGTCGGGATATCCGCGGCCAGCCAGGCCGGGGCCTCGGTCTCGAGATGCACCGCGACCTGCCCGGCGAAGGTCTCCTCCTCACCCGTCAGCGGGCGAAACTCGCTCGGCGCGGCCCGGTCGAGCGCGCACAGGCCGAGCATCCCACCGAGCCACTGCTCGGCGGTCTCGGGCGGCACCTGATAGAGGTAAGCAACCCAGCTCGTCAGCCCTTGGCCGCGGGCATGGGGATCGTCCGGCAACGCGAAGTCAGCCCAGAGACCCGATTGCAGATGCAGACTGGCCGAGCCGAGCTGACGATCCGCACGGGTGCGGTTGCGCCACAGATAGCGGGCGCCGACCCGCTTGCCATCGAAGGGCGGCGGGGCCAGGCGGGCAGCGATGGCCGCGGACAGGGGCAAGGCCGCCATGGCGACCTGCCCGAAGTCGGGGTTGGACAGGACCTGCATCGCGGCTTAGGCCACCGCTCTCAAGGCATGCGGACGATGCTGATCGAGCCAGCGGTAGATGTCGCGGGCGCGCCAGATCGGCGGGTCGTCCGGGGCGGTCATCGGCCGCGGGGCATCGGCGGTACGCAGCAACCGCTCGGCCGCCGTCGGATCGAGCCCGAGGTAGGTCGCCGCCCGATGCAGCGTCCAAAGCCCGTCAGGGTTCGGCCGCTCGATCGCCAGCACCTCAACCGCCCGCACCAGATCGTAGAGGTCTCCGCGGCTGAGCCGACCCGCGGCCGGGACCGTCGCGGCCAGCCGCTCGAGAAGCTTGTCATAGTGATCGTTCATGGCCCGCAAGGTAGCCGCGGGCGGTGCGCGAAACGCGCCCCAGATTCGCGATCGACACGGGGTAGCGGATCGCTCGTATCATCGGCAAGCGCGTCGGGTCCAGCAGGTGCGCCAGGCACCGCGCCAGGGCCTCCGCCACGACCTCCTGCTCGGCCGTCAGGGCCTTGCCGCGCGGGCGGTGGGTCAGGCTCCGCTCGCAGCGCTCGATGCGAAAGGCCAGCAACCGCTCGGCCAACCGCTCGCCGGTCTCAGTCGTCCGACCCAACAGCTCGGCCGCGCGCATCGTCGCTTGGGCGACCGCGGGGTTGAGCTTGCGGTAGCCCGAGGTCTGGCCGGTCTGCGCGTTGCGCCGGGTCAGCCAGGCCACATCGTCGACCCAGCGCGCGGTCGGCAGCCGCGCTGGGTCATTCGAGACGGCCAGCAGGGCGCACGGCCCGCCACGCCCGCGGCCTTCAAACAGCGCGTAGCAGAGGCCGGTCAGATCCGGACCCTCTTGGCGCACCGACCCCAGCGCTTGCGCCTGGATCAGCGCCGGGTCGACCTGAAAGACGCCGTGGTCGGGCAACGCGTTCAGCAGCCGCTCCCGGGCGAAACGCTCCTGCTCGAAAGCAATCGTCAACTGGGCACGGGTCGGCATCGTCATGACGCGACCTCCTCGCCATCCTCGGCCGCTTCAGGCGCCGGAGCGCAACGGTGGCGATCGAGGAACGCCTCCAGATCCGAGCGGCGATACAGCCACCGGCGGCCGATGCGAATCGCGGTCGGCCCGCGACCTTCGAGATCGAGTTTCTTCAGAAACGCCGGCGAGATCTGCAAATAGGCCGCGGCGTCGGGGCGGCCGTAGACCGGGTCATGGCTGGCAAGGGGAGGAGCGGCTAAGTCGGGCATCGTAGGTATCCATCAGCGTTTGACGGATACCAAAGTTATTTTCAGGCTCGACGCCGGTAACGGTCACTTATTCGCGATTAAGTGCCGCCGAAGGGCCGCATCAAAGTCGCCCGCGAGCGTTCTGCGGGCTTCACCGGGGAAATGGTCGCGCCGGTCGTCATCGACTGCGAGCAGATCGCGCCACTCGGCATCGGTCGGTTCCGCACGCTGCGTCGCCCGCAGCCAGAGGGTAAGATCCCAGAACGCCGGGAACCTGTTTACAGCCCAGCGGGCGAGGGTATCCTCGCGGATCGCACCGGCCGGTTGGCCACGCTTCGGGCCTTGCCCAGTTTCCGCGTCAAACCAAGCCTCGAATGCCTTAAGCACAGCGGCCCTTGGAGCAGTCAGATCGACGGCGAGCAGGGTCGCCCTAACGCCGAGGTCTTGCGGATCGCAAATTGTCAAAACATCGACCCCGTCGATCTGAGCAGGAGATGCGCGAATGGAACGCACGAGCGGTTGCTGCGGGGTTACGATCCAACAGTTCGCACCGACGGATAAGGCCGTCGTGTCGGGGGCCGAGATATGGGCGAGCAGGTCGTCGAGACGGCGCAGCACCCAAGCAGCGTTGTCGGGGCCAAGGTCGAGCATATCGAACAGCAGACGGCGCCGGTCAAGCTCGATCAACCATCGTCCTGGAGACCAGGCGGTCGCTGCATCATAAATGCCGAGGTCGAGCCCCGGCGGGGTGAACCGCGCCACGAGCCGATCGCGGGGAGTAGTCCGCGTGCTCACCGCACCTCCTTCCAGATGCCAGACCTTCACAGGAGAGGGGACGCTCGGCCAGACGGGTGAAGGGGTCCGTCGTTCGGCGGCCAGACCTAGGCCGAGCGGGACAACAGGGTAGCGCGCTATGCGCCGTGGGAGAAGATCACCAGCTCCGGCGCGTTCGGCGCGGCATACAGCAGCCGCGGCACCCGCCCATGCAGGGCATGGGCGATCGTCAGGTAGCCCCAGACCGGGCCGGGGCCGGTCAGGGTCACGCCCTCTACGGGCTGGCCCGGCGAACTGTTCGACGGTGGCAGGCACTGCGGCACACTAAGGGGCACTGAGGGCACCCAGGAGAGGTTGCCACGCATAAATAGGTGTACTAAGCTGCAGGTGCGTCCACAGTCGCCCACAACAGGGAGGTTCCGCCATGGCGTCTCCCACCTATGTCAAGCCCGGGCTGGTCATCAGTCGTCGCGCCGGCGACGTCATGGTGGTCGAGCTGCCCAAGGTGCTCGGCAGTCATCGCCTCACGATGGCGGTCACCCAGATCGACCGCAACCGAGTCAAGCTCGGCGTCAACTGCCTGCGCGAATGGGTCATTTCGCGGGACGAGCTGCTGGAGACATATCTGGCACCGGAGCACGCCATGCATCACACGCCGGCGAATGGGCTAATTAGTGCCTGAAAGAAAACCCTAAAAAATCGCCGTCCCCCCGTGCTGCTGACCGAATTGCGACCATGGCTTTTAGCCCATTTCCGTTGCTCAACAC
>RZZN01000302.1 GCA_009929855.1 Gammaproteobacteria bacterium
GACGGAGCCCAGGCCCGATATCTGGCCGAGAAGCTGCGTGCCCTGATCGCCGCTGAACCCTTCCCCGGGGCCGGCCGGGTCACTTCCAGCTTTGGCGTGACGCAATTCCGCCCCCCGGAAAGTGCCGATGCCTGGCTCAGTCGCGCCGATGATGCGCTCTACCAGGCCAAGGCGGCTGGACGCAACCGGGTCTGGGTCGCCAGCGACTGAGCATCAGGCGCGACGGATCCAGATTCGAGGAGCTCATTGGCCGGCGGATGGACACCAAGACCCTGATCATTGTCGCCCTCCTGGTGGCCCTGGCGATCACCCTGACCATGGCCGTCATCCTCTGGACGCGCCGAACCTACCCGGGTTTCGGGTACTGGGTTGCCGGGGTGACCTGTGGCTGTCTGGCATCGGTACTCTTCCTGCTGCCACGGGATCAGTTTCCGCCCTGGTTGACCATCGTCCTGGCCAATTATCTCCTGCTTGCCAAGGCCATCCTTTTTTTGCGCGGCACACTCATCTTCCGTGGCCTATCACCCCAGCCCCGCTGGGATATCGCCGGCTCTCTGACTTATGTGGGCCTCTTGCTCTGGTTCAGCCATGGGGACCCCAACCTCAATGCCCGCATCATCATCAATGCGGTGTTCAATGCGATCTGGATGCTCTGGTTGGCCAGGGTTCTCCTGACCCGCCGGCCTGCGTTCTTCGGTTCCGCCGATCGCCTGCAAGCGACCCTCTGGTTGGTGTTGACGGTTGCCGACCTCGGCCGTGCACTCTATGCCGGCTTCTTCATGCCACCCCTGACTGACTTTCTCGTCGGACCGGCCTACCAGAACCAGTGGATCTTGCTGGTGATCCTGACCTCGCTCCTGGTCGCCCTGAGCCAGGTGGTGATGAACGCCCAGCGACTGGAGTACGACCTGCGACAGGCGCGGGCCGCGCTGGAGGAGGACATCCGCGAGCGCGAGCGCATCCAGGACGCGCTGCGCCTGGCCAAGGCGCGCCTGGAGGCCACGGTCAATGCCTTGCCGGATCTACTCTTGAGGGTCGATCGCGCGGGTCGAGCCCGAGAATGTCACACGGCCGACCCCAATCGGCTCATCTTGCCCCCGGCTCAATTCTTCGGCCGTCCAGTCACTGAGGTCCTGCCCCCGGAGGCCGCGCGGGTGGTACTCGACGCCTTGGGGGAGGCGGAGCGCAAAGGCGAACACCGGGGAGCCAGCTATGAGCTGACCTTGTCACAGGGCTCGATCTGGCACGAGCTGTCGATCGCCCGGTTGAGCGGGTCGGACTCGACCGAGCATGAGTTCATCATGCTGATCCGCGACATCACCGATCGCAAATTAGCCGAGGAGCAGCTCCGGATCAGTGAGGGGCGACACCGGCTGTTGGCCGAAAACGCCCAGGATGTCATCTGGACCATCGAGCCCGATGGGACCATCTCCTACATCAGTCCTGCCATCGAGAAACTC
>RZZN01000013.1 GCA_009929855.1 Gammaproteobacteria bacterium
TATGGAAGCCAGTCTTGAACGCAAGTACAACTTCGACGTTGTGCGCTGGTTCACGATCATGGCCGTCGTCTACCTCGTGGTAGGCGCTGCCGTCGGGGTCTATATCGCGGCCGAGCTGGCTTGGCCGGCACTGAATTTCGATAGTCCATACCTATCATTTGGGCGTCTACGCCCACTCCATACCAATGCGGTCATCTTCGCCTTTGGTGGCTGTACACTGATGGCCGCGGCATTCTACAGCGTCCAGCGCACCTGCGGGGTCCGGCTCTGGAGTGACAAGCTGGCCTGGTTCACCTTCTGGGGCTGGAACCTGGTCATCCTGCTTGCCGTCATCACCCTGCCCCTGGGTTTGACCCAATCCAAGGAATATGCCGAGCTGGAATGGCCGATCGACATCCTCATCGCCGTGGTCTGGCTGGCCTTCAGCATCAACTTCATCATGACGATCGCCAATCGGAAGTCCTCGCACATCTATGTGTCGAACTGGTTCTTCCTGGGCATGATGATCATGATCACCTACCTGCACGTGGTCAACAGTCTGGCGATACCTGTCGGTCTCTTCAAGTCCTACTCCCTGTTCTCGGGGGTCCAGGACGCCATGATCCAATGGTGGTGGGGTCATAACGCTGTTGGGTTCTATCTGACCGCCGGCTTCCTCGGAATCATGTATTATTTCGTGCCCAAGCAAGCTGGCCGTCCGATCTACTCATACCGCCTCTCGGTCATCCACTTCTGGGCCTTGATGTTCGGCTATGTCTGGCTCGGCGCGCATCATCTGCATTACACGGCGCTCCCTGACTGGACCACTTCGCTCGGCGCCGCCATCTCGATCGCCATGATCATCCCGTCCTGGGGGGGTGCCGTTAACGGTATGATGACATTGTCTGGTGCCTGGGACCGTCTGCGCACCGACTATGTGCTGCGTTTCCTGATCATTGCCCTGGCCTTCTACGCGATGTCGACCTTCGAGGGACCGGTGATGTCGCTGAAGACCGTCAACGCACTGTCGCATTACACTGACTGGACGATCGGTCACGTGCACTCCGGTGCGCTCGGCTGGGTGGCCGGGATCTCGATCGGCGCCATCTATCACCTGATGACCAGGCTCTATCACACCGAGATGTTTTCGGTGAAGTTGATCAACTTCCACTTCTGGACCGCGACCATCGGGACCGTCATCTACATCGTGGCGATGTGGGTCTCGGGCATCATGCAGGGTCTGATGTGGCGGGCCTATGACGAGTATGGCACCCTCGCCTACACCTTCGTGGAGTCGGTCGACGCCATGCATCCCTACTATGCGATGCGCGCCGTGGGTGGTGCCATCTTCCTGTTTGGCGCCATCGTGATGCTCTTCAACATCCTCATGACGGTGCGTAAATCATTGTCCGAGGGTAGCTTGAGCAAGGCGCGCGCCCTGGCGGCGGCCTGATCACGGGAGTCACCACACATGGCCGAAAATAAAACCAAACCGAAATCCTTCCAGGAATGGATGGAGGTCAATATCTGGGGTCTGTTGATCGTGACGGCCTTGGTGCTGTCGGTCGGCGGGCTCGTCGAGATCGTGCCGCTCTTCTATATGAAGAACACCATGGAGCACAATCGCTATCCCGAGATCGTCTGGAGCAAGGTCGGCCAGGAGCCGATCGTGGTCGTCGACGAGTCCGGCAAGGAGCAGTGGAACTGGAAAGCGGGCGAGGGCATGCGTCCTTACACCGCCCTCGAGTTGGCTGGACGCGACATCTATCAACGCGAGGGCTGCTATCTCTGCCACTCGCAGATGATCCGTCCCTTCCGCGACGAGCGCGAGCGCTACGGTCACTACAGCTTGGCCTCGGAGTCCATGTTCGATCATCCCTTCCAATGGGGCTCGAAACGAACCGGTCCCGATCTGGCCCGTCTCGGCGGAAAATATTCGGATGAGTGGCAGCGGCAACATATGCGTGATCCGCGCTCCGTGGTTCCGGAGTCGGTGATGCCCGGTTATCCCTATCTGGACGATGCCTATGTGAGCGGCAAGAAGATGCAGCGTCACATGCGCGGTATGCAGCGGATCGGGGTTCCCTACACGGATGCCGACATCGACGCCGCGCCGGCCTTGGTCGAAGGCAAGACCGAGATGGACGCCCTGGTGACCTATATGCAGGTGCTGGGGACGATGGTCGCCCTTGACGAGTCAAAGACCTATCGTGACTAGTCTGAGCGACTATTTCCAGACCGATTGGCAGGCGATGACGGTCAACGATTGGATCGGTACCATCCTCACGGTCGTCATCTTCCTGCTCATGGTCGGCGCCTATTTCTATGTCTTTCGCCCGAAGAATCGGGATAAGCTCGAATCCATGAAGCATATCCCGTTCGAAGAGGACAACGAGTCTTCCGGAGACCACCATGGCCGAACATAACCCCTTTCCCGGTGAGAACAACACCGGCCACATCTGGGACGATAACATTCGAGAGCTGGCCAACCCGCCACCGCGTTGGTGGATGATCGGGTTCTGGGCGTCGATCCTGTTCGTCGTCGTCTAC
The DNA here is from genome assembly GCA_009929855.1 of Gammaproteobacteria bacterium. Taxonomy (GTDB): domain Bacteria; phylum Pseudomonadota; class Gammaproteobacteria; order Chromatiales; family Chromatiaceae; genus Thiocapsa. The sequence goes on from RZZN01000013.1 coordinate 2,530, forward strand.
AGTATCCTCTATCCCACCTGGCCGATTGGCCAGCAGGCGACGCCCGGGATCATGGGCTGGACGCAAATCCAGGAATATGAACGCGGTCTTGCGCAGGTGGCCGCCAAGCGTGGGCCGTTCGAGGAGCGGATTCAGACGATGACCGCGCAGGAGATCATCGCTGATCCTGGGCTACTGCAGTACACACTGGCCTCGGCCAAGGTGCTGTTTGGTGACTATTGCTCGGCATGCCATGGCAGCGGTGGCCAGGGTAATCCAGGCTATCCGGTATTGGCTGATGATGACTGGTTGTACGGTGGAAACTTGGCCAAGATCACCGAGACCATCGTCAATGGCCGCAAGGGGGCCATGACGGCGCACAAGGATATCTTGACCGATGCTGAGATCGACACCTTGGCCCGCTGGGTCGTCGAGCTCAACGAAGGCGGCGAGGGGAGCCCGGCAGGCTGGGATCTCTACCGGGCCAAGGCCTGCAACGCCTGTCATGGCGAGACAGCCAATGGTGTGCTGGCCGAGCTGCCTGGTGGAGATATCGTCAGCGTCGGCGCGGCCAATCTGATCGACGGAATCTGGCGATTCGAGCCAGGCGGGTACGAGAGCGCCGCCCACACGATCCGCTACGGAGTCAATCAGCCTGGCATTCCAGAGACACGCGACGCCGTCATGCCCGCGTTTGGCTCGGTTGCGCGAGTGGAGGATGTGGATGTGCGCAAGTTGAGTGATCAGGATATCAAGAAGCTTGCCATCTATGTCCATCAGCTCGGGGGCGGTCGTTAGTTGATGCCATGATACGAGGGTCTGGCCGCGGGCCGTTGATCCGCTAATCAAGAGAAGTGATGGGGGAGGTCTGACATGACTGGTGGGCTGACTTGGGATCTCGTGACCTTGATGTCGATCGCAATGGTCATCCTGGCGATCGTGATCCTGGTCTATCTTGTGTTCAAGGTCATCGCGTTGATGAACCGTGACGCGGAAATGAATAAAAATAAGGATCAGTGACTCGGTCGGATGCCTTGTCATGTCATCCAGGGGGATCTCGGATCCCCCTTTTTTGTCCATGGAATTAGCGTTGAAGGATGAAGTGACACTGATGCAAAAGCCGTGGAGAAAATGCGTTGGTAGGCGTAAGCTAGTTTTTTTATCGTATGCGCGTGATCGTTCATATCTCGGCAGTGGAGTAAGGTCAATGAACTCCAAATCAGACATCACTTCGTCAACGGTCGATGATCTCTATGCCGATGCTGAGCATTGGCATGTCAATACTGGTGGCGAAACCATCCACGCCAAGCGGCTTGCGGGACGTTGGCGCACCATCAAGTGGGTCGCTGCCTCCGTGTGGTTGGTCTATTTCCTCGGTCCCTATGTGCGGTGGGATGGTCGTCAGGCCGTCCTGTTCGATATTCCCAATCGCCAATACCATCTTTTCGGCGCGACGGTCCTGCCACAGGACTTCTGGATGCTGGCGCTTCTGCTGCTCTTCTTCGCCATCATGCTGGCCGTGGTCACGGCATTGGTCGGTCGCGTCTGGTGCGGCTTTTTCTGTTTCCAGACAGTGTGGACCGATGTTTACACCTGGATCGAGGAGAAGCTCGAAGGTACCCCTCCGCAACGGCGCAAGCTCGATCAGGCTCCTCTGAGCATCAACAAACTGCGCATCAAAACGGTCAAGCATCTGCTCTGGATCCTGATTGGCTTCCTCACGGGTTTCAGTTTCATCGCCTGGTTCACGGATGCCCCCGCACTCTGGAGCGACTTCTTCAGCGGCAGCGCCAATCCAGCGGCGTATGTCACCGTCGCGCTCTTCACGATCGGGACCTATGTCCTGGCCGGTTTTTTGCGCGAGCAGACCTGTTTCTGGCTCTGTCCCTATGCGCGCATCCAGGGTGTGATGCTTGACAAGACGACGATCGTTCCAACCTATGACGCGCAGCGCGGTGAGCCGCGTGGCCGGGTGAAGCGCGGCGAGACCGAGAGCAGCCGAACACTAGGCGACTGTGTCGATTGCAATCAGTGTGTGGCGGTCTGTCCTACCGGGGTGGATATCCGTCATGGTCAGCAGGAAGGCTGCATCACCTGCGCGCTCTGTATCGATGCGTGCGATCAAGTGATGGACAAGATCGGGCGGCCTCGCGGTCTCATTCGCTACGCATCGCTCGATGAGCTTGAAGGTCTGTTGCAAAAGCCGCTCTTGCTGCGTCCACGGGTCTGGGTCTACAGTGCGATCATGGGTGCGGCGCTGATCGGTATCCTCTACGGCCTATCCTCATTGGCGGCGATCGATCTGAAGGTGTTGCACGAGCGCGCCCCACTCTTCGTGAGACTGAGCGATGGCTCGATTCAGAACAAATATACATTGAAGATACTCAACAAGATGCCCGAAGAGCTGGCGGTCCGCATCAGCGTGACCGGTCCAGATGGCTTGACAGTCATGGGCGCCGAAGAGCCAGTGTTGATCACGCCAGGTGGGGTGACCCCGAGCGTCGTCTTCGTCAAGATGCCGCGTCAGTCCTTGGCCGCAGAGCAGATGCCGATCATGTTTCAGGTCGAGGCCACGCGGCCGACCGGTGAGATCGTCTCGACCACGCGTGAGAGTGTCTTCATCAGCCCCCGCTCCTGAGCGCTGAATCGCGATCGCCGGGCGCATCCGGTCCCGACTTGGCTTGTGGGCGAGCTCGTGACATGTGGGATGCTCTGGTAAAGCCAACAGGGGTGGCTCATGCCACCCCCAACAAGCCCGATCCGGTCTGACTCATCCGTATCCCATGCACGAGGGTTGCGAATCATGACCAGCGTCATCAATGGATTTCAATGCAGCTCCCGTCGATAAGAGAGGTCGAATCACGATGCAAAATCCAACGGATCGTCGGACCTCTCCGACCTCCGCGTTACAGAGTCCTTGGGTGCAGGCCTGGATCGGTCTGATCTTGGTTGTTCTGATCGTCAACCTGACCATGATCTACCTGGCCATCAGGACCAACCCCGGCCTGGTCAACGCCAATTACTACGAGCGTGGACAAGACTATGAGCGCACCATGCTCTCGCGTCGCGAGCGCGATCCGGGTTGGTTGATGCAGGCCGACATTCCACCCGTGCCGGTTGCCGGGGAGCCTGTGCCGATCCGACTCTTCCTGGTCGATCACGCTGGACAGCCTGTGGATGTCGAGGCAGTGACATTCCACGCCTATCGCCCGTCGGATGTCGCACGGGATTTTTCCGAGCCGATGGTGCGCGAGGGCAAGGGACGTTATCTGGTTGAAACCTCGTTTCCGCTGATCGGTATCTGGGACACCCTGATCGCGGTCACTCAGGCCGATGAGGAATACAGTGTCACCGAGCGTATCCATGTCGCGCGTCCCTAGGACGGGGGGCCTCCGCATCGGGCGCGACCGAAATCGGCTCGCCAAACATGCTGAGATCCGCGGGCACCACCAGTCCCGTGTGACATGACGCCACTCGACACTGCCCTCGGCGCTGATCGCATCCAGGCCGAGTCGAGCAAGGCCTGTTTCCATTGTGGCCTCCCGGTGACCGAGTCAGTCCGAGAGTCGAGCCGGATCGATGGGCGTGAGCGCGACTTCTGCTGCACGGGTTGTCGGTCGGTCTGCGAGGCCATCTATGCCGCCGGACTCGAAGGCTACTATCGGCGCACCCCCGAGGGAGAGATCTACGGGCCACCGCCAGAGCCCCCGAAGGATCTGACACTCTTCGATCTGGACGCGGTGCAGGAGGAGTACACCGACACCGCAACCGAGACACGTGATATCAACCTCTTGGTCGAGGGGATCCACTGCGCTGCTTGTGTTTGGCTGATCGAGAAAGGGCTCACTGCCTTGCCGGGTGTCGAGGATGCGCGGGTCAACCTCACCGGTCGGCGTCTGCGAGTTCGCTGGGACAACAGTCGACTCAAGCTCTCCCGAATATTGCGCCGTCTTGCCGATCTCGGCTATGCCGCGGCGCCTTTCGATCCGGCGACGGCCGAGGGATCCATCGGTCGCGAGAATCTCGCCCTGCTCTATCGGATGGCATGGGCCGGTTTCGCGATGATGAATCTGATGTGGATCTCGATCGCGCTCTACGCGGGCGCGGATCAAGGCGAGTTCCGTGAGCTCTTCCAATGGCTGGGCTTGCTGATTGCGACCCCGACACTGATCTACTCGGGCTGGCCCTTCTTCCGCGGTGCCTGGTCTGGTCTGCGCGGCGGTCATCTCAGCATGGACCTGCCCATCGCGATCGGGGTGAGCACGACCTACCTCTATTCGCTCTATGTCACCCTCGGGCTGTCGAGCATCGGCGACGTCTATTGGGACACTGTGGTCAATTTTCTCTTCGTCATCCTCGTTGGTCGCTATCTAGAGGCCAGCGCGCGGCGCCGCGCGGTGGCTTCCACCCAACGTCTGCTCGATCTTCAGCCAAAGGTCGCAACTCGAATCGACGATGAGGCTGGCACCATCGAGTCGGTCGTGTCGATCCGCGCGCTCAAGACGGGCGAGCGGGTCCTGGTCAGGCCTGGCGAGCGGATCCCGGTCGACGGCCAGGTGATCGCGGGTCACAGTGGGGTGGACGAATCCATGCTGACCGGCGAATCCCGGCCAGTCGCCAAGGCCGTCGGGGACCGGGTAGTCGCCGGGACCATCAACGGCGCAGGCGTCTTGACGGTACGGATCGAGGCGCTGCTGCGTGATTCAGCGCTGGGACGCATCATTCGCCTGGTCGAGGATGCACAATCCAGTCGCGCCCCCATCCAGCGTCTCGCCGATCGCATCGTGCCTTGGTTCGTCGCCTTGACCCTGACGCTGGCGACTCTGACCTTTCTATGGTGGCTGGGCACGGATGTCGAGATCGCCGTCATGGCGGCGACCGCCGTCCTCATCATCACCTGTCCCTGTGCCTTTGGAATGGCCACGCCCATGGCGGTCGCTGTTGCCACCGGCTCGGGCGCTGCGCAAGGCATCCTGATCAAGAACGGCGCTGTCCTCGAGCGTCTCTCCTCGATCGACCACATCGTCTTCGACAAGACCGGCACACTGACGATTGGTCGTCCCACCGTCACTGCGGTGATGGATCGGACCGGGTGCTGGCGTGCACTGAGTGATCCCCATGCCGAGCTTCCCGAGCACGAGCGCGCTACGCTGCGTCGGATCCTCGCGCTCGAGCGTCTGTCGGAGCACCCAGTCGCCGCTGCCATACTCGATCTTTGCGAGCGCGCTGGGATCGAGGCCACAGGTCTGAAGGTCGAGGATGTGGAGGTTGCGCCAGGTCTCGGGATCAAGGGCCGTGTCGAGGGGGTTTGGATCTTGGTGGGCTCGCCCGAATGGCTGAGTCGCAATGACGTGCTGACTCATCCGGAAGATGCGACACCGGATCGGCTCACCAGCAGTCTGGTCCTGTGTGCGGTGGATGGACAGCAAGTCTTGGGGCTGGGGGTGACTGATCCACTGCGCCCGGATGCCGCGAGCGTGATCGCGCGGATGCGTGATCGCGGGCTGCGGGTGACACTCCTCACGGGTGATCAGCGCCATGCTGCCGAGGCTATCGCGAACCGACTCGGTGGGATCGAGGTGATCGCCGAAGTGCTGCCCGAGGACAAGGATCGAGTGATTTCCGAGCTCCAGTGTGAAGGGCAGCGAGTGGCGATGGTCGGCGATGGCGTCAATGATGCACCGGCCCTGGTGCGTGCTGATGTCGGGATCGCCATGGGCAGTGGAACCGATGTGTCGATTGCAAGCGCCGACATCGTCCTGATGTCGAGTGACCTGGTCCGGGTCGAGGAGGCCGTGTCACTCTCCCGTCGGACCCTGCGCACCATCCGCCAGAATATCGGCATCTCGGCACTCTACAATCTGATCATGGTCCCATTGGCGATGGCTGCGTTCGTGACCCCGCTGATCGCTGCGGTCAGCATGCCGCTCAGCTCGTTGGCGGTGATCGGGAACTCGGCGCGGATTCGAAACCTATTCAAGAGCGAGACACGAGCCTGACACACCAGTGTATGGGCGAATCGCCAAGTCTGGACTGAACGATGGAAGTCATCTACGGTTTGATTCCGGGTATGCTGGTGCTTGGACTGGCTGGTGTCGCCGTGCTCTTCTGGGCGGCTCGCACCGGGCAGTTCGATGATCTGGAGGGAGACGGCCGCCGCATCCTGCTCGACGAGGATGAGATTGATCCGCGGCGCCTTCCGGACATGGAGCCGGATCCAGATGACCCGCGCGCGCAAGCCGCGAGCGCCGAAGGGTCGAGTCAGAACGAAAGACCGGTTTGAGTGAGTAGACTTGAGCCGAGCGGGGATGATGGCGGCGCGTCCTGGCCACGGTGGCGATGGCCGAGTGGTGCATCGCCAGTGCCTCATGTCAGGTCATCGGCGCGCGTGAGCCGATGCGCTCGACTCACTGCTCAAAACTCGTTTTGTAGCCGCTTGTAGCCCCGCACCAGATCGACATTGGCCCGAATCACATCCTCCGAGAACTCGCTGGCCTGCGGGGTCACGCGGTCGATCCTAGTCAAGTCGGTCCTGGGTCCAATGCGCGTGGTCGAGGGCACATAGAACCCAGGTGGCAGATCACAGCCATCGACTACGGCATTGTGACGAACCACGCAGCCGTCACCAACCCGGCAGTTGAACAGCACGCTGTTGAATCCGATGAACACGCGGTGACCAACCTGACAGGGCCCATGGACGATCGAGCGATGCGCGATCGAGGTATTTTGCCCGATCGTGACCGCGGCCCCTGATTTGGAATGGATGACCACGCCATCCTGGATGTTCGAGTTGGCGCCGATCACCACCGGATCCATGTGCCCCTCGGCGTCGACTTCGTCGGCACGGATGACGGCATAGGGACCGACGAACACATTCTCGCGGATGATGACCTTGCCGCAGATGATCGCGGTCTTGTCGATGTAGGCCGACTCATCGATGACCGGCAGATCGCCGGAGGGGTTCTTGCGGATCATGCGCTGGACCTCGAGGTCGCTCAAGTGATCACGTCTGGCTCGGCCCTTCCGGTGCGCGCCTCGATCTGGGCAAGTTCACGCGCGATCAGGATCAGGGGTTGCATCGCCGTCTGAGTGGGTTGCCCATGCTGTTGCGGATCGGGCTCGAAGTACTCCAGATAGACACGAAGCGTTGCGCCCTCAGTGCCGGTGCCGGAGAGACGAAAAACGATTCGCGCGCCACTCTCGAAGCCGATCCGGATCCCTTGTCGCTCGGAGCGACTGCCGTCGATGGGATCGGTGTAAGCAAAATCATCCGCGTAGCTGACGATCTGCTCACCGAGACGCCGGCCCGGCAGATCGGGCAGCAGGATGCGCAGGTGATCCATCAGTCCTTCGGCCGCTTCGGCGTCCACGCCTTCATAGTCGTGACGGGTGTAGAAGTTGCGGCCGAAGCGGCGCCAGTGCTCGCTGAGAACATCGGCCACCGACTGTTGGCGCACGGCGAGCAGATTCAGCCAGAAGAGCACGGCCCAAAGCCCGTCCTTTTCGCGGACATGATCCGAGCCGGTGCCAAAGCTCTCCTCGCCGCAGAGCGTGATCCGGCCAGCGTCGAGTAGGTTGCCGAAGAATTTCCATCCGGTCGGGGTCTCGAAACAGTCCACTCCCAACTGCTCAGCGACGCGGTCGGGCGCCTGGCTGGTTGGCATGGAGCGGGCGATGCCACGAATGCCCTTGCTGTATCCTGGGACGAGATGCGCATTCGCGGCGAGGACGGCGAGACTATCGCTGGGAGTCACGAAGCAATTATTGCCAAGGATCATGTTGCGGTCACCGTCGCCGTCCGAGGCCGCGCCGAAATCCAGCGCATCCGCCCCGGACATCATGGCGACCAGTGCCTTGGCGTGGGCCAGGTTCGGATCCGGGTGACCGCCGCCGAAGTCCTCGCGGGTCTGACCATTCATGACGGTGCCGGGTGGTGCCTTGAGACGTCGCTCGAGGATCTCGATCGCGTATGGTCCGGTCACCGCGTGCATGGCGTCGAAGCGCATCCGAAACAGACCCGAATTGAACATCTGCGCGATGGCGTTGAAGTCGAAGAGTGACTCCATGAGCTCGGCATAATCGGCGACCGGATCCAGGATCTCGATCGCCATGTCACCCAACTGAGCGGGCCCGAGCCGATCGAGATCGAGCGCCGGGGTATCGAGCGTGCGGTATCGAGTGAGTGTGCGGGTCTGGGTGTAGATGGCCTCGGTGACAGACTCGGGCGCCGGCCCCCCGGAGGCGATGTTGAATTTGATGCCGAAGTCGCCGTCTGGTCCGCCGGGATTGTGGCTCGCCGAGAGCACGATCCCACCTTGGGTCTTGTACTTGCGGATGATGCAGGAGACCGCTGGGGTCGAGAGGATCCCGCCGCGGCCCACCAAGGCGCGCCGCACACCATTGGCCGCGGCCATGCGCAGGATGACCTGGATCGCCTCGCGGTTGTAGAAGCGCCCGTCTCCGCCGATGACGAGTGCGCCGCCAGTCAAGTCGGTCTGGGTGTCGAAGATCGCCTGGACGAAATTCTCCAGATAGCGTGGCTGCTGGAACACCTCCACTCGCTTGCGGAGTCCCGAAGTGCCTGGGCGCTGCCCCTCGAATGGCGTGGTTGCGACGATCTGCGGTTGCATCTTCAACCCCTTGAATTGTTTTGATGTTGGCTGCATTCATAGGCGCTCGATGCAGCACGCGGCACGGCAGTCGTGGATCCGCTGGGATCTTGGCGGGCTCTCCCGCGAGCCATGACGCGAGGGCGCGAGCCGGGCTCGCGGACGCGGGAAGCCGTCCCTGGCATTGTATCCCCCAGTCCCCGTGCGACAATACCGCATCTTGCATTCATGTCCATTTCGAGCGAGGTAAGACAACCCATGACAGTCGAAGCGCACAAGGAAACATTGGAGTTCAAGGCCGAGGTCAGCCAAGTGCTCGACCTCGTGATCCGGTCGCTCTATTCGAACAAGGAGATCTTTCTGCGCGAGCTCATCTCCAACGCCTCCGATGCCGCCGAGAAGCTCCGCTTCGAGGCCTTGAGCGACGACGGACTCTACGATGGCGAGAGTGATCTACGCATTCGGGTCGAGGTCGACCCGGATGCGGGGACCTTGACCGTCTCGGACAACGGCATCGGGCTCAGCCGGCAGGAGGTGGTCGAGACCATTGGTAGTATCGCCAGCTCGGGCACGCGGCGCTTCATCGAGAGTCTGTCGGGTGACCGGGCGAAGGACAGCACACTGATCGGCCAATTCGGCGTCGGCTTCTACTCGGCCTTCATCGTGGCCGATAAGGTGACCCTGATCTCGCGCCGCGCCGGGCTTGGATCCGAGCACGGCGTGCGCTGGGAATCGGATGGTCGCGGCAGCTACAGCATCGAGACCATCACCAAACCGGGGCGTGGCACCGACGTCATCCTGCATCTGAAGGCGGACGAAAAGGAATTTCTGGATGCCTGGCGCGTGCGCGGGATCATCGGGAAGTTCTCCGATCACCTTGCCCTGCCGGTGCAGATGCGCAAAGAGCACTATGGTGACGAGGCCGAGAAGGCGCGCGATCAGCCACCCGAGTACGAGCAGGTCAATCGCGGCACGGCGCTCTGGATGCGCAACAAGTCCGACATCACGGAGGAGGAGTATCACGATTTCTACAAGCATGTCTCACATGATTTCCAAGAGCCTCTCGCCTATGTACACAATCGTGTCGAGGGGACGAATGAGTACACGGCACTCCTCTTCCTGCCCAAGCGGGCGCCCTGGGATCTCTGGGAACGCGATCCCAAGCATGGTGTGAAGCTTTATGTTCGTCGTGTCTTCATCATGGATGAGGCCGACAAGCTGATGCCGCATTATCTGCGCTTCGTGAAGGGCGTGGTCGATTCAGACGATCTGCCGCTGAATGTCTCGCGCGAGATCCTCCAGCACAACCGCAAGATCGACACCATCCGCCAGGCCAACGCCAAGCGTGTGCTCGGTTTGCTCGAAACCCTGGCGAAGGACGATCCAGAGAAATACGGCCAGTTCTGGGACGAGTTCGGGCGGGTGCTCAAGGAGGGACCCGCTGAGGATTTCGCCAACCGCGAGCGCATCGCCGGTCTGCTGCGGTTCGCGAGCACCCATGGCGAGGGAGAGGCGCAGCGCGAGTCGCTGGACGGCTATCTCGAGCGCATGCGCGAGGGCCAAGAAAAGATCTACTACATCACCGCCGACAGCGCGGCTGCGGCCCGTCACAGCCCTCACCTGGAGGTATTTCGCAAGCACGGCATCGAGGTGCTGCTGCTCTCTGATCGGGTCGATGAGTGGCTGGTCAGCCATCTGAGCGAGTACAAGGGCAAAGCGCTCCAATCGGTAGCCAAGGGTGATCTAGAACTTGGTGAGCTGGCGAGCGAGGCGGAGCGCGAGGCGAAGGAAAAGGCGGCTGCGGAGCATGGCAGTCTGCTCGAGCGGATCAAGGCCAGTCTCGGTGAGCGCGTCGAGGCGGTCAAGCCGAGCGTCCGTTTGATCGAGTCGCCGGCCTGTCTGGTCGTCGGCGAGCATGACATGAGTGCCCATCTCGCGCGCGTGCTCAAGGCTGTCGGCCAAAGCGCGCCGGAGAGCAAGCCGACCCTCGAGGTCAACCTCGAGCATCCCTTGGTCAAGCGTCTGGAGGCGGAGACCCGTGAGGATCGCTTCGCCGACCTGGTGCTCATCCTCTTCGATCAGGCGCAGCTTGCTGAGGGCGGGCAGCTCGATGATCCGGCGGCCTTTGTCGGGCGATTGAACAAGCTGATGCTCGGCATGATGCTTGCCGGCGGGTAAGCGACCAGTCGATCCAGTGTCCCGCTCGGTCGATGGTTCGCCGAGCGGGCGGCGGGCGTGCCCGTCGGATCGGTGCGATGGCAGCGGTGTGGGAGCGAATGACCGACGCGCGTCGGTCGCATCAGCCTGCCGTTGGCGGTCGCGCGGGCATGTGTGGTGTCCAGCCCGCCTGGACTGTGGCACACTGCCACTCACGCAGACAACATCACTGGGGGAAAGCGACATGCGCGTCATCTTGCTAGGCGGTCCGGGCGCGGGAAAGGGAACGCAAGCCGGTTTCATCAAGGAGCATTTCAAGATCCCGCAGATCTCGACTGGAGATATGCTGCGGGCACATGTCAAGCAGGGTACCGAGCTTGGCCAGGCCGCCAAGAAGATCATGGATGAAGGTGGGCTGGTCTCCGATAGCATCATCATGGGGATGGTGCAGGCGCGCATCCTGGACGCGGATTGCCAGCCTGGTTATCTCTTCGATGGCTTTCCGCGCACCCTCGGTCAGGCCGATGCGCTGAAGGCTGCGGGTGTCGGAATCGACGCCGTGGTCGAGATCGACGTGCCAGACGAGGAGATCATCCAGCGCATGTCCGGCCGGCGGGTCCATCTGGCGTCGGGACGGACCTATCATGTCCTTTTCAATCCGCCACAGGTGGCTGACACGGACGACGTCACAGGTGAGCCGCTGATCCAGCGAGACGACGATCGCGAGGAGACCGTCAAGGAGCGTCTCAGGGTGTATCACGAGCAGACCGAGCCCTTGATCGGCTACTACTCGACATGGGCTGAGCAGGGCGGCGAGGGTGCGCCTCGCTACATCAAGGTACAGGGTATCGGGGCTGTACAGGACATCCGCGCGCAGATCATCGCTCGCCTCGAAGCGCGCTGAACAGCGGCGGACGCGTCGCCTCCGTCCGCTCGCGCCGCTCGTTCGCATCCGCACGTCGATTGGGTGACACGAGCGAGCGGCCTTGCAAGCCAGCCGAGCGCGCCCGTGCCAGGCGCGCAACCTGTCTGGTGACCTTCTTTCTGATAGACTGACGAGATTCTCAGCGACTGAATCCAGGATTATCCCCATGGCCGTGATTGAGCTCGATCGGACGAACTTCGAACAAACCATCCAGAGCAGCGACTTCGTCGTGGTGGACTTCTGGGCACCCTGGTGCGGTCCCTGTCGCTCGTTCGCTCCGGTCTACGACAAGGTGTCCAATGACGTCGATGGGGTCATCTTCGCCAAGGTGAACACCGAGGACAACCAGGACATCGCCGCACATTTCCAGATTCGCTCGATCCCCACGCTGATGATCTTTCGCGATCAGATCATCATCTTTTCACAGGCTGGAGCGCTACCCGAGGGCCATCTCCGCGACCTCTTGACGAAGGCCAAAGCGCTCGACATGGCTGAGGTCAAGCGTCAGATCGAGCAGGATCAGGACCAGGGTCACGCCTGAGCGCGGATCCTCCGAGTACCCGGAGACGCCTGCGGTGTCGCATCCTCGTCAGCCGTGGGCGATCGCCAATATCCTATCGGCACGCCCAACCGTCGGCGCGTTGATGGATCTCTGCGAGGAGAATTTCACCCGGCTGAATCGTCTTGCCCCCGATTTGCGCTCTCGGGTCGGCGTCTATGCCTCCGAGGGTTGCGATGGTTTGTCCCTGTACCTGACGATCGAGGAGCAGGCACGGTTCACCACCACGCTTCGTTTGACCCATCTCTTCCCAACGCCAGGCATGGCCCCCGCGCCCGATCCAGATGCTCGGCTGCGGGTGTATCACGATGCACGTCAAGTCGAGATGCTCGATCTGCATCAGACCATCTTGAGCTTTCGCCAGGGTCGCCGTCTCTCGGTGCTTGCCGAGAAATGGCAAGCCAGTCTCTTCCTCGGCCACTGGCTCACCTACTGTCTCCAGCAGGGCCACGCCTTCGGGATCTTGCCGCTCGAGCAGGCCGGTCCCTGGCCCATCGAGCGGATGGATGCCGACCTCGAGCAGGGCCTGTACCATCCTGCCTTGACGATCCGTTCCTGACCTCGAGCCGGCCGAGTCGCCCCGTCCGCCAGCGTCTGCCGAGAGATTCGGCCACCTGAGGCTGGCCGACGTGGGGCCAGGTGACGCCGCCGGCGGCTGATGTCGCGGTTCGGCGCATGGCCGCCAGGCCCCCTGCGCCATGGTTGTCGCCTCGCCATCAAGGATGACGCATTGAAATACGTCAATTGTTGACAAATTTACCTGGTGATGGTGTTGCCGATGTTGATGCGCAGCACTCGGTTCATGGCTCAACTCTCACCAGGCATCCATACCATGAGACTATCGACGAAAGGCAGATACGCGGTTACCGCGATGCTCGATCTCGCATTGCACTCCGGCACTCGCCCCGTGACCCTGGCGGAGGTGTCGGTGAATCAGGGGATCTCGCTGTCGTACCTCGAGCAGTTGTTTGCGGCGCTGCGTGCCAAGCATCTCGTGCGCGGCGTGCGTGGGCCGGGCGGGGGGTATTATCTCGGCAAACCGGCCGCTGAGATCACGATCGCCGACATCATCTGCGCGGTCGATGAGTGGGTGGAGTTGACACGTTGTGGTGGACGAGAAAACTGTCGTGCTGGACAGCGCTGTCTCACCCATGCGCTTTGGGATCAACTCAGCGATGAAATTTTCCGCTTCCTCAGCGAGATCACGCTACAAGATCTCATGGAGCGTGGCCAGACGCGTGGTGAGACCCCGCGCCTGGAGCAGTCTTTGCGCACTCACGAGACCAAGCGTCACGCCGCATGACGGGTGTGAGGTTGGTCGGGGGCGTCGATGGGACTGAACAAGGCGGCCGCGGTAGTGGTATCCTGCAGTGCTGGAGCCACTCAGCGAGTTCACTCACATTACACCATGGCCGAGCAACCCGATGGTTTGATCACGATTCAAGACTTCGTGCGTTGGGGCGCAAGTCGCTTCAATGCCGCTGGTCTGTACTTCGGCCACGGGACCGACAATGCCATCGACGAAGCCGTCCATCTGGTGCTCGCGGCCATCGATCTCGCGCCGACCCTGCCCGCCAGCTTTCGCGATTGTCGTTTGACCCCGGTCGAGCGCGTCCTGGTTTCGGATCTCATCGAGCGGCGCGTGGTCGAGCGAGTGCCAGCAGCCTACCTGACTGGTCGGGCTTGGTTCGCGGGGCTGGAGTTCAGCGTGAACCGCGAGGTGCTGGTGCCGCGCTCACCGATCGCCGAGCTGGTCGAGGCTGGCTTCGAGCCCTGGGTCGATGGCGAGATGGTGACCCGGGTGCTGGATCTCTGTTGTGGCAGTGGCTGTATCGGCATCGCCGCTGCGGTCTATCTCCCGGATGTCGATGTGGATCTATGCGATATCTCACCGGGTGCCATCGAGCTGACCAAGTGTAATGTCGAGCGTCACCGGGTCGGTGATCGCGTCCGGATCTTCGAGTCCGACCTCTTCAACGCGCTGGGTGAGGAGCGCTACGACGTGATCGTCAGCAACCCCCCCTATATCTCGCGTGCCGAGCTCGAGAGCCTGCCCCGCGAGTACCACAATGAGCCGCGGCTCGGGTTGCTCGGTGGCGAGGATGGCTTGGACGTGGTGGTGCGGATCCTGGCCGAGGCGGCGAGCTTTCTGACCGAGGAGGGTATCCTCATCGTCGAGGTCGGCAGCGCGGCTCCCGAGTTAGAGCGGCGTCTGCCGGGTGTGCCCTTCACCTGGGTCGAGTTCGAGCGTGGTGGCGAGGGAGTCTTCCTGCTCACACGCGAGCAGCTGGAGCGCCACCAGCTCGAGCTGTTGGACGAGGCTACGAAGCGATGATCCTGGTCCGCCCGATGAGTGTCGACGGACATGCCGGCCAGATTCCATTCCATACCCTGCTGAAGCAGATCGACGAGACCCATCGACGTGGGCGCGATCGCGGCGGGGACGATGCCTGAGCAAGGCATGATCAAGACGGTCGCGCGGGTGTCGACCGAATAGGCTGGAGGTTTCAACGGTGGAGCAAGGCGTCTCATTCGATCTGGATCTGATCCGTCGCTATGATCAGAGCGGACCGCGCTATACCTCGTACCCGACCGCGGTGGAATTCGACGAGTCGTTCGATGCCGCGGCCTATCAAGCGGCTTGCGCGCGCAGCAATCAAAGCGGGCGGCCGCTCTCGCTCTATTTTCACATCCCCTTTTGTGACACCGTTTGTTTCTATTGCGCGTGCAACAAGATCGCGACCAAGGATCGCTCACTGGCGCCGCCCTATCTAGCGCGCGTCCATCGCGAGCTGGCAATGCAAGCTGATCTCTTCGACCGCTCGCGAGTCGTCGAGCAGCTGCACTGGGGTGGTGGAACGCCGACCTTCCTCAGTCACGAGCAGATGACAGAGTTGATGGCGGTGACCCGTCAGCATTTCACGCTCGCCGATGACGAGGTCGGTGAGTTCTCCATCGAGATCGATCCGCGCGAGGCCGATGCCGCGGGTGTTGCCTTGCTGCGGCGTCTGGGCTTCAATCGGATGAGTCTCGGTGTGCAGGATTTCGATCCGCAGGTCCAGGCCGCGGTCAACCGCATCCAAACCGAGGCCCAGACCATGGCCGTGCTCGATGCGGCGCGGCAGGTCGGTTTCCGCTCGGTCAGCATCGACCTCATCTATGGCTTACCGTTTCAGACCCCAGAGCGTTTCGCGCGGACCCTGGAGCGTATCATCGCGGTTGGGCCCGAGCGGGTCTCGGTATTCAACTACGCCCATCTACCCGAGCGCTTCAAGCCGCAGCGGCGCATCAATGCGGCCGACCTTCCGGCACCTGAGGTCAAGCTCGATATCCTGCAATCGACGATCGAGCGTCTGACCAGCGCTGGATATGTCTATATCGGTATGGATCATTTCGCGCGGCCGGACGACGAGTTGGCGCTAGCCCAGCGCGCGGGCACACTCTATCGCAACTTTCAAGGCTACTCCACGCACGCCGATTGCGACCTGATCGGTATCGGCGTGACATCGATTGGCATGATCGACAACACTTACGGGCAGAATCGGCGCGAGCTCGAGGAGTACTATGCCGACCTGGATGCCGGTCGGCTTCCAGTCTTTCGCGGGATCGAGCTCAGCCCCGATGACCTGATCCGGCGTGACGTCATCACCCGGCTAATCTGCCATTTCGAGTTGGATATCCCTGCCACCGAAGCGCGTTGGGCGATCGATTTCAGTGATTACTTCGCCGATTCGCTCGCGAAGCTGCGTGACATGGCCACTGACGGCCTGTTGGATCTGGGCGATCGGCAGATCCGCATCCTGCCCCGTGGCCGCTTGTTGGTCCGCAACATCTGCATGGCCTTCGACGCCTATCTGGCGACCAAGACTGGACCGATCGGTTTTTCGAAGGTGATCTGAAAGAAGCGGCACCTGGCGTCATCGGGTCGATGCGGCGCCAAATCGATTGGCTCCGCCTGCGGTCAGTGACCGCGCAAGGCCGATCATCCGTCACACCAGCAGGAATCGCCGATAGGCCATGGCAAGGTGAGATGATCCGCGGCCGCCAGCCATGGCCACTGGGCCGCCGAGCCATGCCTCAACGACTGGTCGGATGGGCCGGAACGACCGGTCGAATGGGATTGACGGGTGCTGAGTGACCGGGTTTGGTCGTTCGCGCATGCGCTCGGGTGCGTTATACTTATTCACTTCAGTGCGGTTTGGGCCAGATGCCCAAGCCATGATTCAGACAGCGTCGGGCCCGTCGGGTGCGCGGTGCCGAGTGGAGAGACATGATGCAGGTTTCGGTGGAGGCGGGCGAGGGACTCGAGCGACGGATGAGGGTCGATCTGCCTTTTGACGAGATTGCGGTCGAGGTCGATAAGCGGTTGCAGACGCTTGGCCGAAGCGCCCGTTTGCCGGGATTTCGCCCAGGCAAGGTGCCGATGAAGCTCTTGAGAAGCCGCTATGGGATGGCCGTGCACCAAGAGGTCTTTGCCGAGAAGCTCGACTCGATCTTCAGCGAGGCCGTCACCGGAGAGTCGCTGCGTCCAGCCGGGCGACCCAGGATCGAGCCCGACATTGACCTGGACGAGCGGCGCATGGGCTTCACGGCGATCTTCGAGATCCTGCCACAGGTCACACTCGCGGATCTGACCGAGCAGGTCATCAAGATTCCAAGCGTGGAGGTCACCGAAGCGGATCTCGAGCAGATGATCCAGCGATTGCGTGAGCAGCGCGCGACCTGGATTCCGGTCGAGCGCGCGAGCC
Source organism: Gammaproteobacteria bacterium (assembly GCA_009929855.1). Classification (GTDB taxonomy): domain Bacteria; phylum Pseudomonadota; class Gammaproteobacteria; order Chromatiales; family Chromatiaceae; genus Thiocapsa. The sequence goes on from RZZN01000013.1 coordinate 19,507, forward strand.
AACTCGGTGACCGCCTCAGCCTGTCCTTCGATGGGACGCTCGATGGTGAGCCGTTCGAGGGTGGTGCCGCGCAGGGCGTCACCATCGAGCTTGGCTCCTCGCGCATGATCCCGGGCTTCGAGGAAGGGCTGATTGGTGCCGCCGCCGGCGAGCAGCGTGCACTGGACCTGGTTTTTCCCGAGCAGTATCACGTCGCCCATCTCGCCGGGCGTCCAGTTCATTTCGATGTGACAGTCGATTCCGTGACCGAGCGCGTTCTTCCAGAGGTCGACGCCGAGCTGGCCAAAGCTTTCGAGGTCGAGGATGGCGATGTCGAGCGCTTTCGTGCCGAGGTGCGCCAGAACATGCTGCGTGAGCTCAAGCAGCGTCTCGATGCGCGCAAGAAGGACGCGGTCATGGACCTGCTTTTCGCGATGCATCCGATCGAGCTGCCTCGCGCGCTCGTCGAGAACGAGACGCGCGCGATGGCCACGCAGATGCGTGAGTCTCTCGGCTCGACGGGGATGAACATCCCAGATGGCATGTTCGATGAGCCGGCACGGCGTCGCGTGGCTCTCGGCTTGATCATCGGCGAGATCGTTCGCCAACAAGGGATGCGTCCTGATGCCGAGCGTGTGCGGTCGTTCATTCAAGAGATGGCCTCGACCTACGAGGAGCCGCAGCGCGTCGTCGATCACTACTACCGGGATGAGAATCGACTTGCCCAAGTCGAGGGCCTTGTCCTCGAGAATCAGGTGGTGGATTGGGTGATGGAGCAAGCGCGGGTCGAGGAGGAGTCCATGACCTTTGCCCAATTGTCCGAACCTCCCACCCGGTGACTGGCGATCGGAGCCGGGCGCGCTTGCAATTAGCGGATGCCCCGGCGGCAGCTTCCGACCGGCCGCGCTGACAAAAGCGGGATCATGAGATCCCGCCTAGACACTCGACCGCCCCGAGCAACATATCCGACGGCACATCCCATGCATATTCCATCGAGTCGCTCAGATTGGCAGCCCACCGGGCTCGGTTTGATCCCGATCGTCATTGAGCAAACGTCCCGGGGCGAACGCTCCTTCGACATCTACTCCCGTCTGCTCAAGGAGCGCGTCATCTTTCTGGTCGGTCAGGTCGAGGACCATATGTCCAACCTGATCGTCGCTCAACTCTTGTTCCTGGAGTCCGAAAACCCGGACAAGGATATCCATCTCTATATCAATTCGCCTGGCGGATCGGTCACTGCGGGCCTGGCGATCTATGACACCATGCGTTTCGTGCGACCGGATGTCAGCACGATGTGTATTGGCCAGGCCGCCAGCATGGGCGCCTTGCTGCTGGCCGGTGGCGCAAAGGGCAAGCGGTTTTGCCTGCCCCATTCTCGCATGATGATCCACCAACCCCTCGGCGGTTTCCATGGACAGGCCACTGATGTCGATATCCACGCGCGCGAGATCCTCTACATCCGCGATCGTTTGAATCGGATCCTGGCCGAGCATACCGGCCAATCGATCGAAAAGATCGCCGAGGATACCGAGCGTGATCGGTTCATGGGTGGAGAGGAGTCTGTCGCCTACGGGTTGATCGACAAGGTTCTCACGGAGCGAGGTCCCGCGCCGGCCAAGGCGTGATCGACGCCTCCAAGCCGGGTACTCATAGGGTCGGAGCAGGCGAGGTCTCGATGCCTCCATCGGCGGACAGGTGCCCATCGTCTCCTTGTGATGTGGAATCTTGCCATTATGATTACGCTTGTATTGCATCAGATCACTGGATCTCGGCCATAATCGACCGCACGGAGACTCAACCGCGATGAGTGGACATAGCCACGGCAAAAGCGATGACGGAAAACTGCTCTACTGCTCGTTCTGCGGCAAGAGCCAACACGAGGTCCGTAAGCTCATCGCTGGCCCATCGGTCTTCATCTGCGACGAGTGTGTGGAGCTGTGCAACGACATCATCCGCGAGGAGATGCAGGACAGCGCAAGCGAGGCGACAAGCCATCTGCCCAAGCCGCGCGAGATCAAGGCGCGGCTCGATGAGTTCGTGATCGGCCAAGAACAGGCCAAGAAGGTGCTTTCGGTCGCGGTCTACAATCACTACAAGCGCTTGGAGGTTGCCGAGGCCAAGGAAGAGATCGAGATCGCCAAGAGCAATATCCTGCTGATCGGACCGACTGGCTCTGGCAAGACCCTGTTGGCCGAGACACTTGCCCGCTTGCTCAACGTCCCTTTCACCATCGCGGACGCAACGACCTTGACGGAGGCCGGCTATGTCGGCGAGGACGTCGAGAACATCATCCAGAAGCTCCTGCAGAAATGTGACTACGACGTCGAGAAGGCACAGACCGGGATCGTCTATATCGACGAGATCGATAAGATCTCGCGCAAATCGGACAATCCATCCATCACTCGAGATGTGTCTGGCGAGGGTGTCCAGCAGGCTTTGTTGAAGCTCATCGAGGGGACGGTCGCCTCCGTTCCGCCACAGGGTGGGCGCAAGCATCCTCAACAAGAATTTCTTCAGGTCGACACCTCGAACATCCTCTTCATCGTCGGTGGTGCCTTTGCCGGACTCGACAAGGTCATCCAAAATCGCTCGCGTAAAACGGGCATCGGATTCTCGGCGGATGTCCATAGTCGCGACGACCATCGTCAGCTCACCGAGCTGTTCAGCACGGTCGAGCCGGAGGATCTGATCCGCTATGGATTGATCCCTGAGTTCGTCGGTCGTCTGCCGGTCATGGCCACCCTGGAAGAACTCGACGAACCGGCACTCATGCGGATCCTGACCGAGCCCAAGCATGCCCTGGTCAAGCAGTATCAACGCCTGTTCGAGATGGAAGGCGTCGAGTTGGAGCTGCGCGAGGATGCCTTGCGCGGGGTTGCTCGCCGGGCCATGGAGCGCAAGACCGGAGCGCGGGGACTGCGCACCATCATGGAGCAGATCCTGCTCGATACCATGTATGATCTGCCGTCGATGGAGCATGTGGGCAAGGTCGTCGTCGATACCTCCGTGGTCGAAGGCGAGAACAAACCCTTGCTGATCTACGATGGCATGGAGAAGCAAGTCGTCGCGGCTGACTAGGCCGCGATCACGTCCATGGCGATGTGCCTGGCCTGGAGATCATCGCGTCGCGGTTGAAGTCTGCGGATCGAGCCCTGATCCTTGACGCCAGCACAAGCTTCGCTCTGATGACCGACAGCACCGCGCAATGACTCATCGGGATGTCGATCCCGCGGTCGCGCCGCCTAATGTCCCCACCAAGAGACCGATTTCCATGGCGTCACAGATTGTCTCATCCGATCCTGCATCCGCGGAGCCTCGCGAGGCTCCTGTCCTGCCCTTGCGGGATGTCGTCGTGTATCCTCACATGGTCATTCCACTCTTCGTTGGGCGCGACAAGTCGATTCGCGCGCTCGACGCGGCCATGGCCAGTGGCAAGCAGATCCTGCTGATCGCGCAGAAGAGCGCCGATGTCGATGAACCCACGGCCAAGGATCTCCATGAGGTTGGCACCTTGGCCAACATCCTGCAGTTGCTCAAGCTACCGGATGGGACCGTCAAGGTCTTGGTCGAGGGCAATCAACGGGCTCGCATCGAGCGCTTCCTGACGACCGAGGACTCTTTCTCGGCGCTGATCGCGCCACTCGTGGAGGAAATGACTATCGACGAGCGCGAGCAAGAGGTGCTGATGCGCTCGGCGGTGAGCATGTTCGACCAATACGTCAAGCTCAACAAGAAGGTTCCGCCCGAGGTGTTGACCTCCTTGTCGAGCATCGACGAGCCCGGCCGGCTCGCGGATACGATCGCCGCGCACATGTCGCTGAAGCTCGATGAGAAGCAGCGTGTCCTCGAGATGACCGATATACAGACTCGGCTCGAGCATCTCATGGGTCTGATGGAGTCCGAGAACGACATCCTGCAGATGGAGAAGCGCATCCGTGGACGCGTGAAGCGTCAGATGGAGAAGAATCAGCGCGAGTACTATCTCAACGAGCAGATGAAGGCGATCCAGAAGGAACTGGGCGAGCTCGAGGATGCGCCCAACGAGATCGAGGATCTCGCCAAGCGGATCGAGGCGGCCGGGATGCCGCCGGAAGCCAAGAACAAGGCGCAGGGCGAGCTCAACAAGCTCAAGCTGATGTCGCCGATGTCGGCCGAGGCGACCGTGGTGCGAAACTATATCGATACCCTGGTCGCCGTTCCCTGGAAGAAGCGCACCCGAATCCGTAACGACATCGCGGTGGCCGAGGCGGTGTTGGACAAGGACCATTATGGTCTGGAGCGGGTCAAGGAGCGGATCCTCGAATATCTGGCCGTGCAGCAACGTGTGCGCAAGCTCAAGGGCCCCATCCTCTGTCTCGTGGGTCCCCCAGGCGTCGGCAAGACCTCGCTGGGCCAATCGATCGCCCGCGCGACCAATCGCAAGTTCGTCCGCATGTCGCTCGGAGGGGTCCGCGACGAGGCGGAGATCCGCGGGCATCGTCGCACCTACATCGGCGCCCTGCCGGGTAAGATCATCCAGAATCTGTCCAAGGCCGGCTCGCGGAATGCGTTCTTCTTGCTCGACGAGATCGACAAAATGGCGATGGACTTTCGGGGCGATCCGGCCTCGGCCCTCCTTGAGGTGCTCGATCCCGAGCAGAATCACACCTTCAACGATCACTATCTGGAGGTCGACTTCGATCTCTCCGAGGTGATGTTCGTCGGCACCGCCAATACGCTCAACATCCCCCCGGCGCTGCTCGATCGGATGGAGGTCATCCGTCTCTCCGGCTATACCGAAGATGAAAAGGTCGCGATCGCTGAGCGCTACCTGCTGCCGAAACAGATGAGAAACAATGGATTGAAGGATGGCGAGCTACTGATTCGTGAAAGCGCCTTGCGTGACATCATTCGGCACTACACCCGCGAGGCCGGCGTGCGCAACCTCGAGCGCGAGATCTCGAAGATCTGTCGCAAGGTCGTCAAGGAGGTGCTCCTGAAGAAGCGCGACAGCGCGACTGTGGTCGGTGCGAAGTCTCTCGAGAAATACCTCGGGGTCCAGCGATTTCGCTATGGGCGTGCCGAGGAGCACGATCAGGTCGGGCAAGTCACCGGCTTGGCCTGGACCGAGGTCGGAGGTGAGTTGCTGCGCATCGAGTCGGCCTTGGTCCCAGGCAAGGGCAAATTCACCTACACTGGGCAGCTCGGCGACGTCATGCAGGAGTCCATCCAAGCCGCGATGACGGTGGTGCGCTCGCGCGCCGAGGCGCTGGGTGTCGCGCCCGACTTCCACAGTAATCTCGATGTGCACATCCATGTGCCCGAAGGCGCGACACCCAAGGATGGTCCGAGCGCGGGTGTGGCGATGTGCACGGCGCTGGTCTCGGCGCTCACCAAGATCCCGGTCCGATCCAGCGTGGCCATGACCGGCGAGATCACCTTGCGCGGTGAGGTCCTGCCCATCGGTGGCTTGAAGGAGAAGCTTCTAGCCGCGCATCGCGGCGGCATCGAGACGGTGATCATTCCACTGGAGAACGAGCGCGATCTCACTGAGATCCCCAAGAATATCAAGCAGCATCTCAAGATCCATCCAGTCCGCTGGATCGACGAGGTTCTGGATATCGCCTTGGCCGAGCGTCCAGAGCGAGCCACTGCGATAGACGAGGGCAACGAGCCGATGCATGCTGAGGATGAGAGCCGTGAAACGGTGCAGGAGGCTGCGCGCGATCAAAATGCGCGGCTCCATCACTGACCTGTCCTTGGTGCTGGAACGATCCTGAGCACCCGCGCCGGGCCGAGTCCGGTGCGAGGGATCCACGCCTTCACTCCTCGAAGCAATGCCGAGCGTGCGCCGATTGTCGGCGACACTCACAAGAGGCGTGCGGAAGCTGGAGGGGTATGGTACCGCTTGTCAGTCGACAAACTGACAGCGTTGAGACTGCTGTATGCACTTGCCCTATCCATCCAGGTGCTGACTCAGGATCGCTGTGTGACGAAGATGAAAAAGTCGGTTGCCCTGGTTGGGACTCCGCTTTAGCATGCAACCCAGTTTGGTCTCGGCGACGCAGTGCCGGCCCAGCTCCAGATGGGCCGTGGGCGACACGAACCGGACGGCGCGGCATGCAGCGGGCGAGGGGCAACTGAAGAACGAGTGAAAAATAAAGGGGAGAACATGAATAAGTCGGAACTCATCGATAGAATGGCGCATTCGGCGGAGATCCCCAAGGCGGCGGCTGCGAAGGCCCTGGACGCCTTCACTGATGCGATCGCGGAGGCCCTGAAGGCGGATGACAAGGTGGCGCTGATCGGATTCGGTACGTTCGAAGTCAAGAAACGCGCGGCGCGCACAGGCCGCAATCCTCAGACTGGCGAGGTGATCGAGATCAAGGCATCCAAAACACCCTCATTCAAGGCTGGCAAGGCGCTCAAAGACGCTGTACAATGACATCATCGTCAGGGGCGTTGCTCATCTAGATAGTGAGCGGGTGCTTAGCTCAGCTGGGAGAGCATCGCCCTTACAAGGCGAGGGTCGCAGGTTCGATCCCTGCAGCACCCACCAATCTTCACGGAGCGGTAGTTCAGTTGGTTAGAATACCGGCCTGTCACGCCGGGGGTCGCGGGTTCGAGCCCCGTCCGCTCCGCCATCTCCTCTCGATCACATGTCTGGGCGCCCGTGTTCAACGGGCGATTCAGCCTTAGTCATCCTCTGAAATACCATGCTGCAAGCCATTCGTGAACGTGCCCAAGGCTGGATCGCGTGGGTGATCGTTGGACTCATCAGCATCCCGTTCGCCCTCTGGGGCATCCAATCCTATCTCGGTGTCGGTAGTGAACCGGCCGTGGCCAAGGTCTATGGTGTCGAGATCACCGAGCGCGACCTGAATCAACGTGTCCAGCGTGCCCGCGTCGAGCTGCGCGATCGTCTCGGCGCGGCCTATGATCCAGCGCTCTTCGACGAGGCCATGCTACGGACCGAGGTCTTGAACGAGATGATCCAGCAGACGATCTTGCTGGAGACCTCGAATCGGATCGGGATGCGGGTGTCGGATCAGGAGGTTCAGTTACAGATCCTCGCTGAGCCCGCGTTTCATCGCGAAGGCCGTTTCGACCGTGAGACCTATGACCGTCTGCTGCGCATTCAAGGGCTCTCCCCGGCGCAGTTCGAGGCCCAGCTGCGTCAGCAGTTGATCGGCAATCAGTTGTCCCGCGCGCTTCTGGAGAGTGAGATCCTGACGCGGGCGGAGCTCGAGCAATACCGACGCTTCATGGGGCAGACTCGCGATCTCGTTTACGCGCGAGTGGCTCTTTCCGAGCATCTGACGGATGAGCCCGTCGATGAAGCCGCGATCGAGCAGTTCTACCGTGAGAATGCGGCGCGCTTCCAGATGCCCGAGATGGTCAAGCTCGATTATATCGTCCTCGATGTCGACGAGCTCGCTCGCGCGACGGGTGATGTCGAAGAGGCCGATCTGCAGCGGATCTACGACGAAGAGCAAATGCGCTTCGGGCGCGCCGAACAGCGCTCGGTGCGCCATCTCCTGCGCAACATCGCACCGGATGCTGATGCGTCGACCTCTCAAGCCGTCCTGGATGAGATCCAGGCATTGCGTGAGCGGATCTTGGCTGGCGCCGATTTTGCGGAGATCGCCAAGGTCGAGTCGCAAGATCCCGGGAGTGCCGCAGCTGGCGGATCGCTCGGCACCATCGAGCAGGGCTTGATGGTCCCAGCCTTCGACGAGGTCGCGTTCAGCCTCCCGGCGGGTCAGCTCAGCGAGCCAGTGCGCACCCAGTTTGGCTACCACTTGATCGAGGTCACCGAGATCATCCCGGCCCGGGTACAACCCTTCGACGAGGTCAAAGAAACCCTGCGCGAAGAATACGCCAGACACCAGGCCGAATCCGTCTTTTACGACATCGGCGAGCGTCTCGCAAATTCCGTGTACGAGTCACCGGATAGCCTGGAGCCAGCCGCGGCTGAGCTTGGGTTAGAGCTGAAACAGAGTGATTGGATCGGCCGTGAGGGCGGTGATGGGGTCCTCTCTCACCCGCGCGTCATCGCCGCCGCATTCAACGAGGAGGTTCTAGAGTCTCGTCTGAACAGTGATCTGATCGAGCCCGAGCCAGACGTCTTGCGTGCCGTCGTTTTGCGGGTCTCGGATCATCGTGCCGCGGCGCCTCGACCTTTGGATGAGGCGCGCTCCGAGGTGGTCGAGGCACTGCAACGCGAGCGTGCCAGCGCGGCGGCAGAGGATGCGGCCAATGCCCTCGCCGAGCAGGTGCGAAAGAATGGTGATTGGCCGGATGATGGAGCGGGTCTCGTGGTCGAGCGGCCGGGCCCGATCGAGCGCGTGACACCCTCGATCGCGACGGCCATCCGCGATCTTGTCTTCACCCTACCTCTGCCCCTGGACGATGAGCCAAGCGTTGACGTGACTCGGCTACCCAATGGTGATCTTGCTGTTGTCCAACTCCTCGCGGTCGAGGATGGTGAGCATGACACGTCGGACGATGCGCGGTCCGCCAGCGAGGGACTCTTGCTTTCGCAGCTGGTCGCTCGTCAAACCATCGCCGCGGTGATGAACGATCTGGAGCGGAGGGCGGAGGTCGAGCGCCGGGCGCTACGAACGGCCGAGACTGATTTCTAGTCCTCATCCGAGCGGGCGCGACCTCGAGTCGCGCCGCGCGAGTGATATTGCACAGATCTGGATGTGTTCTCATCGAGGATGTTTCGGCATCGATCCATCCTCATCGACTTGGCCACATCCCTGCATTGCCTGCTGTGCGCCGCTCGCGGTCACTCCACCGAAGCGCGACGAGCCTTAGCCCAGGCCAAGGATGTGATACCCGGTATCGACGTAGAGCACGTCACCGGTGATCCCGCTGGCGAGGTCGGAGCAGAGGAATGCGGCCGCATTGCCGACTTCCGTGATGGTGACATTCCGACGCAATGGTGTGCGTTCCTCGACCTGTTTCAACATGTCACGAAAGTCCGAGATTCCTGCTGCCGCCAGGGTGCGGATCGGGCCCGCCGAAACGGCATTGACACGGGTACCGTGCGGGCCCAGCGAGGCGGCCAGATATCGAACATTCGCCTCGAGACTCGCCTTTGCGACACCCATGACATTGTAGTTCGGGACGGCCCGCACGGCACCCAGATAGGTCATGGTGAGCAGAGCACCGTTGCGGCCATCCATCAGGTCTCGACTGGCTTTCGCAAGTGCGGCGAAGCTGTATGAGCTGATGTCATGGGCCGTGGCGAAGCCCTCGCGGGTGACCGCATCGACATAATCACCCTCGAGCTGATCGCGCGGCGCGAAAGCAACCGAATGCACGATGGCATCCAGGCCGTCCCAGTGCCCTGCGATGGCCTTGAACAATGCCTCGATGTCCGTGTCACTGCCCACGTCGAGCGGAAGTACCAGGTCCGAGCCACACTTGGCGGCCATCTCTTCAACGCGCGATTTCAATTTATCGTTCTGGTAGGTCAAGGCGATCTCGGCCCCCTCGCGATACATGGCCTCGGCACAGCCCCAAGCGATGGAGCGGTTGCTTGCGACACCGGTGATCAGGATCTTTTTTCCGTTCAGGAATCCCATGGCTCGATGGTCTCTTTGGTCTATGATTGAGGCTTGGTGCAGCGCCGGCTGGTTGAATGGGTGTGGCGGGTGTTGCTCCGCGCGAGAGGCCAATGCGATCGACACGGCCCTCGGATCATTCTTGTCTCATCCATCACGGTGGTGCCCCGAGGGGAAATCTTAACATGATGTCGAGTCGGTCACCCTGGCCCGGCAAGCCGAGGCCTTTGGCATGCAGCGGATGATCCGGTGGGTTCTCCTGTCGGGTTTGCTCGTCTGGCTCATGGCGGGGTGTGGCGAGGGGGTGTGGAATAACCCCTATCCCCCCGAAGACGCCACCGCCAACACCTTCTACAGCTCCTTCGCGGCTCGGCCCAAGCATCTGGATCCGGCCCGTGCATATAGCTCGGACGAGTACGGCTTCATCGCGCAGATCTATGAGCCACCTCTGCAATATCATTTTCTGTTCCAGCCCTATCGACTTGTTCCACTGACCGCGGGTGTCCTTCCCACCCCAATCTATCGTGACGCCGATGGTCAGCAGCTCCCACCCGATGCCCAGCCGGAGACGATCGATCGCAGTGAGTATCTGATTCGGATCATGCCGGGGATCCGTTATCAGCCGCATCCGGCGTTGGCGCTCGACGACCAGGGGGCATATCGTTACCACGCGTTGACCGCGGCGGATCTGCGTGGCATCAACCGCCTCGCCGATTTCACCCAAACCGGGACGCGTGAGCTGATCGCTGATGATTATGTTTATCAGATCAAGCGTTTGGCTGCCCCGTGGGCGCATTCGCCGATCGCGGGCGTGATGAAGAAACAGATCATCGGATTCGCGGCCTTGGCCGAGGCGCTGGACGCGGATGGCGAGATGACGCCCGCGGAGCGGGTCGAGCGACTGCGCACGGCCGTTCTCGAGGGGGTGACGCTGATCGATCGCTATACCTACCGCATCAGCATCCAGGGCAAGTATCCGCAATTTCTCTATTGGCTCGCCATGCCTTTTTTCGCCCCGCTGCCCTGGGAGGCCGAGTACTTCTACGCTCAGCCTGGCCTGCGTGAGCGCAACATCACCCTGGATTGGTATCCGCTCGGCACCGGGCCCTTCATGCTCGGTGAGAACAATCCGAATCTGCGCATGGTGCTCGATCGCAACCCCAATTTCCGCGGTGAGTCCTATCCGGATGAGGGGATGCCGGAGGACCTCGTGTCGGGCCTGCTCGCCGACGCCGGGCAGCCGATGCCGTTCCTCGATCGAGCTGTCTACAGTCTTGAAAAGGAGAGCATTCCGCGCTGGAACAAGTTCATCCAGGGCTATTACGACAACTCCGGCATCGCTTCAGACGCCTTCGACCAAGCGGTGCGTATCGACGCCCGAGGTGAGCCGGTGCTCACCGAAGACTTGTCGGCGCGTGGCGTTGCGCTATCGACATCGATCGAGCCTAGCGTGATGTACATGGGATTCAACATGCTGGATCCGGTGGTCGGGGGTGATTCGGAGCGTGCGCGTCTGTTACGTCGAGCGATCTCGATCGCGGTCGATTTCGAGGAATTCATCTCCATCTTCGCCAACGGACGCGGGCTGCCGGCACAAGGTCCAATCCCACCTGGCATCTTCGGCAACCGCGAGGGCGAGAACGGCATCAATCCCTATGTCTACGAATGGGAGGGAGTACAGGCGGTCCGCCGCGATCTAGGCGAGGCGCGTGAACTGATGGAGCAGGCCGGCTATGCTGGTGGTCGTGATCCAGCGACCGGGCGGGCGCTCGCCATCCACTACGAAGCGGTGGCGACAGGGCCCGACGACCGTGCACGGTTGGCCTGGATCCGTAAACAATTTGCCAAGCTCGGGATCGATCTGATCATCCGCTCGACGGATTACAACCGGTTTCAAGAGAAGATGCGCAATGGGACCGGACAGGTCTTCATGTGGGGTTGGAACGCAGACTATCCGGATCCAGAGAATTTTCTGTTCCTGCTCTATGGGCCCAACGGCAAGGTGGAGCATCAGGGCGAGAATGCGGCCAACTATGCCAACCCAGAGTTCGATCGACTCTTCAATCGCATGCGTTTCATGGACGACGGGCCTGAGCGCCAAGCCGTGATCGATCGGATGCTCGAGATCGCGCGTGCCGATGCGCCTTGGCTTTGGGGCTTCAACCCCATGTCATTCACGCTCCATCATCAGTGGCTGACCAATGCGCGTCCCAATCAGATGGCGAACAATACCCTGAAATATCGACGAATCGATACCGTGCAGCGCCAGCGCATGCGCCTTGCATGGAACACTCCAGTGGTGTGGCCACTCTGGATCATGGGCGGCCTGATGCTGTTGGTGATCCTGCCGGCGCTCTGGCTGATGCGACGTCGCGAACGGAGCACGGCACTGTGACCGCCTATATCATTCGACGTCTGCTCTATGCCATTCCGATCCTGATCGGGGTCAACCTGATCACCTTCGTGCTCTTCTTCGTGGTCAACTCACCCGATGACATGGCGCGGATGCAGCTCGGTGACAAACGGGTCACCGAGACCGCGATCGAGAGTTGGAAACAAGCGCATGGATATGCCAAGCCGCTGCTCTACAATCCCGAGGCCGCAGGGATCGGGCGGCTCACCGAGACCATCTTCTTCGAGAAGTCGATTCGATTGTTCATCTTCGATTTCGGCTCATCCGATACCGGACGCGACATCGGTCATGATATCGCTCAGCGGATGTGGCCGAGCCTTGCCATCGCGGTCCCGGTCCTGCTTGTGGGCTTGGCCTTCAATATCTCTTATGCACTCTTGATCGTCTTCTTTCGCGCGACCTACATCGACTTCGCGAGCGTGGTGCTACTCGTGGCCATGATGTCTGTATCCGGTCTCTTCTATATCATCGGTGGCCAGTTTCTGCTCAGCAAGCTGTTTCATCTCGTGCCCATCTCGGGTTACGACACCGGGCTTCAGGCATGGAAGTTCCTGATCTTGCCAGTGATCATCGGCGTGATCAGTGGGATTGGTGCAGGGACACGTTGGTATCGAACACTCTTCCTCGAGGAGATCTCGCGCGACTATGTGCGCACGGCGCGCGCGAAGGGTTTGAGCGAGTCGCGCGTGCTCTTCGGTCATGTGCTGAAAAATGCCTTGATCCCGATCCTGACCGGTGTCGTGGTGGTTCTGCCCTTGCTCTTCATGGGCAGTTTGATCAGCGAGTCATTCTTTGGTATCCCGGGGCTCGGCAGCTACACGATCGATGCCATCAACAGTCAGGATTTCGCGATCGTGCGCGCCATGGTCTTCCTTGGCGCCGTCCTCTATATCGTTGGTCTGATCCTGACCGATCTTTCATACACGTTCGTCGATCCGCGGGTGAGACTGGCATAATGAGTCGACACCCGCGTGCGCTTGGCGGCGGATCGGCGATCCCCGCGCCGGGCGAGATGGAGACATCCATGTCCGTACGCTGTCCAGATCGAATCGAGGGTGCGCGACTCACCACAGCGCGGCCTCGGGCGCGGTCCGAGCTGACGAGATCAATTCGATGCCGCTGATCCCGGTCGTGCTCTGGACCGATGCGCTGGTCTATCTGTTGATCCTGTTGATCCTGTTGATCGTGGGGTTCGCGCTCTATACGGTGCGCCATGAGCATCTGCGCGCACCTTGGCTGCGTGTATTTCGCTCACGGGTGGGGATGGCGACCAGCGTCCTCTTGGGCTTCTACGTGGTCGTTGGCGTGCTCGATACAGTGCACTTCCGGCTCAAGCTCGATCAGCCAGCCACGGACGTCTCCACGCCGATCCGCTATGCGCCGGAGGTACTGAGTCTGCTCGATGTCATCACGAGCGGATTGCGCGAACGTCAAGAGAAGAGCTACTCGGCCCCTTTTGCGGCGCATCTGTTCGTCAAGGAGGCGATCGAGCAGCCAGATGGCACATTGCTTCGTGATTATCCCCGCCTGGTCCACGGGGGCGCCCATCTCGATGATCCAGCCCGACAACGGGGCCTCGACATCGCCTGGCGCGCGCTCTGGGGCGTGCTGCAGGGTCTGCTGATCAGCGTAATGAGCCTGAGCGGTCTCATCTGGATGATGGCGCGCGCGCGCGGCGAATCGGTCGGCAGCACCCGCGCGGCGATCTTGGCCGGCCGTGGGCCGCTCCCATGGCGATACGCCTTTGCCATGCTGGCCATCCTCATCGTCTTGATCCTGGTTGCCGCCGAGCTGTCGGCGAAGTATCACATCATGGGCACCGACAAGGTCGGGGAGGATGTCTTCTATCAGACCCTGAAGAGCATTCGCACTGGTCTGCTGATCGGCACCCTGACGACCCTGGTGATGCTTCCGGCCGCCCTGCTGTTGGGCATCATGGCCGGGTACTTCCGCGGCTGGATTGATGATGTCATCCAATACATCTATACCACGCTCAACTCCATCCCGGGCGTGCTCTTGATCGCCGCGGCCATCCTGTTGCTCGAGGTCTACATGAGCAACAATGCCGATCAGTTTGCGAGTCTGGTCGAGCGCGCCGACCTGCGACTCTTGTTTCTTTGCTTGATTCTGGGCGTCACCAGCTGGACCGGGCTCTGTCGGTTGCTGCGTGGCGAATCACTGAAGCTGCGTGAGGTGGAATATGTACAGGCCGCCACGGCACTCGGTGTCGGGCATGTCACGGTGATCACGCGCCATATCCTGCCGAACGTCATGCACCTGGTGCTGATTACGCTGGTGCTCGATTTCAGCGGGCTGGTGCTTGCCGAGGCGGTTCTATCCTATGTCAATATCGGTGTCGATCCGAGCATGCACTCCTGGGGAAACATGATCAACGGTGCGCGACTCGAGCTTGCGCGTGACCCAGTCGTTTGGTGGTCCTTGACCGCGGCCTTCGTCTTCATGTTCGTCCTGGTGCTGGCGGCCAATCTCTTCGCCGATGTCGTGCGCGACGCGTTCGATCCGCGTCTGAGGACAGCGCTGTGAGCACGCGTGATGATGTGCTGCTCCGGGTCGAGGGCCTGACCGTCCAGCTCGGCGATCCGGCGCGCCCTGCTCGTGTGCTCGAGGCGGTCGATCTCAGTCTGCGCCAGGGTGAGACCTGTGCGCTCCTCGGCGAGTCAGGATGTGGAAAATCCATGACCGCCTTGTCATTGATGCGACTCCTGCCGCCATCCGGACGGGTCCTCGGCGGCTCGGTCAGGCTGCGCGACACCGACCTGCTGCGCCTGACCGAGGCCGAGATGCGTCGGGTGCGCGGGGGGCGCATGGCGATGATCTTTCAGGAGCCGCAAACCTCCTTGAATCCAGTCATGAGTGTCGGCGATCAGATCGGCGAGGCCGTGCGACTCCACGGTGAAGGCAGGCGGGCGCCGGCCGCCGAGCGGGTCTTGGCCTTGATGAAAGCGGTCGGGATCCCGGATCCGGCACGCCGGGTCAAGGAATATCCGCATCAACTCTCGGGCGGGATGAAGCAGCGGATCATGATCGCGATGGCCCTGGCCGGTGATCCCGAGCTGCTGATCGCCGACGAGCCGACCACGGCCCTGGATGTGACGATCCAAGCCCAGGTTCTGGGTCTCTTGAAGGATCTGCGACAGCGCAGCGGGATGGCCGTGTTGTTGATCACCCACGATCTTGGGGTGGTCGCCGAGACGGCGGATCGTCTCGCGGTGATGTATGCTGGACAGATCGTGGAGACGGCCACGACCGCGGAGTTTTTCAAGTCGCCTGGGCATCCTTACAGCCGCCGCTTGATGTCGAGCCTGCCGGCGGCGGACAAGCGTCATGCGCGACTGGCCGTGATCCCTGGGCGGGTGCCAAGTCTCGAACGCGTCTTCCACGGTTGTCGCTTTGCCGAGCGTTGCGATTCGGCCAGTCCGCGATGCCATTGCGATGAGCCCGCTTGGCATCGACTCTCGAGTGGGCAGTCCGTTCGCTGCCACCTGTTCGATCCGCTCGAGAACCTGCCTTCGCAAGAGCGGCGCCCGGGTACCCAGGATCGACCGGGCACGCCCAATCAACTGGCCGGGTTCCAGCGAGGGAGCGAGCCGCTGTTGCGGGTCAGGGGCCTGAAGGTCTACTTTCCGATCCATCGCGGGGTCTTTCGGCGTGTCGTCGGGCAGGTCCATGCCGTCGATGGGGTGAGCTTCGACCTGCATGCCGGTCGGACACTGGCACTCGTGGGCGAGTCCGGCTGCGGCAAGACGACCACGGGCAAGGGTCTCTTACAGCTCACGGTGCCCAGCGGCGGCTCGATTCGCTATCAGGATACCGAGCTCAACGGATTGAGGCATCGACAGATGCGGCCATTTCGCAAGGATCTGCAGATCATCTTCCAGGATCCCTATGCTGCAATGAATCCACGCATGCTGGTGGGTGATCTGATCGGCGAGGGTCTCCAGGCGCTCAAGATCCATGCGACACGCGCTGCCCGCGAGCGGCGAGTTGCCGAGCTTCTGGAGCTGGTCGGGATGGACTCATCCGCCGCTGCTCGCTATCCCCATGAATTCTCGGGTGGGCAGCGACAGCGCATCTGTATCGCGCGGGCGCTTGCGGTCGAGCCCAGGCTGATCGTCTGCGATGAGCCGACAAGCGCCTTGGATGTCTCGGTCCAAGCGCAGATCCTGAATCTACTCAAGGATCTGCAAGATCGACTTGGCCTCGCCTATCTGTTCATCACACACGACATCGCAGTCGTTTCCTATCTGGCGCACGCGGTGGCGGTCATGTATCTAGGGCGTGTCGTCGAGCATGGGTCGGTCGACGAGATTCTGGAGGATCCTCGTCATCCCTATACCCGCGCGCTCCTGTCTGCGGTTCCTGTGGTGGACCCGACGCGGCGACGCAGCCTCATCCGTCTGGAAGGGGATATGCCCTCGCCCATCGATCGACCCCAGGGGTGCCATTTCCATCCACGCTGCCCGCAAGCGATCGCTGCCTGTCGGAACGCCTATCCCGAGGAGCAACGCTTGAGCGAGTCGCGGCTGGTGCACTGTTGGTTGGCCTTGGCCTAGTCCGGAGGGCCTGGGTTCCTGATTGGAATGGAGTGCTTGCTGGCCGGGCTTGCCCGGCTTATGTTGAGCCTATTCAGCACGGTCTCGCTACTGATCTAAACGAGCGGACATGACGAAACCAAAACACATTCTCTGTATCGCCCCAGCACCATCGGATCTGAGCGTCGCGGCCCTGTTGGACGAGCAAGGCATCGCTGTCGAGCTCACCGAGGCATCCTTTCCAGAGACCCTGAAGGCTGCCTTGGAACATCCCTCGCGCTGGGATCTCATCCTATGTGATGCCACCAGCCATGTGGATCTGGGTGTCGACGCCTTCCTGGAGCCGGTTCGGCAGTCACTCGACGCTTCGCTGGTGCTGATCAAGGCCGCTGATAGCCCGCTGACACGCAATTTTGCCCTGCGCCTTGGCGCAGCGGATCTGGTCGCACGGGATGACCTGGACCACTTGCGGATGGTCTGTGAGCGAGAGCTGCTCAACAGCGCCATGCGCAAAGAGATCCGGGAGCTCCGCGAGTCGGCCACCGCGGCCACGCGCTACCCCATTGGCGACGCGGTGATGCTTCCAACCATAAAGGATATGAGCCCAGCTGGCAGAAAACGCTCTGAAGGCCATGACGAGAGACCCGAATCAGCGGTTCAGGCCCTGCCAGCCGAGACGGCACGGATTCGCGCGCTCATCGATGCCGGCGGTTTGACCTTGGAATTCCAGCCGATCATCTTGTTGCGGGGGGGCGAGGAACGCCTCGGGATGTTCGAGACGCTGGTGCGTCTGCGTGATGAGTCGGGTCATCTGCTCATGCCGGGTGAGTTTCTACAGATCGTGGCAGCGGCAGGCTGGATGAGCAAGATCGATCTCTGGATCCTACGCCGCGCCTTGGCGACCCTGAAGGAGATGCAAAGTGGGGGCCAAACCCAAGCGGTCCTTTTCATCAATGTGGCCACCGAGACCTTGCGCGCCGAGGCGGCCGCGAAGGCGATCGGTGCCTTCATCTCAGCCGCGCCGATCACGCCCGGATCGGTTGTGGTCGAGGTTCGAAAATCAGCCTTCACCGAAACTTCGTCGGCCGTGTCGCGGCTCGCGCGCATGCTGCGTGAGAAGGGCCATGGTCTTTTGATCGAGGACGCGAATGTCAACGACTGCGGCTTTCTGACCAGCCATCGCGACATCATCACCCATATCAAGCTCGAGCGCTCCATGATGCGGGGTCTGGTCGAGCGTTATGTGTCGCAAGACGCCGTGAACGACCTCGTGCGTTGCGCGAAAGACGCTGGCATGTCGGTGATCGCCTTGGCGGTGGAGAATGCCGCGCTACTGCCGATGCTCTTCAGCGCGGGTGTCGATGCGATTCAAGGACATTTCGTCAGCATGCCCTATCAAAACCTGATGTATCCGAGCATTCAGCGAGTCGAGTCGACCACGGGACCAGCCTGGCGCTCGGCTCGAGCCAAGGACTGATCGAGTCAGTGGAGCGGCGACTCGGATGATCCGTCAAGCCGCCATTTGACTGACGGATTTTTTTGCGTTTGCGTGCTTTCAGAGGCTG
This sequence comes from Gammaproteobacteria bacterium, assembly GCA_009929855.1. GTDB lineage: Bacteria > Pseudomonadota > Gammaproteobacteria > Chromatiales > Chromatiaceae > Thiocapsa. Next base: position 37,571 of record RZZN01000013.1, read on the forward strand.
ATTTTTCTCAATTTCGCGCTACACTATGCGACAGAAACGACCCACGACCCCCGGATCTGGCACAGGATGTAGATCGCGTCACTGGGTTTCGATTGAGGTTCCGCTCCCAAGTCGAGTGGAGGTCAAGCTAGCCTCGCGATGAGGCTGGAGTTAAGTCAAGCCAACCGAGGTTGGTCCGTTAAGTGATGAGGTTGATATGCCAGGCGAATTGGTTTCCGGGACGGTCAAGTGGTTCAATGACGAAAAGGGCTATGGTTTCATCGAGCGTGAAGGCGGAAAGGATGTCTTCGTCCATCACAGTGCCATCAATGGCAGTGGGCGCAAGACCCTGCTCGAAGGCCAAAAGGTCACCATGGAGGTGACGCAGGGCCCGAAAGGTCCGCAGGCCGAGAACGTCACGCCAGTCTGAAGGATCCAACGCGGAATCGTCGACATCGCCTCGATGTGGCATGGACGACTCGTCGCCTTTGGTGTCGATGTTCAGCCAATCCGTGAGTGTTCGACGATGTCCGCGAACCAATCTTCAGACCAGGGGCGAGCACTCGCGATCCACGAAGATCAGCCCCAAGGCGGTGGTGTCTTGGGGTACAGCCTCTAGAGCTCGATCGTGTGCCGTCGGCGGGTTGCGACCGCCGAGGGCCCTTGCATCGGGCGATCCTCATCGATCATGAAGCGAGCGGCCTGCTCCAGATCCAGGGGGAAGTTGATATTGAGCAGCGACTGCGGCTGATCGGTGAGATCGGCCAAGCCGACCGGGTAGCGATCGATCCAATCACGCGCCCGGCGTCCGCCGCTCGCGATGAAGTCTGAAAGCAATTGAGCGAGTGCGACAGGCTGAAGTGTATAGACATAGTGCCGCTCCTCGCCCAGTGTGGCGATCGCGATCCCCGGCTGTTGCGCGGGAAGTACGCTCACCAAGCGCTGAACCAAGTCGCGCGCCAACAAGGGGCCGTCGCAGGGCACCGTGACGATCCATTCGGTCCGTGCAGCACGCATGGCCGCGAGCATTCCTACGAGCGGGCCCTGATGGTCCGCCATCTGATCTGTCACGATCTCGACGCCATAGCGTCCGTATGACTCGAGATTGCGGTTGGCACTCACCATGATGGCGTGCACTTGAGGGGTCAATCGCCGCAAGACATGATCGATCAGTGGACGGCCAGCGATCTCGATGAGTCCCTTGTCCAGGCCACCCATGCGCTGTCCGCGACCGCCCGCGAGCACCACTCCCGTGATGGTTGGATTGGACGGCGCGGCAGGCATGCGCGCGACTGGCTCAATCCGCCGATGATTGGTGATGGGTCTTCTCGCCTGTGATCCGCATATGGCCAACGTGAGTCACAAGAACGGCGGCGGCGATGATCAGGATGGCCGCCGATGTCGCAATGATCTCGAGCTCGGTGATGTTCTTCATGTCGAGGATCAGATGACGCGCGAGCGCAACCATCGCGATATAGAGCGGCATCCGGATCGGGAGACTTCCAGATTCGAGATAGACGCCGACCATTGCCAGGACCTCGAGATAGATGAACAAGAGCAGCAGGTCGGCCAGCGAGACCTCGCGCTTGGCCACCATCTCGAGCACCTCCTGTGCACCGGCGATCAGCGTGGCGATCGCGATCACCAGCAGTCCGAGCATCTCGACCCAGGTGAGCATTCGCGTCCCACCGGAGACCAATTTGGAGTGCGCGTGCCTCTCGATCATCTGGTCGCTCGATGTTCGTCGTGTGTCGGATTGGGACTTTCACCGATCTGAGCGCGCCCGTTCAATGACAGGGCCTCGACTGACCACTGATCGGGGTTGGTGTGTCGTGCATCCCTCATGAGCGTGATGAACCTGATCCACGCGGATAGATCAGTATGAGCTCGTCCATGTTGATGCGGTCATCGGAAAGATGATTCCAGCGCTGGATCTCCTTCACGGTCACGCCATAGCGCCGCGCTAGCTTCTTGATCGAATCACCCTTCTCCACGCGATGGGTGATGGGTTGGCCCGCGCCGCTAGATTGGATCTTGATGCGTTGCCCCGCGCGCAATTGATCGTGCGGATTCAGTCCATTGGCCTTGGCGAGGTTGGTCGCGTCGACGCCTTGCTGGCGCGCGATCGTCTTCAGGGTCTCGCCGCTCTTGACAGTGTGGACGCGGACGTGCGCGCGGTCGAGGCGACTGGATCGGGCCGACGTGCTGCTCCCGGGCGCGGCAAGATGTGCTAGGGCGGGCATGATCTGCGCGCCGTCGATCTGCTTGCGTGCGCGCTCACCGGTGCCTGCTGGGATCAGGATGTGGCTCGGTCCATCGGGTGATGTCCGACCGAGCTTGTACGCGGGGTTCAAACGCTGCAGCTCGCTCAATTGGACGCCGGTGACCGTCGCGACACGCTGCAGGTCGAGACTGCGTTCGGTGCGCAGCACCTCGAGCTGAGGGCGATCGGGCACGATCGGCAGCGGGGTGCCATGACCCTGCGGATTGGCGACCAGGCGAGCCGTGGCCAAGATCTGGGGAACATACTGTCGAGTCTCCTCAGGGAGGCTCAGCGACCAAAAGTCAGTGGGCCGACCCTCGCGGCGATTGGCGGCCTGCGCCGCGGCGACACATCCAGGCCCGCAGTTGTAGGCTGCCATGGTCAGCGCCCAGTCGCCGTCGAAGCGACGGTTGAGCTGCTCGAGATAATCCAGTGCCGCGCCGGTGGATGCGAGTAGATCGCGCCGTCCGTCGTACCAGGTGTCCTGACGCAGCCCCATCTCGCGGCCCGTGTAAGGCATGAACTGCCAAATCCCGGCCGCGGATTTGGGTGAGGTGGCGGTGGGGTTGAAGCGGCTCTCGACATGGGGGAGGAATGCCAACTCCATCGGGAGGTCACGCCGCTCGATCTCGTTGACGATGACATGAATGTAGGGAGTGGCTCGTTGCGCCATTCGCTCCAGATACCGAGGATCACGCCGGAAGCGCTCTACTGTGGTATCGATACGCTGATTGGCGTGCAGGTCCAGACGCAGACCCGAGCGGACTCGCGTCCAGAGATCCCCGGATGGGGAGGGCCGGCCAGATCGGGGTACCCCGCCACGCTCGGCCACGACAACGTCCACGGCAGGACGAACATAGCCATATTCACGCGCCGAGACCATTCCGGAATAGGATGGGTCGGCATTCGAATCGACGTGCTCGCTGGTAGCGCAGCCACTCAGTAGCAGGCTGAGCAGTCCGATTGTGCCGAACAACGGCACAAGGCCGGCGACATTGGCCATAATCCCCCCAAAAATTCCCAGTAAGTGCCTGATTAGTCGAGTTTTCTGAGAATCGTTTCGGCATCATACCCAAAGCCACTTGCCAATTCCAGCGCTGATTGGCTGAAATTTTCGAAGCACAGACGACAGCGCTTGCGATCAGGGTTAACATGCCCTCTCGCATGAGGCACTCCCAATGACTGATTCCGCGAGCCAGGCATCGGCGCTGGCAAGCCTGCAAGACTGGTACCGCTCGCCCCTCGGGGCGGATGTCGCGGCGCTCGAGAGCGTCCGGATCGAGCGTCAGCTCAATGATACGTTCGGCTACTACCTGGTACAGGTGGGGGTCACCGAGACCTTTCGCGAGGCGCTCGCCGCCAGCCGGATTCGGCACCGGATCCTGATGTCTTGCCAGCCGGAGGACCGGGTCGCTGGACGCCAGATCGTTGGGCTGCCCAATCGATTACCCTTTGCCGCCGATTCGATCGATGCCATGTTCTTGCCGCACACGCTGGATTTCTGGCCCGAGCCGCGGGCGGCCATGCGTGAGGTCGAGCGCGTCCTGATCCCGGAAGGGCGGGTGATCATCATGGGCTTCAACATGTTCAGTGCCTGGGGGCTCTGGTCGCTGTTGCGCCGGCGCAACCATGCCCCGTGGAACGGGCGTTTCCGCGCTGCCTACCAGATCGAGGGATGGTTGTCCGAGTTGGGTTTCGATATCGAGATGCGTGAGCACATCCTCTTCAGACTGCCCATTCGTGGTGCGCTGGGTCCGAGCCATACCGTGCTCGATCGGATGGGCGAGCGGCTTTGGCCGATCCTGGGCGGTGTCTATTTGATTCGCGCCGTGAAGCGGGTCGCCACCCTGACCCCATTGCGGCCCTCTTGGCGCCGTCGCCGGGTGCTGCTGCCCAGCCGTGCCGTCGAGCCCACGGCACGAGGCACCGGGCGTGTCTGATTGTGTGCGCGCCTTCACTGATGGTGCCTGCAAGGGCAACCCCGGACCGGGTGGTTGGGGCGTGCTCTTGCGCTGGGGCGAGGTCGAGAAGGAGCTGCACGGTGGAGAGCAGGAAACAACCAACAATCGCATGGAGCTGACGGCGGTCATCATGGCCCTGGAGGCACTGAAGCGTCCAACCTGCATCGAGATCCTGACCGATTCGCAATATGTCAAGCGCGGAGTGGAGGAGTGGATGCCGCGCTGGAAGCGCAACGGCTGGCTGACCGCCGAGCGGCAGCCGGTGAAGAATCGCGACTTGTGGGAGCGCCTCGACAGTGCACTGGGTGCCCATCGAGTCCGCTGGCAGTGGGTCAAGGGGCACTCCGGCCATCGTGACAACGAGCGCGCCGATCGGCTTGCCAACCTTGGGATCAGGAGATAGTCCTGTGCGACAGCTCGTGCTGGATACCGAGACGACCGGTCTCGACCCGCTTGAGGGGCACCGCATCATCGAGATCGGGTGCGTCGAGCTGGTCGATCGTCGTCTGACCGGTCACAACTTTCACCAATATCTCCAACCCGATCGTGAGATCGAGGCCGGCGCCTCGGACGTGCATGGCATCACCACCGAATTCCTGCGCGATCAGCCACGGTTTGCCGAGGTGGCCGAGCGCTTCCTCGCCTATGTCCAAGGGGCCGAGCTGATCATCCACAATGCCGCCTTCGACGTGGGCTTCATCGACCACGAATTGGCCAATTGGCGCACGGGCGCGCCCCGGATCGGCGAGATCTGCGAGATCACCGACACCCTGACGATGGCGCGCCGACTTCATCCAGGGCAGCGCAACAGTCTCGACGCGCTGTGCAAGCGATACGCGATCGACAATCGTCATCGCGATCTGCACGGCGCCTTGCTCGATGCCGAGATCCTGGCCAATGTCTACCTGGCGATGACCGGTGGGCAGGTCGCGTTCAGCCTTGGCGGCGAGGTTGCCCTGGACGCGCAGGAACGCTCCGCGGTGGCTCGGCGCGGCCAGATCGACCCCAAGCGACCACCCCTGCGTGTCGTCCGGGCCGATCCTGACGCCCTCGCCGCCCATGCGCGACGGCTCGCCGTCATTGAAGATGCCAGTCCCAAGGGTTGTCTCTGGTTGAGCCTCGGGGAGGCTCGGTCGGACTAGGTGTGCTGTTGATGCTGGCGACGGCTCTGACCGGCTCCGCCAACCAGCAACTCGAGCGATCGGACGTCGAGGATCTCGATATGCTTGCGGTCGACACGCATCAGACCCTCTTCCTGAAAGCGCGTGAAGATGCGGCTGACGGTCTCCACCGCCAGGCCGAGATAATTGCCGATCTCGTGACGCGACATGCTCAGATAGAAATCGGTCGAGGATAGACCGCGTTTGTGGAGTCGTTTCGAGATGCTGAGCAGGAAGACCGCGAGACGCTCATCCGCGCTCTTCTTGCCCAGGAGCAGGAGCATGTCGGTCTCGTGCGCGATCTCTTTGCTGAGCAGGCGATACATCTGGTGCTGCAGGCTGGGGATGATCGCGGTCAGCTCCTCGAGGCGCGGAAACGGGATCTCGCAGATGGCAGAGGTCTCGAGCACCTTCGCCGAGCAGACATGCGTATCACGCTCGATCGCGTCAAGCCCGATGAGCTCGCCGGGAAGATGAAAGCCGAGGACCTGCTCCGCGCCTTCCTTGCTCGGTGCGAATGTCTTCACCGAGCCGGTCTTGACGACATAGAGCGACTTGAAGCGATCTCCCTTGCGAAAGATCAGATCACCTCGGTGCAGCGGGCGCGTGCGCTTGATGAGCTCATCGAGCCGCTCGACGTCGCCAGACTCCAGCCCCATCGGAAGACACAGCGAAGCCAGCGTGCAGTGCCTGCAGGCCACCCGAATCGACTCCAACGAGATCACTTTACGCTGGCTCACAACGTCGCTCCCCGGTCAGAAGTCCGATGATTTTGAACCCTTGTTTGATCTGGATCAAGTGATCCTGTCGTCAAGGCTGGATTGCTGGAGACACGGCGCTGCCAAGCCGTCGCTTGGCATCATTGCTGCGTCGATCATTCCGCCGACGGGGATGCCGAGCGGTCGCGGCGTTCGGCACAAAAAAAACCGCGCCCCGAAGGGCGCGGCTAGGTCAAGCACGCTCGGCGATCCCGAGGTGCAAGTGCTACTTGGCCTCGCCGGTGTTGGGCGCCATCGGCATGCCATACGGCGCGCCATACGGCATTCCATAGGGCGCACCGTAGGGGGCGCCATAGCCATAACCCGGATAACCATAACCACCGTAGTAGGGGTCAGCATACCCATAGCCACGTCCGTAGCCATAGCCACGACCGCGTCCCAATCCGCGGCCGCCGCCGCTCATGTTCATGTTGAAGTCACCCCAACCGTCGCCCAGCATGTCGCCGAACATATCACCCAAGCCGGAGCCGTAGCCGGAGCCGGGGCCGTAGCCGCCGTAGCCTGGACCACCCCAACCCGGGCCCCACCAGGCCTGGGCGGCGCTCATTGAGAGCGCGGCACTTCCCGCGATCGCGGCGACGCCGATCAACTTGGCAAACTGGCGCATGACTAGCTACTCCTCTTTGTGGATGCTCATCGAATAAGACATTCATCGAATTTCGACACGAGACCGACGCGGAAGGCCCGCGCGGCGCCGTGAGCGTGTTCCGTCTACGCGAAACGACGTCGACTATACGCGGCTCGCTCGCCCGAGTGCAAGGTCGGCGCGCCGCGGTGCGTGAGCGTGCGCTTCGCATTGAGCGAGTCGAGCGAATTTGGTAGCGTGTCGGGGCTTACGGGCGACCGCCCTCGACAGCCTCCTCGACCCTATGACCAAGTTCATCTTCATCACCGGCGGTGTCGTCTCGTCGCTCGGTAAAGGCATCGCCTCGGCGTCGCTTGGGGCCCTCTTGGAAGCCCGTGGGCTGCGGGTGACCATGATCAAGCTGGATCCCTACATCAACGTGGATCCTGGCACCATGAGCCCCTTCCAACACGGTGAGGTCTATGTGACCGACGATGGTGCCGAGACCGATCTGGACCTCGGCCACTACGAGCGCTTCCTGCGCACCCGGATGGGTCGCGACAACAACTTCACGACCGGTCGAATCTATGAGACCGTGATTCGCAAGGAGCGCCGCGGCGACTATCTCGGGCGCACCGTCCAAGTGATCCCGCACATCACCGACGAGATCAAGCGGAGCATCCGCAGCGGGGCCGCGGGCGCGCAGATCGCGATGGTCGAGATCGGTGGCACCGTCGGTGACATCGAGTCGTTGCCCTTCCTCGAGGCGATCCGCCAGATGCGCGTGGAGGAGGGGCGTGAGAACGCGCTCTTCATGCACCTGACACTGGTGCCCTTCATCCGGACCGCGGGCGAGATCAAGACCAAACCCACCCAGCACTCGGTCAAGGAGCTGCGCTCCATCGGCATTCAGCCGGATATCCTGCTGTGTCGCGCCGAGCGTCATCTACCCGATGAGGAGCGGCGCAAGATCGCACTCTTCACCAACGTCCCCGAGGCCGCGGTCATCTCGGCGGTGGACGCCGACAACATCTACCGTATTCCGCGGCTGCTCCACGATCAGCATCTCGACGACCTGGTGGTGCGCCAGTTCGAGCTGGAGGTCGGACCCGCCGAGCTTGCCGAATGGGATCGTGTCATCGATGGCTTCGATCACCCCGAGCAGACCGTTCACGTGGGCATGGTCGGGAAATACATGCACTTGACCGAGGCCTACAAATCGCTCTCCGAGGCCTTGGCGCATGCCGGCGTGCACACCAAGACCCGGGTCGAGATCCATTATCTGGATGCCGAGACGATCGAGCGCGAGGGACATGAGGCGCTGGCGTGCCTGGATGCCATCCTGGTGCCGGGCGGGTTCGGCGAGCGCGGGATCGAGGGCAAGATCCAGGCGGTGCGCTACGCGCGCGAGCAGCGCGTCCCCTATCTCGGCATCTGTCTGGGAATGCAGGTGGCGGTCATCGAATATGCCCGGCATGTCGCCGGGTTGACGGGGGCGCACAGTACCGAGTTCGATCCACGCACACCACATCCGGTGATCGCCCTGATCACCGAGTGGCGTGACGAGCAAGGCGAGCTGGTCACCCGTACTGCGGATGGCGACCTGGGTGGCTCCATGCGGCTGGGGGGCCAGAATTGCCGACTCGAGCCCGGCAGTCTCGCGCGTGCCGTCTATGGCAAGGCCCAGATCCGCGAGCGTCATCGTCATCGCTACGAGTTCAACAACCGCTATCTGGACACCATGAAGGATGCGGGGATGCGCTTCGCGGGTTGGTCACTGGATAACCGCCTAGTCGAGATCATCGAAATCCCGGATCACCCCTGGTTCATCGCCTGTCAGTTCCATCCCGAGTTCACCTCGACCCCGCGAGATGGTCACCCGCTGTTTTGTGGGTTCATCCGTGCCGCGCTCGCCCGCCGCGCGAGCCGAGCGGGGGGGAATGCCGAATGATGCCACTCCTCGATTTCGAGGTCGGGCTCGACCGCCCTCTCTTCCTGATCGCCGGACCCTGCGTGATCGAGAGCGCGGGTCTCGCCGAGGAGACGGCCGGCGTCCTCAAGGAGATGACCGCCGAGCTGGGGATCCATTTCATCTACAAGTCTTCATTCGACAAGGCCAATCGCTCCTCCGCCGGCAGTTTTCGTGGTCCCGGGATGGAACAGGGTCTGGCGATCCTGGAGCAGGTGCGCGCGCGCATCCAGGTTCCGGTCTTGACCGACGTGCATGAGGACACCCCCCTGGCGGAGGTCGCAGCGGTGGTGGACGTGCTCCAGACACCGGCCTTTCTCTGTCGTCAGACCAATTTCATCCAATCGGTCGCGCGTCAAGGCAAGCCTGTCAACATCAAGAAGGGGCAGTTTCTCGCGCCCTGGGATATGCGCCACGTGGTCGAGAAGGCGCGTGCCACCGGCAATGATCGCCTACTCGTGTGTGAGCGTGGCTACACCTTCGGATACAACAATCTGGTGTCGGACATGCGCGCGCTCGCGGTGCTGCGCGAGACCGGTTGCCCGGTGGTCTTCGATGCCACCCATTCAGTGCAGCTGCCGGGAGGGCAGGGCGATCGCTCCGGCGGTCAGCGTGAGTTCGTCCCGATGCTGGCCCGTGCCGCGGTCGCGGTCGGGATCGCTGGACTCTTCATGGAGACCCATCCGGATCCTGAGCGCGCGTTGAGCGACGGCCCCAACGCCTGGCCGCTGGGCGAGCTGCGCGCCTTGCTCGAGACCCTGGTTCAGATCGATCGGCTGGTCAAATCGTCCGTTGCGACCGAATGGCACCCATCATCGCGGATCCGCGATCACTGAGCATCATCCGGTCCGTTACGCGGCAAAACATTCATGAGTTGTTGTTGGGAGATTCAGCATGTCCGAGATCGTCGATGTCCGCGCCCGCGAAGTACTCGATTCGCGGGGTAATCCCACCGTCGAGGCCGATGTCATCACCGCCGACGGGGCCATCGGCCGCTTCATGGTGCCATCCGGCGCCTCGACCGGCTCGCGCGAGGCGCTCGAGCTGCGCGACGGTGACCGTTCGCGCTACGGCGGCAAGGGTGTCCTGACCGCTGTCGCGAATATCGCGGGCGAGATCCGTGGTGCCATCCTCGGCATGGATGTCGCCGACCAGACCGCGCTCGATCGGCGCATGATCGAGCTCGACGGCACCGAGAACAAGGCGCGTCTCGGGGCCAACGCGCTGCTCGGCGTCTCGCTCGCCGCGGCGCATGCCGCGGCGCAGGAAAAGGCGCTGCCACTCTACCGCTCGCTCGCGGGTGGACCCTATCGTCTGCCAGTGCCGATGATGAACATCATCAACGGGGGCGAGCACGCCGACAACAGCGTCGATTTCCAGGAGTTCATGATCCTGCCCGTGGGCGCCACCAGCATCCGTGAAGCCGTGCGCTATGGCGCGGAGGTCTTCCACGCGCTCAAGTCGGTACTGCACGGGCGCGGTCTCTCCACGGCGGTCGGCGATGAGGGCGGGTTTGCCCCCGACCTGCCGTCCAACGAGGCGGCGATCGAGGCGATCCTGGAGGCGATCGAGAAGGCCGGATTCAAGGCCGGCTCCGACATCTATCTCGGCTTGGATGTCGCTGCCTCCGAGTTCTACGAGGACGGGATGTATCACCTCAAGGGCGAGGGGCGCACGCTCGATTCCGACGGCTTGACCGATCTGCTGCTCGACTGGGTTGGCAAATACCCGATCCTGACCATCGAGGATGGTCAAGCCGAGGGCGATTGGGCGGGCTGGAAGCGTCAGACCGAGCGTTTGGGTGGTCGGGTGCAGATCGTCGGTGACGACCTGTTCGTCACCAATACACGCATCCTGCGTGAAGGCATCGAGCAGGGGCTCGCCAATTCCATCCTCATCAAGGTCAACCAGATCGGCACCCTGACCGAGACCCTGGAGGCGATCGCCATGGCCCACGCGGCTGGGTATACCGCGGTGGTCTCGCATCGCTCGGGCGAGACCGAGGATACCACCATCGCCGATCTCGTCGTTGCCTCCGGCGCCGGCCAGATCAAGACCGGCTCGCTCTCGCGCTCGGATCGGGTTGCCAAATACAACCAGCTGATGCGCATCGAGGACCAACTCGGTGATGAGGCCGTCTATGCTGGCCGTGCTGCGTTCAAGTGGCTTTGAGGGATGGTTGTCGCGGCTCGCAATGACGCGGCCGCGTCTCCTTGCTGTGAGCGAGCCCAGCGTGCAGTTGGCCATCGTCGTGCTGCTCGTCCTGCTGTTTGCACTCCAGTATCGACTCTGGGTGGGGGAGGGCAGCCTGGCCCAGCTGCATGGTCTTGAGCAGGAGATCGCGGTACAGGAGGAGGAACTGGTGCGATTGCGCGCGCGTAATCAGGAGCTGCAGGCCGAGGTCGCGGATCTGCGTGAAGGTGTCCAGGCCTTGGAGGAGCGGGCGCGTCGTGATCTAGGGATGATCAAGCCTGGTGAGGTCTTCATCCAGATCATCGAGCGCGTCCCACCGCGAGCCAAGCCATGACGTCGACACCATCCTATTGGGCCGTGATCCCCGCTGCCGGGGTAGGGCGTCGCATGGGCAGCGCGACGCCCAAACAGTATCTCGAGCTGGCCGGGCGGACGGTGATCGAGCAGACCCTAGCGCTGTTCGTGACGGATGCGCGCATCGCCGGGGTCGTGGTGGCCCTGGATCCGACCGACCGCTTCTGGCCCGCGACCCTCTATGCCGATCATCCCCGGGTCATGCGCGCCGATGGTGGTGCGGAGCGCTGCCACTCGGTCGCCAATGCACTGCAGCTGTTGGCGGCTCGGGCGCGGCCGACCGATTGGGTCCTGGTTCACGATGCCGCACGCCCTTGTCTGCGTCACGCCGATCTGACCCATCTGATCGAGACCCTGCGCGATGACCCGGTCGGCGGTCTACTCGGCATTCCGGTGCGCGATACCATGAAGCGCGTCGCCGAGCAGGATCGTGTCGTCGCAACGCTCGATCGGTCCGCGCTCTGGCATGCCTATACGCCCCAGATGTTCAGGCTCGGCATGCTCAAGGATGCGCTGAGTGCCGCACTCGCCGCACAGGCATTGGTCACCGACGAGGCCGCGGCCATCGAGCGGAGCGGTCTGGCGCCCCGGCTAGTGGAGGGGCACGCGGACAATATCAAGATCACCCGCGCCGAGGATCTGCCGCTGGCTCGCTTCTTTCTGGAGCAGCAGGGGCGCGTGTCATGATCGTATTCGAAAGGGCCGCGCGCTTGCGCCGAACGACCCGCCCCGCCCGCACCGCAAGGCGCGTGCGTGCTGTGGTCGATGGCGGCTGGCCGGCGGCCGGAGGCTGAGTCCATGCTCATCGGTCAGGGCTTCGATGCCCATCGTTTCGGTCCCGGGCGCCCCCTGCTGCTCGGTGGTGTGGAGATCCCGCACGATCAGGGCCTGCTGGCCCATTCCGACGGTGATGTGGTCATCCATGCGCTTTGCGACGCCTTGTTGGGCGCGGCCGGTCTCGGCGACATCGGGCGCCATTTCCCGGACACCGATGCCGCCTATGCCGGGATCGACAGCCGGATCCTGTTGCGACGGGTGCTGGCGAGCCTGCGCGAGCGTGGGCTCGCCGTCCACAATGTCGACATCACGATCATCGCCCAACGGCCCAAATTGGCCCCGCACATTCCCCAGATGTGTCAACGACTCGCCCTCGATCTGCAATGCGATCCCGCACGGGTCAATGTCAAGGCGACAACCACCGAGCAGATGGGCTTCACCGGGCGCGGCGAGGGGATCGCCGCCGCCGCGGTGACCCTCTTGGTCTCGGCGACCGACCCGTGCGCATGACCAACGCGATCGGATGCGATGCCGCGGATCAGCTGGTTCCAACCACGTGGACGCCATTCAGTGCGTTGCCCACCGCCCATGGTCCGCCATTGGCGAGCGCTCGGCTGCGCGCGCAACCAAGCGATTTTCGCGTCGATGAGCAGTTGGGCTTCACGCCGGACGGCACGGGCGACCATCTGCTGCTGCATGTGCGCAAGACCGACGCCAATACCGAATGGGTGGCACGGCGGCTGGCCAAGCTCGTTGGCGTGCCCGCGGCGGCGATCGGCTATGCCGGTCTGAAGGACCGCCATGCCGTCACCACCCAATGGCTGTCGATCCCGCGTCCGCCGGCCGGGCTGCCCGATTGCTCCGGGCTGCGCGAGGACGGCATCGAGGTGCTGGAGGCGATCCCGCATCGTCGCAAGCTGCGCCGTGGCGCCTTGCGCGGCAATCGGTTCGAGATCATCGCGCGTGACCTGGATCCGCCAGCGCCCGACCTGGGCGCGCGGATCGCGACCATCCGTGCCCACGGCGTTCCCAACTACTTCGGCGCGCAACGTTTCGGGCGTGACCAGTCCAACCTGCGACGGGCTGATGCGCTCTTTGCTGGGACCGCCGCACGGGTCTCGCGCCACCTGTCCGGTCTTTGGCTCTCGGCCGCGCGCTCACAGCTCTTCAACGAGATCCTCGCCGTGCGCGTGCGTCGCGCCGACTGGGATCATGCGCGCGACGGCGACTGTCTCCAGCTGGACGGCTCGCATGCCTACTTCTTGGCCGAGACCATCGATGAGGATTTGACTGCCCGTTGCGCGGCGCTGGACATCCACCCGACCGGTCCACTCTGGGGCAAGGGCGAGCCTCCGACACATGGTCCGGTGCGGCGTCTCGAGTCCGAGCTCGCCGAGCGTCATCCAGTCTGGTGCGCGGGACTGGCGGCCTTCGGCTTGTGCCAGGAGCGCCGGGCGCTGCGCGTGCCGGTGCCCGATCTCATCGTCGCATCGCTCCCCGATGGTCTCAGCCTGCGCTTCACATTGCCGGCCGGTGCCTATGCCACTGGTGTCCTGCGTGAGCTCATCGCGACCTCCGAGCCAGAGCCCATATGCGATTGATGAGGCGCGGCTCGTGTCATGCCAGTGTCCAGGCCAGGGCGCGCCCCGGTCCCTCGCTCAGCGCCCGCGGTGCTGACCGCGCCCCTGGTGACCCGTCCACTGTCATCCCCGTCAGGAGGAGTCAGTCATGATCGAGATCCGTCCGATCTCCGCCTTCGACGACAATTACATCTGGTTGCTGACCGAGGCGGGTGCGCCGGCGGTGGTGGTCGATCCAGGTGATGCCGACCCGGTCCTGGCGCATCTGCGCGCCGAGGGTCGCCCACTGGGCGCGGTGTTGATCACGCATCACCATGGCGATCATACCGGAGGGGTCAGCGAGCTGCGCGAGGCCTTTCCAGATCTCCGCGTCTATGGCCCGCGCGATCGCCGCATCCCTGAGGTCACTGACGCGGTCGGCGAGGGCGATCAGGTCTGCCCCGCGGGGCTCGGCAGCGTCTTTCGCGTCATGGCCGTGCCTGGCCACACCTCGACTCACATCGCCTATCTCGGCGCGGGCGCACTCTTTTGTGGTGACACACTCTTCGCGGGCGGGTGCGGCCGCGTCTTCGATGGCACCTTCGAGCAGCTCGCCGGATCCTTGGATCGCATCGCGGCGCTACCCGGCGAGACACTGGTCTATTGCGCGCATGAATACACCCTGGCCAATCTCGGCTTCGCCCGCTGGGTCGAGCCGGAGCGCCCAGCGCTCACCGCGCGGATCGCGGCCGAGCAGGCGCGCCGCGCCCAGGGGCGGCCGACGGTCCCCTCGCGACTGGATCTGGAGTGTGCCACCAATCCGTTCCTGCGCACGCGGGTTCCCGCAGTGATCCACGCCGCCGAGTGTTTCACCGGTCAGACGCTCACCCCTGGAGCCGAGGTCTTCAAGGCCCTGCGGGTGTGGAAGGACACGCGTTACGATTGATCCCGCCATGCCGACCACCCCACCCAGCCTCGCCCCTTGGCTCTCGGCCCTGCTCGCCACGGCCAGCGGGGCCGTGCTGGTCTTGGGCTTTGCCCCCTTCGGCTGGTCTCCCCTGGTCCTGGTCGGTCTGCTCGGCCTGCTGATCGCGCTGCGCGATGCATCACCGCGTGCCGGGTTCTGGCTCGGCTGGCTGTTCGGGGTCGGGCTGATGGGCTTCGGCGTCTTCTGGATCCGGATCAGTCTCAATGAGTTCGGCAACATGCCCGCCTGGGTCGCGCACCTCCTCAGCGGGGTCTTCGTGGCGGTGATGGCGCTCTACCATGGTCTCTTGGGTTGGCTGCTGCGTCGCTTCGCCCAGGGACCCGCCTGGCTGGTCCCGCTGCTGCTCCTGCCGGGTCTCTACATCCTCTTGGAATGGCTACGCGGCTGGCTGTTCACCGGGTTTCCCTGGCTGAATCTCGGTTATACCCAGATCGATGGGCCACTCAGCGGCTATGCCCCCATTGCGGGGGTCTACGGGGTGGGCCTGCTGCTGGTTGGCTCGGCCGGGCTCCTGTATGCCGTGTTCCATTGGGCAGGTCGCACGCGCTGGATCGCGCTCGCCGTCCTCCTACTCATCTGGGCTGGCGGTCTCTGGTTGCAGCGGGTCACCTGGACCCAGCCCGCTGGACCCCCACGATCGGTCGTGGTGGTCCAGGCGAGCATCCCGCAGACCCTGAAATGGGACCCAGACCTTCTGTTCGACACCATGGAGGTCTATTGGGAATTGACTGAGCCTCATCTCGGCAAGACCCTGGTGGTCTGGCCAGAAACGGCCATCCCCGAGTTTCTGCATCGTGTCAGATCATCCTTCATCACGCCCTTGGCTGCGCGCGCGCGTGCCGCGGGGACCACGATCGTCCTGGGCATCCCGGTCATGGAGCCGGGCACCAATCGCTATTTCAACGGCTTGCTCAGCATCGGCGCGCACGAGGATCTCTATGCCAAGCGTCACCTGGTTCCCTTCGGTGAGTTCATGCCATTCAAGACCTGGCTGGGGCCCCTGGTGGAGCTGTTCGAGATCCCCATGTCCGATTTCAGCCGCGGCCGCGCCGAACGTCCGCTCCTGACGGTCGGCGATGCCCTCGCCGGGGTTTCCATCTGCTACGAGGATGCCTTCCCGAGCGAGGTCGCGCAGGCCCTTCCAGAGGCCGAATTCCTGATCAATGTCAGCAATGATGCCTGGTTCGGCGATTCGCTCGCGCCCCATCAGCATCTTGAGATCGCGCGGATGCGTGCGCTGGAGAACGAGCGTCATCTGCTGCGCGCGACCAACACCGGCATCTCGGCCATCATCGATCCGCGTGGTCGGCTCCAGGGGACCATCCCCCCCTTCGTGCGTGGTGATCTCGTGGGTGAGATCGAGCCGCGGGCCGGTGCGACCCCCTTCGCGCGTCTCGGCAACCGGCTCGCCATCGGGCTGGCGCTGAGCCTGATCCTCGCGGCCTGGCTCACGCGGCTCATCCATCGGCGGCGGGTCACCGCGCATGGTCGCGATGGTCGCCCGGCGGGGCCGCACGGTTTATGATGGTCTGCGCTAACGCGGAGTGAATCGACAGTGAAGGCCCTGATCCTCTTTTTCATCGAGCTCTGTGCCATGCGGCGGGGTCCGCAGGATTTGCCCGCCGCCCCCCTGTTGTTGGCGTTGATGGCGATCGCCAGTCTGCTCACGGGCCTCCTGATCGGCCTGGTGGCCGGTCTGCCACTCGGCTCCGGATTGACGCAGTCACTGGCCGAGCTCGCCTTGACCCTGGGCGCGCTCTATGCGGCATTGCGTCTACTGGGGCGAGATGCGCGTTTCCTCCAGGCGGCGACCGCCTTGCTCGGCGCCGGTGTGCTCATCGGTTTGCTCGCCGTGGTCCCGCTCAGCCTCAATCCAACCGGTTCGCAGGAGACCGACCTGGCCGCGCTCGGCGCCCTCATGCTGCTGGCGCTGGTGGTCTGGAGTCTGGTCGTGACCGGGCATATCCTGCGCCATACCTTCGAGATCACGCTCGGCCAAGGCGTAGCCGTGGCCGTCGCCTTCAAGATCTCGACCCTGATATTGATCGGCAGCCTCTTTCGAGCCGCCTGAGGAGTCGTGCACGCATGCATCTGCATATTCTGGGGATCTGTGGAACCTTCATGGGTGGCATCGCCCTGTTGGCCCGCGCGCTGGGCCACCGGGTGAGCGGGTCGGACACCAATGTCTATCCACCGATGAGCACGCAGCTCGCGGCGGCCGGGATCGCTCTGATGGAGGGCTATGACCCCGCCCATCTGGATCCGGCCCCGGATGTCGTGGTCGTGGGCAACGCCATGCGCCGCGGCATCCCGGCGGTCGAGGCGATGCTCGATCAGGGTCTACGCTATTGCTCGGGACCCGAGTGGCTGCGCGAGAATCTACTGGTCGATCGCTGGGTGCTGGCGGTCGCCGGCACCCACGGCAAGACCACCACCGCCAGCATGCTGGCCTGGGTGCTCGAGGCGGCCGGGCTCGCGCCGGGATTCCTGATCGGCGGGGTGCCGCGCGATTTCGGTGTCTCGGCGCGCCTGGGCGCGGCACCCTTCTTCGTGGTCGAGGCCGATGAGTACGACACCGCCTTTTTCGACAAGCGCTCCAAGTTCGTCCACTATCGCCCGGCGACCCTGATCCTCAACAATCTCGAGTTCGACCATGCCGACATCTTCGACGATCTCGGGCAGATCCAACGCCAGTTCCATCATCTGGTGCGCACCGTCCCGGGGCGTGGACTGATCCTGCACCCCGCCGCCGATCCCGCGCTCGCGACGGTTTTGGCCATGGGCTGCTGGACAGCGTGCGAGACATTCGGCCCTGGTGGGCGCTGGGGCGCGCGCCTGATCGAGCCGGATGGCTCGCGTTTCCAGGTGCTGCTCGACGGACAGATCCAGGGCGAGATCGCCTGGGGACAGACTGGTCGACACAATGTGAGCAATGCGCTGGCGGCCATCGCCGCGGCACGGCATGCTGGTGTGCCGGTCGCGGTCGCGCTCGCGGCACTGGCCCGATTTCAGGGGGTGCGACGGCGCATGGAGCCGCGTGGCGAGGCCGGCGGGGTGGTGGTCTATGACGACTTCGCCCATCATCCCACCGCGATCGCGGTCACGCTCGAGGGGTTGCGCCAGCGGGTTGGGGATCAGCGCATCCTGGCCGTGCTCGAACCGCGCTCCAACACCATGCGTCTGGGCGTGCACAACGACACCCTGGCGGCCTCGCTCCAAGCGGCCGATCGGGTCTTCGTCTATGCCCCGACCGATTTGGACTGGGATGCCGCGCCAGTCTTCGCGCCGCTCGGCGAGCGCGTGGCGGTGCATGCGCGGGTGGCGACACTCATCGACGCCGTGATCGCGCAGGCGCGCGCTGGCGATCATCTACTGGTCATGAGCAACGGTGGCTTCGAGGGGATCCATCAACGTCTGCTCGAGCGCTTGGGACACAGCCGCTGAGTCTATCGCGATGATCGCAGGAGCCGCCGCCGTGAGCACATCCATCAGTCCCCGGCCGAAGACCATCACGGTCGCCTTGACCGGTGCCTCGGGGGCGCAGTACGGTCTGCGTCTGGTCGAGGCGCTGCTCGCCGCGGGTCATGGTGTCTATCTGCTGATCTCGCAAGCCGCCCAGGTGGTTCTGAGCATGGAGCTGGATCTCGAGGTGCCCGCCCGTCCAGCCGAGGCCGAAGTCTTTCTGAGCGAGTATTTCGGTGCACCAGCTGGCCAATTGCGGGTTTTCGGCCGTCAGCAATGGACCGCCCCGGTGGCCAGTGGGAGCAATCCGGCCGATGCCATGGTCGTCTGTCCCTGCACCACTGGGACGCTTGCCAGTATCGCGGGTGGGATCTCGGCCGATCTGATCGACCGCGCCGCGGATGTGACACTCAAGGAGGGGCGCAAGCTGATCCTGGTGGTCCGCGAGACACCCTTCACGATCATCCATCTCGAAAACATGCTGCGGCTCGCCCGTGCCGGGGCGGTCATCATGCCGGCCAATCCTGGCTTCTATTTCAGACCGACCCAGATCGAGGAGATCATCGACTTCATGGTGGCGCGCATCCTCGATCATCTCGGTGTGCCCAATGACCTGGCCCCGCGTTGGGGTGCGCTCGGATCCGGGGAAACCGAGCGGGGGGACTGACAGGCCAGGCTCAGCGGGCAATCCGGCCACCTCGCGGAGCGGATGACCGGTCGCGCAGATGACCACCGCCGCGTGCGAGCCGTCATCTTCAGGGTTCCTGGGCAGGCTTGACGGGTGCTTGAATGCCGACTGGGCTCAACGGACTGCCAGGATCGATTGGGTTGATCAGACCGAGCGATGAGGCCGATCGCTTGATGGTTGGCATCTCGATGATGATGGCCACGCGGCGATTACGCTCGCGTCCCTCGGGTGTGGCATTGTCACCCACGGGTCGCTGATCGGCATAGCCGGCCACGTTCAGTCGGCCCGCGTCCAGACCGCTCTCGATGAACACCCGCACGACCTGCGCGGCACGTCCGGCGGACAGCTCCCAATTGGATGGAAACCGGGCGTTCGAGATGGGTGTGCTGTCGGTGTGTCCCTCGACCTTGATTGGAAAGCTGGCCTCGGACAAGACCTGGGCCAACAGACGCAGCGGCGAGAGCGCCAGCGGATCGAGATCGGCCTGGCCGGCCTTGAAGAGCAGATTCGACGAGATATCGATCTGGATCCCCGAGTCATTGTCACCCACGCTGATCTTCCCGTCCTGGATCAGCGGCGAGAGCACCTGACGGATCTCACGCGCCATCCGGCGCATGCGATCGCTCGCCTCTCGAATCAAGACCTCATCTTCCGAGGGCATGGGGATGATCAAGGGGCTGGGTTTGATCGTCTGCACCGCGGGAATGATGCCATCGCGACCCTCGAGGAGCCCTCCGCCCCGGAAGGCGCTCGAGAAGGATCCGGAGAGCGCACGCACCTTGGTCTCGTCGATGCTCGACATGGCGAACAAGACCACGAAGAAGGCGAACATCAGGGTGATGAAATCGGCATACGAGATCAACCAGCGGTTGAGATCCTCGTATTCATAGCTGGTTGGGCCACGCCAGCGTCCATACTTGCGGATCCTGCCGCGTCTGCGCCTCGTCATGTCAAGACAGATCCCGCGCTTGCCAAGTGGCTCTGCATCCGCTCCTTGATCAGGCGTGTGTTGGTCTCCTCGGCGATACTGACGATCCCCTCGATCTGGATCAGACGCAGCAGGACGAGCTCGTTGATGTGTTGCATCAGCTTCTTGTAGACCGGCAGATAGACTAGGTTGGCCAAGCCGATGCCGTAGATGGTCGCGACGAAGGCAACCGCGATCCCGGCACCGATCTTCGCCGGCTCGGTGATGTTGTCCATGGTGTGGATCAGACCCATCACGGCACCCAGGATGCCCATGGTTGGCGAATAGCCGGCCGCTGACTCCCAGAACCGCGCACGCCGGCGCAGGTGGCTCTCCCACGCATTGAGCTCATTGTGCATGAGCTCTTCGATCTGTCCCGGCTCGAGACCATTGATCACCATGCGCAGTCCGTTGGCCAGGAATGGATCGGCCACGTCCTCGATCTCTTTTTCGAGGCCGAGCAGGGTGGTGCGCCGCGCCGTTTGGCTCCAATCGATGATCTGCTCGATCGCCGCCTGATGGTCGATCGTCGGCGGCCAGAAGGCCCATTTGGCGATGCGCAGGCTCGCGATGACATCGGGTGCCGAGGATTGCAGCAAGAGCGCCGCCGCGGTCCCTCCGACGACGATGAAGAAGGCCGTCGGCTGCACGAGCGCGGCGATGGTGCCTCCCTCGAAGACTTGACCGAGAAAGACGACCGCGAGACCCAGGGCGAGACCGACGAAGCTGATTCTATCCATCTCAAGGGTCGCTCAACCGATATCCTCGGGTCTGGAGGGTGTTTTGGGGGGGCGTCCGCGCCTGACGCTCATGCGCGAATCGTCGCCCTCCAGGACACTGGCGCGTAGGCGCGCGACGGCTTGGCCATGCAGTTGACACACGCGCGACTCGCTGACCCCGAGCACGGCGCCGATCTCGCGTAGGTTCAATTCATCCGAGTAATAGAGTCCCATGACCAGCTTTTCGCGCTCGGGCAGTGCGGCGATCGCCTTGACCAGACGGGTGCGCAGATCCTGATCCTCCAGGATCTCGATCGGATTGGTGCGGGTCTCGCCGAGCTGCCGATCGAGAAAGCCCTCGTCCTCATGCTCGGCGAGGTCTTCGAGATGGACCAGTGGATGGCCGTGTGCCTTGCGCAGCAGCGCATGATAGTCGGGCAGCGACAACTGAAGATGCGCAGCGATCTCGCTCTCGCTCGGTTGACGCCCCAACGCGTTTTGCAGGACATGCAGCGCGGCATCGAGTCGCCGCATGCTCTGACGCGCGCTGCGTGGCAGCCAGTCGTTGTCGCGCAGACCGTCGAGCATGGCACCACGCACCCGTTGCACGGCATAGGTCTCGAACTGGGCGCCTTGTCCGGGGGTGAAGCGCTGATTGGCATCGATGAGACCGAGCATGCCGTATTGCACCAGGTCATCGACCTCGACATTGGCGGGCAGACGCGCCATCAACTGATAGGCGATGCGTTGCACCAGTGGGGCGAAGCGCTCGATCAACTCGGACTGATCGAATGCCGCCGTGTTGGCGTACAGTCTTTCAGGCTGCATGTGACATCGATGAGCCATTGCGCGGCGCGGGCGTGCCCGAGACCAATCCAGGCGCGCTCGGCGTGGTCTCCGCGTGCCTCGTGACCAGCGCACGCGCGACCTGCGCGCCAAATCCCGGGCTCTCGAGCTGACCCAGCCAGACTGGCGTGATTCCGAAGTGTCGTTGCAGCGCCGCGTCGAGCCCTTGGGCGAAACGCAGCGCCGCGCGTCGGTCAGGTGAGCCCCTGGTCACGCACAGGATGCGTCTGGCCCCTGATCGGGCCAGCAGACCGCAGCGCGTAAAGGCGCCGCGGACCCCGGCGATGCTGGTCTCGGCGAGCACGAGATGGGTCGCCTCATCCAGTGGCAGCCAGCCAAAGCGATGATCGGCGAGGATGATCAAGAGCTCGGCACCATGTCCGCGGCGCAGCGCCGCGCGGACCCGTCTGCTCGAGGCTGGTCCCTGGCGACCATCCACGAGCATGACGCTCGGGGCTTGAAGCGCGACCTCTTGCACCGCCAACGCGGTACCCTGATCAACCTGACCACCGGTCCCGTGGATGGCGAGGATCGGTTGCAGACGAGTCGCGAAGAGCGCGCGCAAGCCGGCGGCCTGGTCCGATGAGTGGTCGTTCATGTCACCGATCAGTGTTGCGCCATGCCCTGGAGCGTTGCCATGATGTCATCGGGACGCAGCGCCCAGGGCGAGTCCGCCGATTCGTCCTTGAACAATGTGCGCGCCAGCGCCCCGGCATCGGGTCGTTGCAGATTCTCGGGGACACGCTGCCCGTCGGTGATGGCGTGGATCCCCAGCCGGCGGCGCAGCACCACATCGATCGCCGGGGCCAGCGAAGAGGATTCATCCACCTTGGTCAGGATGCAACCGGCCAGGCGCGGACAGGCGTAGCCACGGACCGTCTCCTCGAGTGTCTCGCCACGGCTCGTCGTATTGAGCAGTAGCAGAGGTTGCACCGCCTCGATGCTCGTGAGCAGCGCGGTTTGGGCCTGGACATGCTCGTCACGCTGGCTCATCCCGGTGTTGTCGATCAAGACGATGTGCTTGTCGAGCAGGCTGTCGAGGGCGGTGCGCAATTCCGCTCCACTGCGCACCGACAGCACGGGCACGCCGAGGAGGCGCCCATAGGTGCGCAGCTGCTCCAGCGCGCCGATCCGGTAGCTGTCCAGATTGATGAGCGCAACCTGATCGGCGCCATGCTTGACGACCGAGCGCGCGGCGAGCTTGGCCACCGTGGTGGTCTTGCCGACGCCGGTGGGTCCGATCAGGGTGAAGCGCCCGCCCGTGTCGATGATGTCATCGCTCTGGGTGAAGCCCTGGAGCAAGCGCTCGACCAGCGCGATGATCTTGCCCTTGGCCTGCGCCAGGGTATCACCCTCGCTCACGATCTTGACCAGGCGACGGGCCGATTGGGGCGAGAAGCCAATCTTGAGCAGATCGAGCAGGACGAGTGCGGGGCTGTTCAATCTCAACGCCCCTTTCTTGGGCGTCACCTCACCTTGGTTCTCCAATGCCTTGCGCATTTGCTGCAACTCGGTGGCGAGACGCGCGTTGGCGTTGCGCAGCCGCTGCATCCTGGCCTCGGTGTCTTCACGCGGTCGGCCACGCACGGCCTCCGAGCCAGGCGTGGTGGCGCCAGTGCGCGCGGCCGGGGCGCGCGGGCGGGCCATGCTGGCGTGGGGCGCGCTCACCAGGTTGTCCGCGACCTGCAATTCATCGAGTGTCTCGGGCGCAATGGCGATGACCTCCACCCCGTGCTCGAGCATTCGGCTCGAGAGCACGATGGCCTCCGGACCCAACCGCAGCCTGACGCTTCTGAGCGCCTCACTGCCGGTCGAGGCGAAGAATCTGTGAGTCTGAATGGCCGTATCCTCGAAAGTCGACAGCCTTGGGATACTACCATCAAACGCAGTCTCGCTGGATGGCCCAGATCAAGCACGCTCGATCTTGTCTGGGAAATCACGCGCGTGCCAGGGTGTCGAGGGTCAGGTTCGCGCGTGGCGATCCAAACGCGCGGCTAGGCCCGCCCAAGGCTGCGGCTCACCTTTCCCGGACGGGTCTGACCACCGGCATCATAGGTCTGCGGTTCGGCGTCCTTCCCCGCGAGCACTGCCAGTGCCGCCTCGCCGACGACCATGCGCTCCTGGACGATCACTCCGTTGCGTGCATTCAAGTCACGCGCCAAGCGCGCCAGACGCAGCGTCGCGTCCCAATCGTCGAGCGCCATGGGTTGGTCATGGATCAGTGCGCGCAGCGCGGCGCCGCCCGCGTCGAGACCCGCTTGCCCGCAGTGCGCGAGGATGTCCTCATGAAGGCGCTGGAGCGCGTGGAATCGCGCGTTCTTCTCCTCGGTGAGTGCCGGGAGCCGCTCGGCGTCGCCAGCGATCAAATGCTGCTGCTCGCGATCGAGCACTGTCACCAGCGTCTCGAATGCGGCGCGTTGATCCGCCAGCAATCGGGCAAGTGTTGACTCGGCCATCGGGTGATGCACTGCTCAGGACTGGCTGGGCTCAGGGCTTGCTGGCGACCAGCATCTCGCGCACGTGCGCGAGCAGACCATCGGCCACCCGCTCCACATCGACCTGGAAGCGGCCCTCGGCGATCGCCTGGCGGATCTCATCGACTCGGGCCTGGTCGAACGCCGAGCCCCCGGCAATCGCCGTCATGGTCTTTTGCAGGCTGGCCGACAGGGGCGAGATGTCCACGCGCTCACCGCCCGTCGGCGCGTTGGTCTTGGCGGCGGTCGCGCGACTGGTGCCGTCACGGAGTGGCCCGAGGCTAGGTTGTCCAATGTTGTCGACTTTCATGACGCGCTCTGTGCCAGGGTTGCATGCCATCTGCGTTGAATGCTTCAACGGCATTTTCGGACGAAAGTTTAGCAGTATCCTGGCCGGGCGTCGGGTTTCACAATGGATCCAGTGCAAAATGCCGTCAGGTCAATGGCCTAGCCCAGTCTACCCCCTGCTGCCCCCAGAGGCCTGGTCACCCAGGGATCGGCCGCCGATGCGATCAGAATCCCAGGGCCGCCCGCCCATCCGGCGTGGCCGTGGCCTGCACCGTCTTCCCGCTCTCCATGCGCAGACGCACGCGCTCGCCCGCCGCCGCATCGTTGAGCGCCACGCCGCTACTGATGACCTGGAAGCCCGCGCCGCGGACGATGATCCGCACGGTCTCGCCCTGACGGATGGCCAATGGGGGCTGCAGCATGTCTTGGCGGATCGGTTGTCCGGGCGTCACGGTATGCCGCAGCCGCTGGCCAATGGCCAGTGCGGTATCGATCAGTGTGTCGTCGGGCAGGTCGGCGAGGTCGCCCTGACGTAGCTCGATGTCCTCGGCGCTCAGCGTCTGTCCGGCACGCAGCGATCGGCGGGTGGCGACATAGTCACCCGGTGCCATGACCCGAGCTTGCAGAAAGACCGACCATTCCACCGGCCAACGGCAGCGCACGCCGACGAGTAGGCGCCCCCAAGCCCGCTTGCCCGGCGGCAGGAAGGCCTCCAGGTCGGAGCAGTCGGACAAGCGGGCGGTATCTTCCGGCGGATGGATCGAGATCTCGACATGCTCGGCAAAGCGCCGCGCCTCGCGCTGGAGAAAATCGCGGGCGACCTGCATCAGCGCATCATCCGCATCCTGTCCCGCGACCGCCGGGCTCGCGCTCAGACAGACGATCAGCAGACCGAGGCAAGCGGGGAGGACAGTGCGAGCAGTGTGTCCACGTGGGGCTGGAGCAGGCATGTCCGGATTGCATCACGATCGGTGCCTGTGTCGCAAGAGCGCGGAGGGGTTGTCCAAGCGGGGCGAGCGCGGTCGCCGGCCAGCGGCGATGACTCGCGGCAAACTTTGCCGGTTGGCGGCAAGCGTGCCGCGCAAGTCCTTGTCATGTCTCAGGCTCAAGATGCTGGTTCGGAATTTGCTGTAGGCTCGATCAAGCGAAGCCAATCGAACACTCTGTAGCATGCAAGCCCAGCTCGAGACACTCTTGCGTTTTCAACATGCGGCACTGAACCTGCAGGCCAGACGCCAAGAGCTTCTGGCGGCGAACATCGCCAACGCCGACACACCGCACTACAAGGCGCGCGATCTGGATTTCAGCGCGACCCTCCAGGCGGTGCTGGCGCATCAGCGCGGCGCATCGAGGATGGCCGTGACCCAGCCCGCCCATTTCACCGGGCTGCCCACGCCCTCAACGCACGCCGTGCCGCTCTATCGACTCGAGTATCAATCGGCGGTGGATGGCAACACGGTCGAGATGGACGTCGAGCGGGCCGCCTTCGCCGAGAGCACCTTGCGTCAAGAGGCCTCGCTGCGTTTCATCAACGGGACCCTGCAAACGATGAAAACCGCCATCAGCGGTCAATAGGAGGTGCCATGAGCCTCTTCACCGTCATGCAGATCGCCGGCTCCGCGCTGACCGCGCAGTCGCTGCGTCTCAATACCACTGCCTCCAACCTGGCCAATGCCGACAGTGTCGTCACGCAGGAGGGCACGCCCTATCGCGCCAAACAGGTGGTCTTCGCGGCCTTGCCGGTGGGTGAGCGGCCGGATGCCGTGGGCGTACAGGTGATCCGGGTGGTCGAGAGCGCGGCGCCGCCGCGCCTGGTCCATGAGCCGAGCAATCCATTCGCCGATGCCGCTGGCTATGTGCGCATGCCGAACGTCAATCCGGTCGAGGAGATGGTGAACATGATCTCGGCCTCGCGTGCCTACCAGAACAATGTCGAGGTCATGAGCACGGCGCGCACACTCGCGCAGAAGACACTCCAGATCGGGCAGTGACCATGACGCGATCGCAAGACCAGGCATCGAGCGGCACCGGTGTCGTCCATCGCATCGCCTCGCCGAGTCCAAGGATCACACTGCCCTTGAAGACTGACGCTGGATCAAGAGCGGCGCCGCAGCGCGCGGCCGTGGGAGCCAATCCATGAGTACCCTGATCGATCAGACACAATCCACTCGGAGCGTATTGTCATCGCTGGCGCGCTCCACGGTGCTGGTGCCGAAGCAGGCGGAGGACGCGCAGACCCGTTTCCTGACCTTGCTGACCACCCAGCTGCGCAACCAGGATCCGCTCAACCCGCTCGAGAATGCCGAGCTGACCTCGCAGCTGGCCCAGCTGAACATGGTCGATGGGATCGAGCGTCTCAACGGGATGTTCCAGACGCTACTCGATTCCCAGCAATCGAGCGCCGCGCTCCAGGCCGCCAACCTGGTCGGGCGTGGCGTGCTGGTGCCGGGCCGTGGGCTGGCGCTGACCGACTCGGGGGCGGTCGGTGGCTTCGAGCTCGACCGTCCAGCCGACCGTGTCCTCATCACCATCAGCGATGCCCAGGGGCAGCCGGTGCGGCAACTGGAGCTGGGCCCGGCCGAGGCCGGTAGCCATGTCTTCCTGTGGGACGGACTGAGCGCGGAGGGACAGCCGCTGCCGGCTGGCAACTATAGCGTGTCGCTGACGGCGAGCGCGGGCGATGCCGAGGTCTCGGGTCGCACCCTACAGGCCGGTGTCGTCTCGAGCGTGATCAGGGGCGCCGTCAGCACCGATTTCCAGGTCGGCTCGCTCGGGATCTTCACGTTCGACGACATCAAGCAGATTCTCTGATCGGGAGCCTCGATATGTTCCAACAAGGCCTGAGCGGTCTCAATTCTTCCTCCAAGGCGCTCGATGCCATCTCCAACAATGTCGCCAATACCAGCACGGTGGGCTACAAGGCCGCCACGGCGCGTTTTCAAGATGTCTTCGCCGCCTCCTCGGTCGGTACCGTCAACAGCAACCAGGTCGGCATCGGGACCATGGTCAGCGACATCTTCTACAGCTTCTCGCAAGGCCCGCTGACCGCGACCGTCAACGCGCTCGACCTGGCGATCAGCGGCAATGGGTTCTTCATGGTCGAGCGTGCCGATGGCACGGTCGCCTTCAGTCGCAACGGACAGTTCGATATCGATCGCGACGGATACATCATCACGGCGAGCGGCGAGCGTCTGATGGGCTTTGGCACCGATCCAGCCAACCCCGGCGAGATCCAAGCGGTGGGTCTGCCCGTGCCGATCCAGGTGCCGGTCGGGGGCATCGACCCGCGGGCGACCAGCGAGGTGATGATCTCGGCCAATCTCGATTCACGCGAGGCGCTACCACCCGTGCAGCCCTTCGATCCAGACGATGCCGAGACCTACAACTCGGTCACCTCGATTCAGGTGTTCGACAGTCAAGGCAATCCACACACACTGTCGATGTTCTTCATCAAGACCGATGTCAACAGCTGGACGCTCGAGTTCACGCTCGATGGCACTCAGGTGGGCGATCCGCGAACCTTGGTCTTCGACACCTTCGGCAATCTCGATCCCGCTCAGCCGAACCCCTTGGCCAATCCACTGGTGATCGACTCAGTGCCTGGCGGGGCACTCGATGGCGTGGAAGGTCTGACCATCGATCTGTCGAGCGTCGGATTGACCCAGTGGGGCTCGCCATTCGCGGTCACCGAATCCATCCAGGACGGCTTCTCCAGCGGTGACCTCGCGGGGATCTCGGTGGACGCGGATGGTCGCATCCTGGGTCTCTACACCAACGGGCGCAGCGACCAGATCCTCGGTCAGCTCCTGTTGGCCACCTTCCGCAACCCCAATGGCTTGGCCCCGCTCGGCAGCAATCTCTGGGGCGAGACGCTCGACTCGGGGGCGCGGGTGATCGGGGCGCCGCGCACCGGTCTGAACGGCTTCATCCGCTCGGGGATGGTCGAGGGGTCCAATGTGGATCTCACCAACGAGCTGGTCAACATGATCATTCAACAGCGCAACTACCAGGCCAACGCCCAATCGATCCGTACCCGTGATCAGCTCTTGCAAACCCTGGTCAACCTGCGTTAAACCCCACCGAACCCTTCGCCCATCACCATTCAGTCACACCTCGTGCAACCCTCATGGACCGTCTGATCTACAGCGCAATGACTGGAGCCAAGGCCACCCTCGACCAGCAGGGCACCGTGGCCAACAATCTCGCCAATGCCGCGACCAGCGGTTTTCGCGCACAGCTGCACAAGCTGCGCGCGGTCGAGGTCGAGACTCAGGCATTGCCCACGCGGGCCTTCGTGGTGGATGCCGAGATTGCCACCGACTTCACCCCGGGTCCCCTGCAGCTCACCGCTCGCCCATTGGATGTCGCGCTGGCCGGACCTGGTTGGCTGGCGGTGCTGACACCAGATGGCGGCGAGGCCTACACCCGCGACGGCGGTCTGGATGTGAGTCCCGAAGGCGTGTTGCAGACACGCGCCGGGTTGCCAGTGTGGGGCGAGGGCGGCCTCATCAGGATCCCGCCCGACACCGAGATCAGCATCGGCGAGGATGGGACCATCTCCGCGCATCGGCGCGATGAGCCGAATCTGGTCGACACCCTGGACCGGATTCGGCTCGTCGATCCACCCCGGGAGACGCTGGTGCGTGGCGAGGATGGTCTGTTTCGTCGTCGCGACGGTGCACTGACGCCCGCCGATCCCCAGCTGCGTCTCGTCTCGGGGTATCTTGAAGGGAGCAACGTCAATGCCGTCGACATGATGGCTCAGATGATCTCGCTTGGCCGCCAGTTCGAGATGCAGATGCGCATGCTGCAATCGGCCGACGAGAATGCGCGCTCGGCCGGGCGCTTGCTGACGACCTCCTAGCCACCAAGACATCAGCGTGAGTACAGCATGATTCGTTCACTTTGGACCGCTCGCACCGGCCTGGATGCGCAGCAGACACAGCTCGATGTGATCGCGAACAATCTGGCCAATGTCTCCACCAATGGCTTCAAGCGTCAGCGCGCCGTCTTCGAGGATCTGCTCTACCAGACCATCCGCCAGCCGGGGGCGCAGTCCACTCAGCAATCGGAGATCTCCAGCGGGCTCCAGATCGGAACTGGTGTGCGCACGGTGGCGACCGAGCGCATCTTCACCCCTGGGAGCCTGCAGCAGACCGGCGGCGCGCTCGACGTGGGCATTCAAGGCAAGGGCTTCCTGCAGGTCGTCATGCCCGATGGCAACACCGCCTATACCCGCGATGGCTCGCTGCAGCTCGACAGCGAGGGCAACGTGGTGACCGCCAACGGCTATCTCCTGGCCGATGCGATCAACATTCCCGAGAATGCCACCTCGATCACGATCGGCAAGGATGGGACGGTCAGCGTCATCCTCGACACCAATCTGATCGATCCGGTGGTGGTCGGGAACATCCAGCTCGCCACCTTCATCAACGAGGGCGGTCTGCAGAGCGTTGGCGAGAACCTCTTCTACGAGACCGCCTCCAGTGGCGCGCCGACGCTCACCGAGCCTGGTCTCAATGGCGCCGGTGTGCTCAACCAGGGCTATGTCGAGAGCTCCAACGTCAATGTCGCCGAGGAGCTGGTCAGCATGATCGTGACCCAGCGCGCCTACGAGCTGAGCTCGCGGGTGATCTCGACGTCCGATCAGATGCTGGCGCGACTGGCCCAGCTCTGAGCGCGCCTGCCGTGAGGATCCTTGGCCTGCTCTTGATCCTGCTCGTCAGCATCGTCTGGCTGACCGGCTGTGCGTCGGTCCATTCGACGCCACCGACGAGCGTGCATCAACCCATGACGGTGCGCCCCCAGCTGCGCGAGCCCCAGCCGGCCAATGGCGCGATCTTCCAGGCCAGCAGCGTGCGTCCATTGTTCGAGGACCGGCGCGCGCGCCACCCCGGCGACATCATCACGATCAATCTGGTCGAGCGCAATGTTGCCCAAAAGAGCACCAATGCCCAGACCAGTCGGCGCAGCAACCTCAGCGCGGGGGTCGACGCGGCGTCCGCCTCGGGGATCTTCCCGCCCTTCCAGCTCGATGCCGAGGCGGGGAGCAGCTCGACCTTCTCCGGGAGCGGTGCCGCGGCGGCCAACAATCTCTTCAGCGGGACCATCACGGTCACCGTCATCGATGTGTATCCGAACGGCAATCTACTGGTGTCCGGCGAAAAGATGCTCATCATCAATCAGGGCCACGAGTACATCCGCTTCTCCGGGGTGATCAATCCACATCACATCACCTATGCCAATAGCGTGCAGTCGACCCAGGTCGCCGATGCGCGCATCGAATATGTGGGCAGCGGCTTCATCAAGCAGAGTACGAGGATGGCTTGGCTGCAACGTTTCTTCAATACCATCATGCCGTTGTGATGACCGGCGCGGGGCCTTCAAGGGATCGCGCAGGGGACTTCGCGCCGACGAGCGAGCGAGGTGAAGACACATGAGGATTCCGGACCCTTGCCGGCGTGGACCGCGCTGGATCAGTCTGCTGCTGTTGCTCTTGGCGATCGCCCAGCCGACGCACGCCGAGCGCATCAAGGAGCTGGCCTCGATCTCGGGCGTGCGTGACAACCAACTCGTCGGTCATGGCCTGGTGGTCGGGCTCGACGGCACGGGTGACCAGACCTCGCAGGCCGCCTTCACCGTGCAGAGCCTGCTCAACATGCTCGGCAACATGGGCATGACCGTTCCCCAGGGCACTCGGCTGCAGTTGCGCAACGTCGCGGCAGTGATCGTCACCGCGACCCTGCCACCCTTCGCACGTCCCGGACAGGCGCTCGACGTGACCGTGTCAGCCACTGGAAACGCCAAGAGTCTGCGCGGCGGCACCCTGGTGATGACCCCGCTCAAGGGGGTCGACGGCCAGATCTACGCCATTGCGCAAGGCAATGTGGTGGTTGGCGGGGTGGCCGCCAGCACGCCCGGGCAAACCGCCTCGCTGGCGATCAATCATCAGTCGGCTGGGCGCATCCCGGCGGGCGCCACGGTCGAGCGCGCCGTGCCCGCGACGGTGGGCGAGGGCGAGTACATCCATGTCGAGCTGCGCGAGAGCGACTTCACCAACGCCATTCGCGTGAGCGATGCCATCAATGGGATCGCGCCCGGCTCGGCCCAGGCCCTGGACGCACGCAGTATCCAGGTGTGGGCACCAGTGGATGCGACTGCCCGGGTGGCCTTCATCGGCCAGATCGAAAACCTGGAGATCACGCCCACGGCCCCGCTGGCGAAGGTGGTGGTCAATTCACGCACCGGATCGGTTGCGATGAACCGTCAGGTGATTCTGGACAATGCGGCCGTTGCGCACGGCAACCTCTCGGTCACCATCTCGCGCGATCTCGATGTCAGTCAGCCGGCGCCCTTCTCGACGGGACAGACTCAGGTCGTGGAGCGTGGCGGCGAGGTCGACATCAGCGAGACGGGCGGGGCGCTCATCAATGTCGCCGCCGGCGCCCGACTCGACGAGGTGGTCAATGCACTCAACGCGCTGCGCGCCAGCCCGATGGATCTGATCAGCATCCTGCAGGCCTTGAAGGCAAGCGGCGCGCTGCGCGCCGAGCTCGAGATCATCTGATCTCGCCACTGCATCGGGGCAAGACCACGGACTCGATCGCTGACCTCGTCACATGACCATCAAGCTCAGCATGCTTGACCGGCTCGATCGACAGACGCTGCCAAGCCTCGATCGAGCGGCGCGCGAGGGGCCGAGCCAGACCGCCCTGCGTGATGCCTCGACTCAGTTCGAGGCCATGCTCATCCAGATGCTGCTCAAGGCGATGCGCGCCGGACTGCCGGCCGGCGGGTTGCTCGGCCAGGATCCACAGACCCATCTTTTCACCAGCCTGCTCGACCAGCAGCGCGCGCTCGATCTGGCGCGTGGCCGCGGCTTGGGCCTGGCCGACATGCTGGTTGACCAACTCGGCGAGGGACCCACCGCTGGGACGCGGTCGGCGGAGCCGGCGGGCGCGACTGGCTTCAGCCTCGCCGGGGTGCCGCGCTGGTCGGGTCCGGTGGTCGGCATGGCGAGCCTGCCACACACCCAACCGCGGGTTCGCGCCGACCTGATCGCCGATCCAGTGCGACTGGGCGCCGTCCCCACCGGCGAGGTGGCGGCGCCGGCCGAGCGCTTCGTGGCCGAGGTATGGCCACATGCGCGCGCGGCGGCTCGGGTGCTCGGGATTCCAGCTCATTTCCTGGTGGCACAGGCCGCGCTCGAGACCGGTTGGGGTGAAAAAATCCTCAAGACTGCGGACGGAGTGCCGTCAAATAATCTATTCAACATCAAGGCCGACACGCGCTGGCCAGGTGCCACGCTCACCCGTGAGGTGCGGGAGTATCGAAACGGTCATGCCCATGTCGAGCACGCCCGGTTTCGCATCTACCCATCATTCGCCGAGTCGTTCGCCGATTATGCCGACCTGATCACCACCAATGCGCGCTATGCCGAGGTGATCGGACAGCAGCGACCGGAAGCCTTCGCGCGGGGGCTGCAACAGGCCGGTTTTGCCACCGATCCGATGTACGCGCACAAGTTGGTGCGTATCATCGAAGGCAAGACCTTGCGCGCGGCACTGGCGGCGGGCGCTTGATCCCCGTCATGATGCAACGGACCCATCCGGTGGACCGCGCCAACAGGTATCGCGATGCAAAGCCTACTCAACATCGGTTCTTCGGGCTTGATGACCGCCCAGACCCAACTCGCCACGACGAGCCACAACATCGCCAATGCATCGACCGAGGGCTATCATCGCCAGGTCGTGGAGATGACCCAGGTGCCACTCGAGGGTGGACGGGGTGGGGTGCGGGTGGCGACCGTGGTGCGTGCCTACGATCAGTTCCTCGCCAATCAGCTGCTCAAGGAAGAGAATCGAATGGCCGCCTATGCCGAGTACAGCGCGCGGATCGATACACTCAACAACATGCTCGCCGATCCCTCGATTGCCTTGACGGTGAGCATGGATGGCCTGTTCGCGGCGGTACAGGACGTCGCCAACGATCCTCGCTCGGTCCCCGCGCGCATCGCCCTGCTCTCCAGTGGCGAAACTCTGGTGGCGCGTTTTCGCTCTTATGCCATCCAATTGGATGAGGCGCGCAATGGCCTGGAGGAACGGATCGCCTCGAGCATCACCGACATCAATCGCTATGCCACCGCGATCGCCGAGATCAACCAGCGTGTGGTCGATGCCGAGAGCGTCAGCGGCGGCCGGCCGGCGAACGACCTGCGCGACCAGCGCGATCTGATCCTGTTGCAGCTCAATCGTCTGATCAAGGCCACGCCCATAGAGCAGTCCGATGGCCAATTGACTGTATTCATCGGCTCTGGCCAGCCACTGGTGATCGGCCAAACGGTCGCCACCCTGGCGGCCATGCCGGCTGAGAACGATCTGTCGCGATTGGAGGTCGCGATGCGCGATCGCGATGGCACATTGCGCCGACTTCCTGATCGCATCCTCTCGGGCGGGGAGCTTGGCGGTCTCCTGCAATTTCGTCGCGAGAGTCTGGATTTCGCGCAAAACCGGATCGGACTCTTGGCCACCGTCCTGGCCACGACCTTCAATGAGCGTCATGTCCAGGGCGTCGATCTCTATGGCAACGCGGGTGGCGAGCTGTTCTCGCTGGCCCCGGCGCGGGTGCAGCCGCCCGCTGCCGCCGCGGTCCGTATCGACCCGGCTCAGGTCGGCAGCCTCACCGATGCCGACTACGAGCTCAGCTTCGACGGTACGCAATATCGACTCGAGAACCTGGTCACTGGTGCGCGCAGCGATCCATTCGCGGCTGGGGTCGACGTCGGTTTCGAGGGATTGGTCGTCAATGCCAGCGATGGCGCGCTGACGGCTGGCGGGACGGCGCTGATCCAGCCGACCCGATTCGCGGCTGGCAATCTCAGTCTGTCACTGCAGGATCCCCGCGCCTTTGCCGCCGCGCTCCAGTCGGATGACTTCGGCACGCCGGGTTTCGAGTTCGAATCCTTCGCGGACAACCGCAATGCCAACCGGATCGGTGAGCTGCAAACCACCCGCTTGATGTTGGTCGAGACCGAGCTCGGTGTCACCTCGGGCAGCACCATGAGCTCGGCCTACGCCGAGCTGGTGAGCAGCATCGGCAGTCGCGCACGCTCGGCCCAGGCCAACGCGCAGGCCCAAGAGTCATTGCTGACACAGGCGAGGATGAGCAGGGACCAGATCTCGGGGGTCAATCTCGACGAGGAGGCCGCCAATCTGTTGCGCTATCAATCGGCCTACCAGGCCTCTGCGCGGATCATCAGCATCGCGCAGCGATTGCTCGATGAGCTCTTGTCGGTGATGCGTTGACGCCTCGAGGGGAAAGCCATGTTCCGTATCTCCACCGCGATGATGTTCGACCGCAGCGTCGACACCATGATGCGTCAGTCCGCGGACCTGCTCAAGACCTCGCAGCAAATCTCCAGCGGGCGCCGCGTCCTCACGCCCTCGGACGATCCGGCGGCTGCGGCGCGCGCGCTGGCCACAACACAATCGCTCGCCATCAATACGCAGTATGCTCGCAATCAGGGGTATGCCGAGGATGCGCTGAACCTCTTCGAGGGGACACTCGCCAGCGTCACCGAGCATATCCTCTATGTCCGCGAGCGGACCGTCCAGGCGGGTCATGGCGGTCTGTCACCAACCGATCAAGGTGTCATCGCCGGCGATCTGCGCGCACAGTTCGGCGCACTGATGGGGCTTGCCAACACGCGCAATGCCAGTGGTGATGCCGTGTTCGCCGGCTACAAGTCGCATGTCCAGCCCTTCCAGGGGTCGTTGGAGAATGGGGTCGAGTATGTGGGAGATGCCGAAGCTCGAACGATGCGGGTCTCCTGGTCGCGCGACATGGCGGTCAGCGTCCAGGGCGATCAGGTCTTCGGCAGGCTGCTCGACACCTTCCGTGATCTGGTCCTGACACTGGAGGATCCGTCCGCGCCCGACGAGCATCGCGCCCGGGTGGTGGCCGACGCGCTCGTCGGATTCGACCAGGCACTCGACGATGTGCTCAATGTCCGCGCGCGTGTCGGAGCCCAACAGGTCGAGCTCGAGCAGCTCAGCCTGATCAACGGCGACATGGACTTTCAGCTGCGCACCATCCTCTCCGATTATCAGGATGTCGACTACGCGGCGGCGATCTCGCACTTCGTGCAACAGCAGACCATGCTCCAGGCCGCCCAACAGAGCTTCATGCGCATCAGTGGCTTGTCTCTGTTCAACTATCTCTGATGGGCCGGTGGCACGCGCCGCCGCTGGTCGGCGTGATGGGGGTCCTGCGTGCATGCCACTGCTGATGCGGCTCGCGATCCTGCTGGTGGCGATGCAGAGTGGCGCGCCACTCGGTGCCAGCGAGTCCGCGCAGTGGGAGAGCGAGACCTCGCCGATGTCCGCGCCGGCGGGCACTGGTGTCTCCGGGATGACACCCGCCAACATCCAGATCATCGAGCAGAGACATCTCGATGGCGTGCTGGTCGCCTACGCCTTTCACGATCCCTGGTCCCCCGCATGGCGTGTCGATGTCTCGGTGGTCGATGAGGATCGGATTCGACTCGGCCTGAGCATGCGGACCTTCATCAGCGGCGGCGAGGGCGAGGCACGCCAGGTCTTCATGCGCAACGCCCGATGGATCGCCGCCGAGCAAGGCAGCGCCGAGTATTCCATCCTGAGCTACGAGGAAGGCATCCGCTCCCAAAGCCTCTTCGCCAAGCGGGTCGCCGGCGGCGTGATCTTTCTCGAGTATCCAGGCTCGGCCTGGGGTGGACTCGCCCAGCCACGCCGCGCCGGTCGCTCCAACTCCAGCCAGGCCGGTGGACTGGATCAGGGATGGTGAGCGTCACCCGTGCCTGGCCGGGCCAGCCGTCGATAGGAGGGTCGCTGTGGCGCGACCCGTGACGAGCCCGACCATCTGTCGTCGATCAGGGGTTGGACGGTGGCGGCGCCAACCAATAGAGCAGTTGGCCAATGTCATCCATGCCGCGCTCGAACAGCAGCTGCACGGCCGGCGCGAAGTGAGTCATGAGTAGAAGCAACCCGATGAACCCAGCGGTCAGGGTGATTGGAAAGCCCACCGCGAGCAGGTTCAGCTGCGGCGAGGCGCGTGTCAGCGCGCCCACCGCCAGGTTCACCAACAACAGGATGCCGATGACCGGCAGTGACAGCAGCAGGCCCGTCGAGAAGATGGCCCCGCCGGCCTGCAGGATGTAGGCCCAGCCTTGCGCGCTGAAGGGTCGCTCGCTGACCGGCAGCCAGCTGAAGCTGTGGACCATGATGTCGATCAGGAGCAGGTGACCATTGACCGCGAGGAAGAGCAGTGTGATGAACAGACCGAGGAAGTCCGAGACCACGCCGGTCTGACCGCCGGCATCGGGGTCGAAGAAGATGGCGAACGACAGACCCATCTGCATGGCGATGAGCGCGCCGGCCAGATCGGCCGCGGCGAACACGAGCCGCATCATGAAACCGATCGCCAAGCCGATCACCACCTGTTGGGCCAGGATCAGCAGACCGATGCCAGAGGCCGGCCGCACCTCGGGCATGGGTCCGACCACTGGCAGTATCGCAACACCGACCACCAGTCCGATGGTCAGGCGGATGCGCGCCGGGACACCGCGGTTGGAAAACACCGGGGCGGAGGCAAAGAGTCCGAGCACGCGCGCGAGCGGAAAGAGCGCGGCCGCCAACCAGGCGTCGAGCTCGGCCGCGGTGACCTCGAGCATGAATCGACGAGTGCCGCCTGGCCCGGTCTCAGCCGATCATGTACGGAATCTCTTCGATCAACCGGCGCATGAAATCGGTGAGGATGGTGATGATCCAGGGCCCGGCCACCCCCAATGCGACGAAGATCGCGAATAGCTTGGGCACGAAGGTGAGTGTCATCTCATGGATCTGGGTCGCCGCCTGAAAGATGCTGATGACCAGCCCGGTCACCAAGGCCGCGCCCAACAGCGGGATGGATACCAAGATCAAGACTTCGACGGCCTGGCGGCCGAGCTCGATGACCATGGTCGGTGTCACTCTGTTCTCTCCTCATCGGGTGGTCGCCGACTTGCGTGGCGAATGTGGCGTGAAACCTGTCTCATAGCGCGAAGCTCTGCACCAAGGAGCCCACCAGCAGGGTCCAGCCGTCGATCAGCACGAACATCATGATCTTGAACGGCAGGGCCACGAGCACTGGCGACATCATCATCATCCCCATCGACATCAACACCGATGCGACGACCATGTCGATGATCAAGAAGGGGATGAAGATGATGAAACCGATCTGGAAGGCGGTCTTCAGCTCCGAGGTCACGAACGCTGGAATGATCACCCGCAGCGGCAGATCGGACGATGCGGTGGCCGGAGGCACGCCGGCAAGGTTGGCGAACAGGGCCAGATCCGGCTCGCGCACCTGGTTGAGCATGAAGCGCTTGACCGGCTCGGCCGCGCGCGCGCTGGCCTGCTCGAAGCTGATCTCCTCGCGTGACAGGGGCAGATAGGCATCCTCATAGATCCGGGTGGCGACCGGCTCCATGATGAAGAAGGTGAGGAACAGCGCCAGGCCGAGCAGGACCTGGTTCGGTGGCGAGGTCTGGGTGCCAAGCGCCTGACGCAGCAGCGAGAAGACGATGATGATGCGGGTGAAGCTGGTCATCATCAGGACCATCGCCGGGATGAAGCTGAGCAGTGTCAGCAGCAACAGCGTCTGGATGCTCAGACTGTAGGTCGTGCCACCATCCGTCGCCGGGGTCGCGGTGAGCGCAGGCAACACCTGGGCAAGCGTCTCGGTTGGCCGCGCGAGCAACGCCAGTGTCGCCAGACCCAGCAGTGCGCCGGCCGCGGGCAGGCGCGTCGCGTTCCGTTCAGTGGCCATCGCGGCGAGGCTCCAGCAAGCGTTTGAGCTGCTCGGCGAAGCGGGCGTCGGTGTCACGTCCGCCCTCGACTGGGGTGCTCGACTCCAGCGCGGAGATGGGCAGGACATGCAACGTGCGCACGCCGCCGCCACCGACGCCCAGCACCAGCACCTGATCGGCGATGGCGAGCAGCACGACGCGCTCGCGCGGACCGACCGCCACACTGCCGAGCAGCTTCATCGCGCGGTTGCCGAGCGCGGGCAAGGTCAGTCGCCGGATCGCCCAGAGTGTCGCCAGCAGCAAGGCGATGACGACCACCAAGGCGAGCAGCATCTCGCCGAGGCTGGTGGCCAGCGCGGGCAGGCCAGGCGGATCGGCGCCCTCATCCGCCCATGCCACGCAGGGCGAGAGCAGCATGAGTGATAGGCCCCTGCGTTGGTGCATCGCCAGGCCCCGATCACCCATGGATGCGCAGCATGCGCTCGGCTGGGCTGATGATATCGGTCAGGCGTACCCCGAGCTTGTCATTGATCACGACGACCTCGCCCTTGGCGACCAAGGTTCCGTTGATCAGCACGTTGATGGGGTCGGCGCTGTTGCCGTCGAGATCGACCACCGCGCCTGGCACGAGCTCCAGCAATTGGCGGATCGGCATCTTGCGACGGCCGAGCTCGGCGGTCAGCATCACCGGGATGTCGAGCACGAGCTCGAGATCGTTCGCCGCCATGCCGGTGTTGACCGTGGCCGGTGGTTCGCGCGGTCTCCGCGGCGTCTCACCAGGGGGTGGCTGCCCGGCTGGCGACGCGCTGAAGGTGGGCTCGTCGGTTTGGGCGACCCGTGCCCGCGGTGTGGGATCCTCCCTGGGGGGACGCGCGTCGGGCGCTCCCGATGGGATCCCACCAGCGGTCAGCTCCCTGATCGCGGCCGCCCAGTCATCATCCAAGTCGTCGAGGTGGTCAGTCATGTCAACGTCCATCATGGGTGGCGGGTGGGATCTGGTCGGGCGGTGAGAATGCGTCGATCTTGAGTGCGTAATGGCCATTCAAGGTGCCATGGCGACAGGCGATCAGTGGTACGCCCTCGATACAGGCCATGCCCACTTGGTGCGACTCGATGGGGATGATGTCGCCGGCGCGCAGGTCGAGAACCTCGCCCAGCGTCAGTTGGGCCGAGCCCAGGGTGTATGAGAGCTCGACCTCGACAGTCTGCAAATGGCGCGCGAGCAGGTCGCTCCAGCGTCGCTCGGGGTCGGGCGCCAGCGCTCGGCGCAGCGCGCGCAGCGGGTCGCGCAAGGGCTCCAGCGTACTGGCCGGCAGACAGATCGCGAGAGTCACCTCGATCCCCTCGATGGCCAGGATCAAGCGGCTGCTGGCGACCCAGTCATCGGCGGTGGTGATCTGGGCCAGGCCCGGATGCGTGTCGGTGCCCAGCCGAATCGGCCTGAGATCGCAAAAGGCCGACCAGGCACGCGCGAGTGCATCGAGCAAGACGCCGAACAGGCTATCAACGATACGTTTCTCTGTCGGGGTGAAGTCGAAGCGCCGCATCCGGTCGACGAAGCGCCCGTCACCGCCAAACAGGATGTCGATGACCAGCGCGATGAGCTTGGGGTCGCAGACGAACACCGCAGTGCCGGGCAGCGGCTGCATGCCGATCAGCTCGATGTAGGATGGATTCTCCTGGTGGCGCGTGAAATCGACGAAGTGCTCGGCCACGGCCGGTTCGCTGCGCACCGTGCAGAGCTTGTTGAGTGTGTCACTCAGTCCCACCGCGATGCCTTGGGCCAACCGCTGGTTGAGCCGATCGAGTACTGGCAGACAGGCGCGCAGGCCGGCGGACTGGATCGCCTGGGTATAAGCGCCGGTAGGGGTGCCCCAGGCGGTGCCGCCCGCCCGCTCGTGGCCGATCGCGGCCACTGCTACTGAACCAGCAGAGAGTTGAAGAGCACCGCCCGCACGGGCCCGCGTGAGATGATCTGACCCTGCGCGCCGACGCTCGAGGGGAAACCCAAGGTCTCGTTGACC
The DNA here is from genome assembly GCA_009929855.1 of Gammaproteobacteria bacterium. Classification (GTDB taxonomy): domain Bacteria; phylum Pseudomonadota; class Gammaproteobacteria; order Chromatiales; family Chromatiaceae; genus Thiocapsa. Next base: position 77,411 of record RZZN01000013.1, read on the forward strand.
GCGCTGGCGATCTCACCGGCCAGTGCCTCGCGCGCCTCTGGCGTGGCGACCTCAGAGGGCGCCTTGCCCGAGAGCAATAGATTGATCCGGTGACGAATCTCGGGCGTGAAGGCGACCAGGGCGTCAGCGGTCTTCTGGTCAGCGACGCGCAGCGCCAGGATGGCCTGGAGATAGCGCCGCCCATCCTCTTCCTGAAGATTCACCGTGAAGGCCTCCAGATTGACGAAGGCCGGAGGCTTGAAGAGATCCGCCCCCAACGGCTCGGCGCCCACCGCCGCTGGCGCGCCCACCGTCTGGGTGTGATTGAGGTCGAGGAAATCCCCGACCAGATGCCGCAATGGCCCCATCATCAGTGGGACACCAATGATCACCAACAGCAGATTCAACACGATGAGCATGACCACCAGCGTGGTATAGCTCTTGGGCTGAGCTGTCTGATCTGTCGTTTTCGTGGAGGCGGGAGGCTGCGCCATCAGGATCTCCGTGATGATTCCGGTTGTGGATCGGTCTGCATCGAGCCATTACAGCAGGATGCGGCGGGGCCCGACCGCCGGGTCGCGCCGGCTGGCGGACCTGTCATCGGCGCGCCTGCCGAGGTTGCACATGGATGGCCTGTGAGCGGTGCGGTGTCCCGGCCAAGCGCCATTCGATCAGGCGAAGATGTCGACCAGTCCGCGACGCGGCGGCGTCGGGCTCGCAGCTGCCTGCTGGACTATTCTAGCCTCATCCAGGGCGTCATGGTCCAACTCGGGTGGATTGCCGTTGGAGCCACCGGGTGGGTCATGCGACGTGCCCACATCGGCCTGGCCGAGTTGGATCCCCGACTGTTCGAGCACCTCGCGCAAGCGTGGCAGTGCCTGTTCGAGTGCCTCGCGCGCGGCCTGCGTGGTCGCCAAGAGCTGGACCCTGGTGTGATCGCCGCTGAGTTGGAGCTTGATCTCCAGCCGCCCCAGCGAGGGCGGCGTCAACACCAGCTCGGCCTTGCTCTCGCCGTGTCCGAGCAGCCAGCGGAGTCGATTGCCGACCTCGCTCGCCCAGGCCGGATGACCGGCTGGAACCTCCAACGGCAGGCTCGGCGGGGCCATCGCGCCAGCCGGGCGCGCCAGACCGGGCGCGGGTACCCCGGTCGAGGGTTGTGCCCCGCTGCGCGAGACGGCGAGCGCCTCTGTCTCGGCCGCGCTGGCGGTCACCGCGTCCGGCGCACTCCTCTCGCCCGATGGCTCCAGGCTCGCTCGCTCTTGCCCACCGCCCGTCATGGCCCGCAGCAGTGTTTCGAGCCGTGTCTTGGCCGATTCGTACGCTGCTGGGTCGACGCCAGACGGGCTCGATCCGCGTTGGTGTGCGCTGTTGGTGCCACTGCCCACGCCCACGTCCATGTCCGCGTCAGTGGGCGTGTCCTCGGCGACCGCGCGCGTCGGCCCAGCGAGCGGTCCCGACTGGCCAGCAGGCTCATGCGTCCTGCCCGACTCACTTGGTCTCGACTCGAGCCGAGTGGCGGGACGAGTCATCGCGAGCGCGTGCGTCAGGTCGCGCGCGGCCAGCCTGTTGGTCGACAGTTGCGCCAAGGCAGGCGTGGGCTCGGCGGCGGGCTCGGCACTACGCGGCACCGCGCGCGCCGGTTCATCCGTGACCGACAAGCGCTCGCTCCGTGCATTCTGGCGCGGATCGGACGTCACGCCAGTCGCCGGCCGCGTCAGGTCGGTCTGGACTGTGCGTGCTGTCTCGCCACCGCGCGTTACCGCGCCCGCCGGTTCATCCGCGACCGACAAGCGCACGCTTAGCGCATCCTGGCGCGGGTCGATCATCACGCCAGTCGCCGGCCGCGTCAGGTCGGTCTGGACTGTGCGTGCTGTCTCGACACCGCGCGGCACCGCGCGCGCCGGTCTGGCCGGCGCGAGGTCGCTCGGGTCCGACCCAGGCGCGGTCGCCTCTTGTCCGAGAGGCCATCCGTCGGCCTTGGCGGGCGCGACCGTCCGGCTCATGGGGGGGGGCGCGAGATGAGCCGGTCGGATCATCTGGTCCGAGTAAGTGGCGGCGGTGAGCGTTCTCATCACGCTGGACGATGACTGGGCGTCCTCACCAGGCGCAAGGGTTCCAGCGGCGCTGGTCAAGGCCGTCCTCTGGAGCAGTGAGACGATCGGCTGAGGTGTGGGTGAGTGGGCCGCGGGTCCACGGTCATCCGCGCTCTGGGTCGGCCGACCTGGGGCGGTGGCCGTCGCCAACAGCGCGGCCGTGTCGGCTCGGGTCAAGCCAGTCGGTTGGGGGCGGGCGCGAGTGCCCGTCTCGTCCGCGGCTTGGGCATGCGCCGCAAGTCCAGACCTGGCATGCTCGAGGCCGCGCTGTACGCCCGGTGCCAGCTCGTGCAGCTGTGGGCGGCGCTCCAAACCGTCCAGCTGTGCGCCGATCGCCAATCCGTCCAATGCTGTCGTGCCAGGCATGCCGCCGCCATGCGCATGTCCAGTCGATCCACCGAGTCCAGCGTCCCGACCGAACCCAGTGTTCAGGCTGAGCACAGTGGCGCGATCGGTCTGAGCGAGCACCAATCCTGCGGTCGCGAACGGGCCCGACGCCGCTAGGCTTGCCGTGACAGTCATGTGGGCGGCATCGACCCGGAGATCGACCCGCGCATGCTGCGCTGGATGGTCGCTCACCTCGCCGGTTGCACCATGAACCGCCGTACCAATCTGGTCGACCGGGGCCGCCTGCCGATCCCAGCCGCCCCCGGTGGCCATCAATGCCTCCGCGGCAATCACTGCCGCTGCGTCTACGACATGGCTGACACCTGGGCCCATCTCAGACGCGCCCTGTCGCTCCTGCAACGCCTGACCGAGTAGACCGGCAAACGCGGGCAGGTCGCGCTCGGCTGTCGGCTGCATCTGCGCGAGCGTGGCAGACAGGTTCGGCCGCTTGGCCGGGCCGGTCGATGGCAGGGGAGGGATGAGCCGATTGGGCATGCGCAAGAATGCTCGTCGATATCATTCGAGTGTGAGTCTGGCCAACCCTGATCCAGTGCGAAACGACCGCAAACCCCGGCGATCGATCCAATGGACATAAGCAACTATCGAGCCGTCAATGGGCGACAACAGGACACCTGGAGCCTGTAGCTCCAAGACACATGCGCCGGAGCTTGCACTCAAATGGCAAAGGAGTCGGGGCGTCCTCGCCCCGAGTAAGGACAATGACCACGGCAATCCCGAGGTAGTGCGCTCATAGCGATCGCGATCTCGCTTGCCGGCATGG
>RZZN01000303.1 GCA_009929855.1 Gammaproteobacteria bacterium
CAAATGAAATACATTATTGACACAGAAGAGAAAGAAATCCATGTACCAGATGGAATTAAATTAATTGACTTGCTATCATTAGTCACTGTACTAAATTCTGATACAGAAGATTACAGTGTATTCTTTTATGAAGATGAAGAAGTGGATGATGATTACCAAGAAATATTCAATTACATATTTGACAGAACATGAGTACATACATCTTAGAATATTCTTTACTAAAGAATGGAAAACTAATTAAATCAGGGACTATGAAAGTTAAAAGGGTATCTGATAGTTTTCCAGAATTTAACGCTAAAGTTAAACTTGATAAACATTTAAGTAAACAATATGTCTATGATAATATGGTAGTACATTCATGTAAGGAAGATGTAGTAAGCATGTTTGGTGATTTGTTTGGTAATGCTAATCCTTTTAAATAATTAGTTTATAAAAAATAATGTACCTTGATTAAAAATAAAAGTGTTTATAACTAACAACTATCTTTGTCTTTTTAATAATAAATAGATAGATATGAAGGAAATAAAAGAAGGTGTTATTTATGAATTAAGTAATTTTAGTTCAGGTACTCAAACAATCAGATTTACAGAAAAAGTAGAAAGTTTATTCAATGATGGTACTACTAATGAAGAAGTGGTAAACATGCTTATTGAAAGATTTTATACACTTCAAAAGAAAAACTACAGTACAGAAAATGCTGCAATACTTATTATGTTGAAGAATGTAAGAAGGCTTCTTGCAACAAGATTTAAAAGAAAGAAAGAAAACATAGAAAGATATGAAGAAAATAACAATTCCTACAGATAATCCACAATTAACTTATCTCAATCTAATTAGCTCTATCATTAATATATCTGATAGGGAAGTAGAACTATTATATCTTTTTATAAAAAGAGATGCTAAAGGTATATCTTCATCAGATTATAAGAAAGAAGTAGCTGAAGAACTAAACATTAACATTAAGACGTTACATATAATGTTAAGAAACTTAGAAAGTAAACAGGTACTTATTAAGGAATCAAGAGGTAAGTTTGTATATCATAGTCTTTTAAAGTTTGATAATGATATATTAATAAACATAAGATGAAAGTACTAACTGAAAAAGATGTAGCAAGAGATGTGGCTAAACAACTTAATATTACTTATGAAGAAGTGTTTAGTATTTATAGGAGTGCTATAGCATATACTGTACATGTAATGAAACATAGTGCATTTGAAACTGTTAAGCTTTCTTATTTAGGTAAATTCCTTGTTAAGCCTTATAGATTAAAGAAGTATAATGAGAATAAAATAAAGAGAAAAAATGGGATTATTTAAGTATGAAAATAATAAAGTTACTTTAGACTTGGAAATAAGAATTATTCCTGAGTTTAGAAAACTACTTGCTGAAGATAAGGATAGATTTAAGAAGCAAGCATTTAAAGAATTTTCATACATTTACTTTATGTATGATTA
>RZZN01000304.1 GCA_009929855.1 Gammaproteobacteria bacterium
GACCGCTTCGTCTACACCCTCGGCGCCATCCTGCTGACACTGCTTCTGGCGGCGCCGGTGTCGCTGCTGCTGGCCCTGCTCGGGCTCATCCTGATCAGCACGCCCATCCCGGAGGCCTTCCCCTACGCTGTCGGCAACGCGCTGCTGCGCATCGCGCCACCGCTGTTCTGCCTGCGGGCCTTTCGCATGCTCTGCATGTCCGGCGGCGTCGCGGAGCGCCACTTCCGCTGGCGCAACCAGATCCTCAGACGGCTGCGGCGGTCCCTGGATATCGCCATCTGGACCCTGCTACCACTGGCCTTCATCTCCGCCGTGATGAGCACGCTCGGCGAGGTCCAGGCCGCCACGCTCGGACGCCTGACCCTGACCGGTGTCACGCTAGGCTTTGCGCTCTTGGTCGCGGTCGCGCTGCACCCGAGGCGCGGCCTGGTGCGGGACCTCTTGGCCGAGGCGCCCAAGGGCCTCGCCAACCGGCTGCGTCACCTCTGGTATCCGCTGGCCGTGGCGGTGCCCCTGCTGCTGGCCGCACTCACACTCGCCGGTTTCCACTACACGGCGGTGACCCTGTTCGACCTCTGGCTCGGACAGCTCTGGCTGCTGTTCGGGCTGGTGGTCCTGCAGCAATCCGTCGTGCGCTGGCTGCTCGTGACCCGCCGGGAGCTGGCGTTGCGCGCGGCCCTGGAGCGCCGCGCCCGGCGCGAGGCGCTGCGCCAAGAGGCCACCGCGGAGGACGAGACCCTTCCCAGCCCTGCAGCCTCCGCCGCTGCTGGGACGACGGCGGTAGACACGGATGAGGAGACCGTCGACCTCGTCGCCTTGGATACCCAGACCCGCCGTCTCGTCAATGCACTGATCGCCATGGGGGCCGGCGTGGGGCTGTGGGTGCTCTGGGCAGACGTGCTGCCAGCGCTGAACGTGCTCGAGAGTATCCCACTCTGGGGCATCTCGGCCGCTCAGGACGGTGCCGAAGGCCTGCTACCGGTCACGGTTGCAGACCTGGGCGTGATGCTGCTGATCGTCGCCGTGGCCGTCATTGCGGTCCGCAACCTGCCCGCGCTGTTGGAGATCCTGCTGCTCAAGAACACCGCCATCAGTGCCGGCGGCCGCTACACCATCATCGCGCTGACCGGCTACGCCGTCATGGCCTTTGCGGCCTTTTCGGTGGCGGGTCGACTCGGGCTCACCTGGCAGCAGGTCCAGTGGCTGGTGGCCGCGCTCGGCGTGGGTATCGGCTTCGGCCTGCAGGAGATCGTCGCGAACTTCATCAGCGGCTTGATCATCCTGTTCGAGCGCCCGATCCGTGTGGGCGACACCGTGAGCGTCGGCGAGAATACCGGCGTGGTCACGCGCATCGAGATCCGCGCCACCACCATCCGCACACTGGACCAGCGCGAGCTCCTGGTGCCCAACAAGCAATTGATCACCAGCGAGGTGATCAATTGGACCCTGTC
>RZZN01000305.1 GCA_009929855.1 Gammaproteobacteria bacterium
GCGGTTCGGATGGATCTGCGCGAAGCCGGCTTCGTCCAGATACGCCACTTCGATCTCGCCGGCCTGGGCACGTGCTCTCAGGTCTGCAATCTCTTGTTTAGCTTGCTCAAATGCCACGTCGTCTCGTTCCTAAGAAACTCCCGCCGCGGGGGCCGGCTCCAGGACGTATCCCAACTGCTTGGCCCGCCGCTCCAGGTTGTGCAGCATCCGCTCGCGATGGCGCTCCTCGTAAGCGGTGGCGCCCGGATCGCTGTAGTCCATGCCGTGGCGCAGGGCGTTGTAGAACAGGATCGCGAGCTTGCGCGCGGTGGCGGTGATTGCCTTGGCCTTGCCGATGCGCAGACCCAAGCGCCGGTAGAAGGCGCCCAGCGCGCTGTCGGTCTTGCCGACGGTGACCGCCGCCAGGCGCAACAGGGAGGTGGCGCGGTTGCTCGTGCGGCGGGTGCGCGCCGACAGAAGCTTGCCGCCCGAAACCTTGTTGCCGGGCGAGAGACACAACCAGGAGACGAAATGCTTGCCTGTCGGCCAAGCCGACAGGTCGGTCCCGCATTCGGCCACCAGCTTCAGGGCCAACGAGGGGCCGAGCCCGTGAATGCGGGTCACATCGACGCCGATGAGGCCGTGCAACGCCGTGCGCACGTCGAAGGCGGGCGCGTTCTTCTGGCGGCGGGTCTTGCCGCTCGGCGGCGGCAACGCCTTGACCGCTGGCTCGGCGGTGTTCAGGGTGGCGAGTGCCGCTTCGATCTGCCGGTCGCAGGCGGCGATCCGCTCCTGGTAGGCGTCGTAGAGGGCGAGCGCTTGCTCCAACGCGAACAGATGCTCCGCTCGATAGTGACCCTCCAGCGCTTTGGCGATCTCCTCGGGCGAGCGCTTGCAGCGGCTGTCGCGATAGCCCGCCAGCACGTTCGGATCGCGCGTTCCGGCAAGGATCGCGCGGATAATGCGCATGCCAGTCTGCCCGGCGATGTCGGCGACGACGTGCTGCAATTTCAGGTTCATCTGCGTCAGCGCCTTCTGCATGTGCTGCACATGCGCGGCGGCATAGTCGAGCAAGCGCTCGCGCTGGCGCAGATAGGCGCGCAGCGCGGCGATCTCGGCGGGCGGATGGAAGCTGCCGCGCAACAGGCCGTAAGTGTGCAGCTGCTGGAGCCACTGGGCGTCGTTGACGTCGGTCTTGCGCCCGGGCACATGCTTGACGTCGCGGGCGTTGGCCAACAGCACCTTGATGCCGCGGGCGTCCAGGATCTCGTAGAGCGCGATCCAATAGACGCCGGTCGATTCCATCGCGACGGTCTCGATGCCGCAGGCGACCAGCCAGTCGGCCAGGCGATGCAGATCCCCGGTAAAGCTCTCGAAAGTACGCACCGGCTCGTCGTCGCGCTCCGAGGGAACGGCGACCACATGAAACTGGGCACCCACGTCGATGCCGGCAGCATGCGCGTTGACGGCG
>RZZN01000049.1 GCA_009929855.1 Gammaproteobacteria bacterium
GTTGAGCAACGGAAATGGGCTAAAAGCCATGGTCGCAATTCGGTCAGCAGCACGGGGGGACGGCGATTTTTTAGGGTTTTCTTTCAGGCACTATTTAGAGCTTTACCTCATGGGAAGTCATGGAAACAATCGAAAACAGATTCAAGTCATCAATCGCTATGATCCATGCTGTTTTGCCGGAGACAAATGGGGAACATATGAAGAAACAGTGAAGTCAATAGTACACGATATCGGAAGCGGAGAATTTGACATATTTTTGGATGAAAGCCATCAAGACCACGTGATCTCGAGCACGGCCATGAGTGAAATTTTGGCTCATATCAAGAATGACTAAGCCAACCCGGCTCTATATCCACATGCAATCGAATGGACCTTGCAGCAACCAAAGCTACATGCGTAAAGCAGAGTTGTTTTAGTTTTACTACCGACTCTATCCTTTGGCGCTTACCGACGTCCTCGGTTCTCCCTGATCCAATGATTTTTCCAGAAATAAGAGCCGCTCCACTCAGCTCCTCGACCACAAGGCAAATGACGCGATCGGCTCGAGTCAAGGCCGAGTCCCGACCAGGCTCCAGCTATAGCCATGACGATGATGCAAGGCGATGTCCACGAAACCCGCATTCGCCAACAGGTCGTGAGCCTCCTCGTGCGTGTAATATTTGGCGTAGGCCGGGTTGAGCTGATCGAAGATGGTCAGACGCCGCTTGTCGGGGTCCAGACGGCCAAGATGGTCACGCATGTAGGCGCGCATCGGCAGTGGCATCACCCGACAGAGTCGAATATAGGCGGCCAGGGGCAGATCGATCGCTCGCACCAGGCCCTCGAGCACCGGGTCGGGCAGGCGCGTGGTGATGGCGCGAAGCGGCCTGACCAGTGCAAGATAGAGCTCGTTGCCCTCGCGTCCATACAGCCAGATGAAGCAGCGTCCGCCCGGGCGCAGCGCGGCATGGGCGGCCGCCACCACTGGGGCGGGATCCGGGATGTGGTGCAGGACACCCAATGAAACGACCAGATCGAATGGGCCGAGCGTACCGATCTCGGCGCCCGCGAGCCGATGGCAGGTGACGCGCCGCGACTCGCCAGCAAACCGCTCGCTCAGCACTTCGAAGGCCCGTGAGGGCTCGATGGCGGTCACATGGGCCGCCCCCGCCGCGAGCAGCATGCCGACGATCCGCCCGCTCCCGCTGCCGATATCGGCAACCCGTTGACCTGCCACGTCAGCGGGGTCGAGGAGTGGCGAGAGCAGATCGGCAAAGAGCTCGGGAGAGCCGTAATAACCCGAGTTGTCTGTGAAACGAACCCATTGATCGCCGAAATCGGCGATCGTCCGCTCACCCTTGCGCTCTGTCATTGGAGACCTCATCCCAAGTGGTCACTGCCTCAAGGGTGGCTGCCAGACCCGTCGGGCATCACCCCAGAGGTCGAGCAAGGCGCCTTGCATGGCACCAACGAGTCGCCCGCAGTAGACCACCGCTGCCAGCAGGATGGCCACGCTAGGCGCCAGGCCCAGGAGGCTCAAGGCGCCGACTCCCGCCACCTCGCCCAGACTCGCGCCCAGCAGCGAGAGCGGGATCGCCATCGCCAGCAGCGCGACCGACAAGGCAAAGACCAAGGCCATCGCCCCGACCTCGATCCCGCTGCTGATCGCGAAGACATAGACCGAGGCACAGACCAGCAGCAAGCTGGCGAATGCCAGCAGGATGGGCCACAGCAATCGCGGCCCGAGATCCACGAGGGTGCGCAACAGCTCGAGCGCCCGCAGGCGCAACGATGGGTGCAGGAGCAGACTCGCCCCCAGCGCCCCGGCCACCAGCACGCCTCCCCCGATCCAGACTGGATCGAGCCTGAGCGCAAGCTGTCCGGGGATCACCAGCGTGGCCAAGACCAGGGCGACCAGCAGCGCGGCCAGCATGCCCAGCACCCGGTCCAAGAGCAAGGCCAGGATCAGCGGACGAGCACTGCTCCCCGGCAGCAACCGGCGGATCATGATGAAGCGTGAGATCTCGAGCCCGACCGACATGGGGACGAAGAAGAAATAGAAGATCGAGCGCAGATGGATCGACTGTGCCTGTCCAGCGCTGATGGGGATGGCGAAGGCGGCGAGCACGGCGCGCAGACGCAACGCCGCGGCATAGAGGCCGACCTGATTGATCAGCAGCGCGAGCACGACCGCGCTCACCGTGATCCTGCCGGTGTCGGCCGGCAGGCTCGCCCCGGCCCAGTAGAGCAACAGGCCCAATCCGGTCAGCACCAAGACCATCTTCAGGAAGAGCAGGCGCGTGGACAGATGCCCGAGACCGGCCGCCGGTGTCTGCTCCAATCCAGCGCCAGGATCGGCGACGAGTGGCGTTTCAGGCCCGCCGTCCACGCTCATTCGGCGCCCGTCCGCACCAGGATCTGGCGCAGCAGATCGGCGATCAGGCCCAGTGCGAAGACGAGGATGGACATCAGCAGTCCGCCGACACCCAGGAAATAAGGGGCGTTGAGCCCGGTGAGCGCGGCGGTCGCAAAGCCGGTGATCGCCAGTGCGATCGTGATCAATGTCAACAGGATGAACAACTTGAGCGGATTGTAGTAGATGATCGCCTGGACGATGTATTGCAGCGTGCGCAGCGAGTCCTTGAACAAGCGCACCTTGGTCTTGCCGACGCGCGCATGATAGCTGATCGGCAGATAGCTCACGAAACGTCCAGTGAGCATGTAGGCGAGCGTCAAGGAGGTGGTGAAGCTGAAGGTATTGCACAGATGCGGGAGATAGCCACGGATCGTCTCGCGATTGAAGACCCGCAGACCTGAGTTGGCATCCGGAATCGGACGTCCGGCGCTGAACTCGACCAGGAACTTGAGCACCTGTCGCAGTGGTCCCTTGAACATGCTGCCCTCGTAGTGATGACCGCTGCGCGCGCCCACCACCATGTCGAAGCCGTGGTTGAATTCGGCGACCAATGCCGGAATGGCCTCGGCCGGATAGGTCAGGTCGGCATCGATGATGACGATGGTCTCGTACCGCGCCGCCAGGATCCCCGACTTCAGCGCCTGTCCGTAACCGACATTGTGAGGATGGCGGACCACCGTCGCGCCGGCCTCGGCGGCGAGTCGGCCGGTGTCATCGTCCGAGCCGTCGTCGACGACCAGAATCTCGGGATCGGCCTCTGGCGTCTTGCTGAGGATCTGGCGCAGAGACTCGATGGTTCCTTGGATCCCACCGGACTCGTTGAGCGCGGGGATGACGATGCTGATCATAGCTTGCGAAACACACAGATCAATGACTGGCCGAAGACCCCTCGTGTCAGATGATCCACGCCACGGGCGAGCGGAACGACGAAGCGATCGAAGAGACGGATCTGACCGTTGACGGCGGATGAGTCCAGGCTGGAATGGCGCAGCGCCTTGTTGACCCACCAGCCTGCGCCGCCGACCGCGTTGAAATAGCGCTGCCGCACCACGGTGGCGTTGGCGCGCGCCAAGCGTGGAACATCCGCGAATGTGTAGCGCCGGACATGTCCGGCCATGCGGTCGAGGTCAGAGTACAGGGCCGGGAAGGCCGGCACCAGCACGAGCAGGTGTCCACCCGGCGGGAGGATCGCCAGCAAGGCATCCACCGCCGACTCATCGCGATCGATGTGCTCGAGCACATTGATGCACAGCACTGTATCGATGCCCCGTGGTGACAAGCGCGCGGCCAGTCCAGGGTCGGTGACATCAGCGACGAGATAATCGTCAGTGCCATGCCGCGCCTGCGCGCGGGCGACGCAATCCGGGTCGATGTCCAGACCCAGATACTCGATCCCAGTGGGTAGACGCTGGCGATAACCACCGTGCCCGAGACCCACCTCCAAGAGGCTGCGGCCGAAGAACGGCTGGAGCTCGGACAGGATCCAGCGGGTGTAGTTGTCCGCGTCCGCAATGGCCGTGGAATACGTCTGAGCGCCTGTCTTCACGTCCGATCCAACCATAATGCCAAGCACATCAATCCAAAGAGCGTGAGACCATGATCGCGACGCCGGGCGGCGTGCTCACGCCACAGCGACTCGATCGCCTGCGGCCTCACCCACTCATGGAGCCGGGGCGAGGCCAATGTATCGCGGGCGAAATCCCGCAGCGGCCCATTCAGCCAGGGCGAGACCGGGGCATTGAAACCGCGCTTCGTCCCATCGAGCACGCGGTCTGGAAGCCGTCCCCGCTGACTCTCGCGCAACAGGTGTTTCTTGCGCAGACCATTGAGCTTCCATGCGACCGGCAAGGCCGCCGCAAACTCGACCAGACGATGATCGAGCAAGGGCGCACGGGCCTCCAGCGAGTGCGCCATGGTCGAGCGATCGACCTTGACCAGGATATCGTCGGCCAACCAGGTCTTGATGTCCACATAGCCGGCCTGATCGATCGGGTGACAATCCTGGACGGCGGCCACATGCGGGGCGAAGGCGGCGAATGGATCGGCGCCGGGGTCGGCGGCGACCCCGCGCCACCAGGGCTGCAGGAGATCCGCGCGCGCTTGCAGCGACATGATATCGCGCCAGGAGGCATGGGCGCGCGCGCCATCCAGGGGCAGTCCGGCGAGAAAGTGACGCAGCTTGTAGTCGAGGCTCACCTTGGAGAAGCTCACCGGCAGCAATGCGTCGACCAGCCGCCCGACGGTCCGTGTCAAACCGGTCGGCAACCAGGACAGTGCACGATGCAAACGGTCGGCCACATAGGTTTCATAGCCCGCGAAGCATTCGTCGGCCCCGTCGCCCGAGAGTGCGACCGTGACATGACGCCGCGCGAAGGCGGCCAGCCGGTAGGTCGGGATCGCCGAGGTATCGGCGAGCGGCTCGCGCGCGGTCCAGCGGATCGCCGCGATCACCTCGTCGGTCTCGGCGGCCACCACCTGATCCTGATGATCCAGCCCCAGCCATGCAGCGACCGCGCGCGCCTGCTCCACCTCGTCATAGCTCGGCACTCCGAAGCCCATGCTGAAGGTGTGGACCTGCGACTTGGGCAGGACCCGCGCCATGGCCGCGACCACGGTCGAGGAGTCGACCCCACCGCTGAGAAAGGCCCCGAGTGGAACGTCGCTGACCAGCCTGAGCCGCACCGCGTCGTCGATCAAGTCGCGCAGCTCCTCGGCCGCCGCGGCCGGCGAGGCGAAGTGCCGCTTGTCGTGAAAGACCGCGGCAAGATCCCAATAGGACCGCGGCCGCGGTGTCTCGCCCGCCGCGCAGATCATGAAATGGCCGGGCGGCAGACGTCTCACACCCTTCAGCAGGTGACGCTCGCCCAGGGTGTAATTGAGCGAGAGATACTGGGCGAGCGCGCACGCATCGATCCCAGCGTCACAGGCCGGGTGCATCCGCAGCACCTGCGGCTCGGAGGCGAAGACCAGACCCTGGTCGGGCAGCTCGAAATAGAACAATGGCTTCTCGCCGAGCCGGTCACGCGCGAGCAAGAGTCGACGCCGGGGCCCATCCCAGAGCGCAAAGGCGAACATGCCGTTGAAGTGGGTCAGACAGTCCTCGCCCCAGCGCTTGTAGGCCTCCAGGATGACCTCGCTGTCGCCTTGGGTGCGAAAGCGCGCCCCGCCGCGCTCCAGCTCGGAGCGCAGCGCGCGATAATTGTAGATCTCACCATTGAAGGCGAGCAGGAACTGGCCCGAGTGGTCCGACAGCGGCTGATTGCTCGAGGCCGAGACATCGATGACCGACAGCCGTCGATGACCGAGCGTCAAGGGACCCACCTGGGTCACCCCCGCGGCGTCGGGTCCACGATGCCGCAGATGCGCGCTCATGCGATCCAATGCCAACGGATCCGTGGGACTGGTCCAGCTCAGACAACCGACGATGCCGCACAAACGAGTCTCTCCTCAGGCGCACGCAAGCAGAATTCAAACAGACATCCAACACATCAGTGCGCGGCCAGGTCCTGCCGCGCAGAGCCATCCGCGCGCTCGAGCAGCGCAATCAGCGCGACTGCATTGCTGAGCCAGATCAAGAGATCCAGCGGCGCGAGATAGCGCGGCAGGATCACGGTCGCAAAGCTCAAGGCCAGCGCATAGACCAGGATCCCCAGCCACAGACTCGCCAGCAGCAGGCTCACGGGGGCAAGCCCACGCTGTCCGATCACCGCCAGCATGAGCGTCAGACTGGCCAAGAGCAGCACCGACCTGCCCAATGGATCGAGCGGCAATGACCAATCGAGCATGCGCGTCGGCAAGGCGCGCGCCAGACTCTCGTATTGCGCGGCGGATTCGGGGCGCTCCGCGCCGGTCCCTTGCAATGCGGCCAGGATCTCGGGCTCGTCATTGCGCGCGACATCCAGGATCGTGCGTGCCGAAGCCGCCAGGATCTGGCTGAATTGTCCCTGGGCGCTGCGCTCGTCGCGCGCGAACCCAAAGAGCGCCTTGCCCAATTCGTCGGCCCATTGCCGCAGCATGTAGGGATCACCGGATCGCACGAAGGTCCAAAATGCTGCATTCATCAAGGCGTCCACATCTCGACCGAAGGTCAGCGGATCGGCAGCCACTGCTTGCATGCTCCCGACCCAAGGCTCGGGCGCCCGCGCCATGATGATCATCGCCCGTGCCACCACCGGGTCGGGCGCGGCAGCGGCCAAGCGCGCGAGCCACTCATCCTGGCTGGAGGGCGGGACCAAGGCATGGGCATCCACCATGCGGTAGACACCGGCTCGACCCGTGATCGAGACACAGTCTCGCTCCAGGACGGCGCACGCGCTGAAGGTCACCAGACGCGCGCTGCCGAAGGCCACGCCGATGATCGCCAGCAACAGGATGGCCGGCAGCCAAGCGCGCCACACCCACCGACGCCTCGACAGCAACACCACCATGATGCCATAGGTGGCCGGGATGACGGCGAAGACCAGGAAGGCATGACGGGTCAGGATGCCGCCGAGTAGACCAATGAAGAGTGCCAGGCCAACCCTGGGCGTCAGTCCATACCGCGTCAGTCGAATGAGGGCGCCGACCATCAGGAGCAGGAAGGGCAGGCCCATCGCCTCGGTATAGAGTCCATGGGCGTACAGGCCGAAACCGAGACCAAGACTGCCGAGCATGGAGAGGATCAGGATCGGGCGCGGCTCGTGATACGCCGAGGCCAGATAGGTCACGGCCGCGATCGTCAGCAGATGCTGAGCAACCAGCGCCCAGCGCAGTAGGCCCGTGGCATCCGTGAGCCATGCCTGGGCGGTACCCATGAACGCCGGATAGAGGATCGCATGATGCGGAAACTGTTCCCACTGCTTCATCAGCCACAAGACACTGTCCGACCCATTCCAGACTGGCGGCAACAGCGCGAGCAACAGCGCGGCGCCCGTCGGGATGGCCGCGGCCAAGGCATAGTCGCGCCGGCGCGAGACCAGATGAGCCCAGGCGCGCGACAACCCCAGCGAGACGCGACGAGGCTCCCGGATGAGCCATGCCGCGACCGCGAGCATGAGGCCGAGCGCGCCGGCGGTGGCGAGCCCAGACTGGATCTGCCGATCGAGTCTGGTGCTCAGGATGGCGGAATAGACACGGCCATTGAAGCGCGGATCAGAATTGTCCGATGTGCTGAAGAGCAGATGATCGCGCCAGTGCGAGTATCGACCTTGGCCCAGTCGCGCGATGGCCTGGTGCTGCGCGCGCGCGGGTCCGAGCAGGCGTCCATCCTCGTAAAGTCGCAGATCCGAGCGCGGGGGCCAATCGGCACGGTCACCGCTCAAATCCCAGCCGGTACCCAGGCGGCCCTTGAGACGAACCCTGAAGACCCGCTCATCGAGCACCTCGATCTCGCTCGCGACGAATCCGAGCTCGACCTCGCGCGCATGTCCGGCAAGCACCAGGACCAGACCCAGGAGGAGCACACCGAGTAGACTGAACGACCCGATCCAGAGATCGCTCCGCGACCAGGCGCGTCTGGGCGATGTCGACCCTGTGAACATCCTGGAGTGGCGTGGTTTGGCGGGGGATGGTCGATCCCTGGTGGCACGATCGGACATGAGTCTCTACTTGTCTAACGAGCGTCGGGTGATGGAGCGGTCTCTCTCCACCACGCGCAAACCCGGGATCGGTCAGACTCGCGCGAGGCACGCGAGACGTTCGGCGAGCCGGCCGCGCAACGCCTCAGGGCCATGACGCCGGCGCGACGGGACGCGGTCGCCGCCCACGCGCGCGATGCTCCCCGATGGCGATCAAGGCCAGGGCATTGCTCGACCAAATCAGCAGATCGATGGGTGAGAGATAACGCGGTAGGACAACCGTCACCGCGGTCAGTGCGATGGAGTAGAGGATCGCCCCGAGCCAGAGACTCAGGAGCAAGGCGGTCTCCCCGGTATCGCGTCGCAGCCACAGTGCCAGCAGGGCCAAGCCCAGTGAGGCCCCTAGCCAGAGGCCGCGCCGATCCGGGCGCAGTGGCAGCAGCAGATCCAGCGCCTGCACCTGAACGCTGTCAATGAGTTGCCGATAGGCGAGCGCCGACTCCAGGCGTTCCGCCCCGGTTCCAGCCATCGCGGCCAGGGTGCGCGCATCGGCTGGAAAGACCGTTTCGATCGAGACACGGGTCCCGTTCAGTAGACAGCTGGCCTGCCCCGGACAATAGCTCGCGCTACCGACGCCGAGCAATGCACGCTGGAGCTCCTGCGCCCATTGTTTCAGCGCATGAGGATCGAGCGCGCGCAGAAAGGTCTGGAAGGCGGCGTTCATCAAGATGTCTGGATGCTGGCCGTAAAGCGCCGGGGTCGCGAGGATCGCGTCACGAGGCCCGGTCCATGGATCCGGGGTCTGGGCCAACAACGGGAAAGCGGTGCGCACCTCAGGGTCCGCGGCACGCGCCGCGAGCGCGGCGAGCCAAGCCGCGCGCTCCTCGGGCGGCACCAGTTCATGCGCGGCCTGGATGCGATAGACCCCGGCGCGTCCCGTGATCGAGACCTCCTGCGCGTCCAGGATCAGGGCGACAGAGCGATTGATGAGGTTTCCAGCGATCAGGACCCCGATCATCAGACCCAGAACCTTCGCGAGCTCACCGAATCTCACCCAGCGCGCGTCGCGCGCGCGCGCGAGCAGCGCTCGGATCAGGACATCGGCGATCGGCACCCCCGCCAGCACGAGCAAGGCGTGGCGGGTCAGGCTTGCGAGCAGCAACGACAACACCAATGCCACCGCAACCGCGGTGGTCAGTCCATCGCGATGCAGACGCAACCAGGCACCGATACAGACCAGCAACAGGGGTGTGGCCAACGCCTCGGTGTAAAAGCCGTGCGCGAGCCACCCGAATCCGGCGCCGATGCTGGCCAGGAGCGAGAGCGTCATGATCTGCCAGGCACGCCGATAGGCCGAGGCCAGATAGATGACGGCGAGCACGAAGGCCGCATGTTGCAGCCACTGGGCCCAGCGCAGCATGGCCGCCGCCCCGCCGGTGAGATCGTGCAGTAGCGCCATGAAGACCGGGTAGAGCGGCGGATGATGCGGGATCCAGCTCAGCTGCCAGAGCAGCCAGATGCTGCTGTCCGAGCCGTTCCAGAGAGACGGCAGCCAGATCAGTGCCGCCGTCGACAGGCTGACCGGGACCAGCGCGGCGATCAGATAGTCCCAACGGCGCGCGCGGAGATGATCGACTGACGCGCGCAATCGGATCAGGATCGCCCGGCGCCATGCCCAGACACCGAGACCCAGCGCGATCGCGAGAAACAGTGCGCCGAGGTCGAAGACCTGCCGCTGGATACGCTGGGAGAGGCCGGCCTGGAAGCGCGCCTCGTAGACCCGCGCGTTGGTCCGCGGATCGCTGTGGTCGGGGGTGCTGAAGATCAGCACCCGCCCCCAGTGGAGATAGGCCCCAGCCCCATCCTGCTCGACCTCATCAGCGCTCGCATGGGGTCTGCCGATGCGCGCCCCGTCCTCGAGCAGGACGAGATCGGAGCGGTGAAGGTTGTAGAGATTGTCGCTCAGCGCCCGCGTCGTACGCGGTAGCAGTGGTCTGAGATCGACCTGAAAGGCCTCGCCCGCGATGTGCGTGATGTGCTCGCTCGGCAGCCGCAGCTCACTCGGCCAGCTCAGCGTGCGCAGAAAGAGTGCGAGCAGGATCAGCAGCAGACCGCCGATGGCGAGACCCTGAATCAGGCGAGTGCCCTGCCAGGAGGGACCGGAGATCGGCATGAATCCTTGAGTGTGGCTATCGGTTGACATCGCGGGTTGAGCGGATCGAGGCATTGGGGCGCGACATCCAGCCGTCGCGACAGGGCGCGGGCGCCAGTGTAGAGATAACCGCTGTGGCTGACCACTTCGACCCAATGAACCGAAGCGAGCACGGGCGCGAACCACGCGCGGCAGCGACGCTCTCCGAGACACCGCATCCCTGATTCGGTCAGACTGGTCGGGTTGGTCGGCGCGAAGACCCTGATCGAGTCCAGACCATCGAGCTCGACCGGCGTCCACCGCACCCCGAGGTGAGATATACTCGGCGCACGCCGCAACAGACCCCTCGCCCATTGACGCGCGGACCCTGCCACCGCTGGATGACCGCGGAGCGTTGCGAGTGCGCCAGGCCGGCAGGGCTTGCCGATCACCTCGGCGCAGTGCGTTGATCCGCCGACCCCCATGGACCATCCTGGTCAGTGGATTGCGGCCGTCCATGCCGGCATCCCCGATTGATCATCGGCCAGACAACCGCGCCGCCAGCGCGCTCAACCCCAGCTCGTTCCCTGATTCGCCGATGCGCCAACCCTCGCTCGCCATCTTCCTCCCCTCGCTCGCCGGTGGCGGGGCCGAGCGCATGATGCTCAATCTGGCCCGCGGCATGGTCGAGTCTGGCGTGACGCTGGATCTGGTATTGGGCCAGGCCAGCGGCCCCTATCGCGACCTGGTCCCCGTCGGCTGCGAGCTCGTGGATCTGCGTGCCGGGCGGGTCCTGACCGCCTTGCCTGGACTCGCTGGCTATCTGCGACAGTGTCGCCCGACCGTCCTGCTCACGGCCATGGACCATGCCAATCTGATCGCCTTGTCGGCAAGCGCACTGGCCAGGGTTCCCACCCGTGTCTATGTCAGCGTGCGCAGCACGCTCTCGCAAGAGTGCGCGCATGCCGGCTCCCGGATCCACCGATGGCTGCCGCATCTGGCGCGTCTGCTCTATCCGCGCGCCGCGGCCGTGATCGCGGTCTCGCAAGGGGTCGCCGAGGATCTGGAGCGGGTGCTGGGGACTGGACGAATCCAGCCGGTGGTCATCCCCAATCCAGTGGTCACGCCCGACCTTCAGGCCTTGGCGGCCGCGCTGCCGGACCATCCCTGGCTCGCCGACGGCGCTCCTCCAGTGATCCTGGGCGCCGGGCGCCTGACCCACCAGAAGGACTTTCCGACACTCATCCGCGCCTTCGCCGCGATCGATCCCGCGCGGGGCCTGCGTCTCATGATCCTGGGCGAGGGACCGCAGCGAGGCGCCTTGGAATCACTCGTCCGGGAGCTGGGGCTGAGTGAACGGATCGCGCTGCCGGGCTTTTCGCCCAATCCATTCGCCGCCATGGCCAGGGCACGGCTGTTCGTGCTCTCCTCGGCCTGGGAGGGACTGCCGGGCGTATTGATCCAGGCGATGGCCTGCGGGACACCGGTCGTCAGCACGGACTGTCCGAGCGGCCCGCGCGAGATCCTCTCCGACGGTCGCTATGGCCCATTGGTGCCGATCGGCGATGCGGCGGCCTTGGCGGTGGCGATCGCCGCGGCACTCGAGCAGCCCATCGCGCGTGAACGGCTCATGTCGCGAGCGGCCGACTATCGTCTGGAGCCGGTCACCCGCCGCTATCTGGAGGTCATGGGTCTCGATCCGACCGGAGCATCCGCGAGACCGGCATGAGGATCGCGCATCTGATCACCGGCCTGGAGCTCGGCGGCGCCGAGAGGATGCTCTGGAAGCTCCTCTCGACCCTGGAGCGGGAGCGCTTCGAGCCGCTGGTCATCTCATTGATCGAGCCCGGACCCATGGGCGAGCCCATCAGCGCGCTCGGGGTCGAGGTGCATTCGCTGGGGATGAGACGCGGCCTGCCATCGCCGCGCGCCTTCGCGCGTCTGCTGCGCATCCTGCGCGGATTCAGACCCGATCTGGTGCAGACCTGGATGTATCATGCCGATTTGATGGGTGCACTGGCCAAGCCGCTGCTGGGGATGGGTGCGCGCCGGCCCCGGCTGGTCTGGAACATCCGTCAAAGTGATCTGGATCCGCAACTGACCCGGCGCAGCACTCGGTTGGTCGCGCGTCTCAATGGCGGTCTGTCGCACTGGGCCCCGGATCACATCCTCTGCTGCTCGCAACGGGCGCGCGAGGTGCATCGCGCGCTCGGCTATCGCGACGATCTCATGAGTCTGATCCCGAACGGGTTCGACCTGGAGCACTTCCGCCCGGATGCCCACGCGCGCGCGCGGCTGCGGGCCGAGCTGGGGATCCCGGAGTCGACCCCGCTGGTCGGTCTGGTCGCCCGTTTCGACCCGCAGAAGGACCTGCCGACCTTCGTGCGCGCCGCGCGGCAACTGCGGGTCGCGCGACCGGACTGCCGTTTTCTCTTGTGCGGTCAGGGCATGGACACGGGCAATGACACACTGCGCGTCTGGATCGAGGAGGCCGATCTGAGCGCGGCCGTGCACCTGCTTGGACCGCGCCTGGACATGCGTCCGATCTTCAATGCACTGGATCTGCTGGTTTCCTCCTCGGCCTACGGAGAAGGCTTCCCGAACGTGATCGGCGAGGCCATGGCCTGTGCCCTGCCCTGCGTGGTCACCGATGTCGGTGATTCGGGCACGATCGTGGCAACGACCGGCACACTGGTGCCACCCAGCGATCCGAGCGCGCTCGCGACCGCCATCGCCGCCATGCTCGGTCTGCCGGTCGAGGCGCGGCATCGGCTGGGGACGGCGGCGCGCGCGCGCATCGCCAGCGAATACGCCTTGCCCGTGATCGCCGAGCGTTATGCATCCCTCTATCGCTCGCTCGTCACCGAACACACCAGCCCGGCCCCCCGCAACTGAGCGGATTGCCGGGTCAGCATCGCGCCGACCGAGGCGAGAGGCCCAAGCGGCGACCCTTGATCCCAACACCATGGCCAGATGATCGTCCACCCAAATCGGTTAAGCTGCACCTGACCACTGACCACTGACCACTGACCACTGACCACTGACCACTGACTGACCACTGAAACCTGAACCATGTGCGGATTCTGCGGTGTGCTCGATCCCGCCCTCCCCCCTTCGGAGGCCCTCGGCCAGGCCGTCACGGCCATGCGCGAGACCCTGATCCATCGCGGTCCGGACGACGCGGGTCAGTGGCTCGACGCCTCCGCCGGGATCGCGCTTGGGCACCGGCGTCTGTCCATTCTGGACCTCTCCGCACTCGGCCATCAGCCCATGGTCTCGCACTGTGGTCGCTATGTGATCGCCTTCAACGGCGAGATCTACAATCATGCGGCGCTGCGCGCCGAGCTTGGCGAGACGATCGGCTGGCGTGGTCATTCGGACACCGAGGTTCTGCTCGCGGCCATTGCCTCTTGGGGGCTGGCGTCCACCTTGACGCGTCTGAACGGGATGTTCGCCTTTGCCCTGTGGGACCGCCAGAGGCGCCAATTGAGCCTGGCACGGGACCGTCTCGGCGAGAAGCCACTCTATTACGGCTGGAACCAGGGGCGCTTCCTGTTCGGCTCAGAGCTCAAGGCACTGGTCGCCCACCCGGGCTGGCGGGGTGCGCTGGACCGGGATGCCTTGAGCGCCTATCTGCGCCTGAGCTACATCCCGGCACCCCATTCGATCTATCGTGGCATCCACAAGCTCTTGCCCGGCACCGCTGCAACGCTTGCACTGGACCGACGCACGCCACTGGTCGAGGTCTATTGGTCGGCTCGGGCCGTGGCCGAGCAGGGACTGGCCGCGCCCTTCGCCGGGAGCGAGATCGAGGCGCTGGGCCGATTGGAGCAGCTGCTGCTGGATGCGGTGGGGTTGCGCATGCACGCCGATGTGCCGCTGGGCGCCTTTCTCTCCGGCGGGATCGACTCGACGACCGTGGTCGCCCTCATGCAGGCCCAGTCGACGCGACCGGTGCGCACCTTCAGCATCGGTTTTCACGAGCCCGGCTTCGACGAGGCCGCGGACGCGCGGCGCATCGCCGCTCATCTGGGAACCGCTCACACCGAGCTCTATGTCACTGGACAGGATGGACTGGACACCATCGCTGAGCTGCCGACCCATTGGGATGAGCCCTTCGCCGATCAGTCGCAGATCCCGACCTTGCTGGTCAGCCGTATGGCCCGGCGCGACGTCACCGTCTGTCTATCCGGGGACGGGGGCGATGAGCTCTTCGGCGGTTATTCGCGCTATCTCTGGACACGCGACAGCTGGCGGCGCATCGGCTGGATCCCATTGGCCCTGCGCCGCGCGCTGGCCACCGGCGTGACCCGCATCAGCCCGGCCGACTGGGATCGGCTGCTGCGTCCAGTGTCCGCCGTCCTGCCCGACCCATTGCGCATCGCCAGCCCCGGAGACCGTTTGCACAAGGCGGTCGACATCCTCACCGGTGACTCGCCCGAGTCACTCTATCTGCGCATCCTCTCGCACTGGAAGGATCCGGCCGCCGTGGTCATCGGCGCAACCGAGCCGCCGACGGTGCTGACCGATGCGGGGCAGCGTGCGCGCACCTCATCGATCACCGAGCGCATGATGTTCATGGACTCGGTGCTCTATCTACCGGATGACATCCTGGTCAAGGTCGACCGGGCCAGCATGGCGTGCAGCCTGGAGGCGCGGGTGCCACTCCTGGATCATCGGGTCTACGAGCTCGCCTGGTCGCTGCCGCTCGCTTGGAAGGTCCGTGGCCGACTCGGCAAGCGTCCATTGCGCGGTATCCTGGCGCGCCACGTTCCGCCCGCGCTGCTCGATCGACCGAAGATGGGCTTCGGGGTCCCGCTGGCGCAGTGGCTGCGGGGTCCGTTGCGGGACTGGGCCGAGCCGCTCCTGGCTGAGTCGCGACTGAGCGCGGAGGGCATCCTGCGCCCCGAGCCGATCCGCGCGCTCTGGACCGAGCATTTGGCGGGCCGGCGCAACTGGTCCTACTATCTCTGGGACGTGTTGATGCTCCAGGCCTGGCTGGAGGCCAACCGCACCCATCTGAGCAGTGTGAGCGTGCCATGATGGCGAGCGGGATCCAACGCGTCGCCTTCTGCGCCACCGTGGATTGGTATTTCTGCCATCACTATCTCGATCTGGCCCAAGCGGTGCGCGACGAGGGTTACGCGGTCAGCGTCATCACCGGAGTCACCGAGCATGCCGAGCGCATCCGCGCGGCCGGACTGGAGCTGATCCCATTCAAGGTCTCGCGCAAGGGGATGCACCCTTGGCGCGAGCTGCGATCCATCATCGACCTGACCGCTGTGTTGCGCCGGCTGCGCCCGCACCTGCTGCACAACATCGCCCAGAAGCCGGTCATCTATGGCACCCTGGCGGGCCGTCTGGCCGGCGTGCCGGCGATCGTGAACGGGGTCGCTGGCATGGGTTATCTCTTCACCGCGCAGACCGTGCCGGCGCGTCTGGTGCGTACGCTGGTGGCGGGTGCCTATCGCGCCTTGCTGAGCGATCCGCGGGTTCGGGTGCTGGTCCAGAATCAGGATGACCGCGCGCTGGTCGAGACCTTGACCGGGGTCGCGCCGACACTCATCCCTGGGTCGGGGGTCGATCTGGAGCGCTTCATCCCACGGCCCGAGCAGCCAACCGCCAGACCCCTGGTGATGCTCGCCTCGCGCATGCTCTGGGACAAGGGGATCGGCGACTTCGTCGCCGCCGCCCGTCTGCTCCGACAGCGGGGCAATCCAGCGCGCTGTGTCCTGGTCGGCAAGCCGGACCCGGACAATCCGGCCTCGGTGAGCGCGGCGCAGCTCGCGCAGTGGCACCAGGAGGGGGTGATCGAGTGGTGGGGCCATCGGGCGGATATCGCGAGCGTGCTCGCTCAGGCGCAGATCGCCTGTCTGCCATCCTATTATCGGGAGGGCCTGCCGAAATTCCTGATCGAAGCCGCGGCGACCGGACTACCCTTGGTCACGACCGACAGTATCGGCTGCCGCGAGGCGGTGATCCCGGAAGTCAATGGATTGCTCGTCCCGCCGCAGGATCCGTCGGCACTCGCCGATGCCTTGGAGCGTCTGATCGCTGATGCGCCCTTGCGCGCGCGCCTTGGCGCCGAGTCACGCGCCATCGCCGAGTCACGCTTCGGCCGTGACCAGATCGCGGCACGCGTCAAGGCGGTCTATCGACAGCTGCTCGATCACCCCCCGCGGGTTTGAGACCGACGCGGCGGACAGCGGCTCAATCCGTCGTGTCCTGTCGGCGCGACTCGGCCAGCCACCGGCGTTCATCCGTCCGCTCGGTGGCGGCCTCGAGCATCTCGCCGACGACGTCATTGAAGGTCGCGCGCGGAGACCAACCCAGCTCGGCCCGCAGCCGGTCGGATCGATAACAGGCCGATCCGCAAAGACGCGCCAGCGCGGCGGATGAGAAGGACATCGGCCGGCGCGTCGAGTGCTCGAGTAGATCGCCCAGACGCGCGCCCGCGGTCAGCAGCCACAGCGGAAAGGACCAGGATGGGGCGGGGCGTCCCAGCGCGGTACGGATCGCCAGGTGGATGGCATGTGTCGAATAATCGACCCCATCGGACACGATATAGACACGACCCTTCGCGGCATCCAGCGTCATGGCCAACCAGGCCGCCTCGGCGAGATCGGACAGACTGACCATCGACCGACGATTGTGCGTATCGGGCAAGGGCGGGAACCGGCCGGCGGCGACGGCATCGATCATCCGTCTGAGATTACCCTTGACACCCTGTCCATAGACGAGGGTGGGACGCAGGACACTGACATGCATCCCGCGCTCGGCGCGCCTCAGCACGAGGCGCTCGGCGCTCAACTTGGAACGACCATAGGCATCGGTCGGGGGTGCGTCCCAGCCCTCATCGACACAGTGCTCGCCGGGATCGGCGGCTGCCTTGACACTGCTGAAGAAGACGAATCGGCGCACCCCGGCCGACTCCGCGGCATCGAGGAGCAGCCGCGCCCCATCCACATTGACCCGTTGATAGAGCGGGTCATCGTCGGAGGCGTGGGCGCGCACATGCGCGATGCCCGCCAGATGGAAGACCCCGTCGATGTCGCGACAGATCTCGCTCGGGATACTGTCGCGGGCGAGGTCGCAGCAGATCTGCTCGTGCCAAGGTCCGGGGGTCTCGCGCCGCACCAAGGCCCGCACCCGACAGCCACGCTCCATCAGCAGGCCACAGAGGGCACGCCCGATGAAGCCATTGGCCCCAGAGACCAGATAGCGCATCGTCACAGCTCGGGGGCCGGCGCTGGCGGACTGATCCGCGACCCGGCAGCTGTCATGGACACTGATTGATTGCGCACGAGTCCCATCAATTTCAGACGACCCGTTCAATCTTGGCTGTGATCATATCGTCAGACCCTTGGCGGCTCACCAGATCTTACGCCGTCACCGGATGCGCGTCATCCACATGTGGCTGAGGGTCGGAGCACCCTGCCGGTGGCGCCGGGCTCGACCGCGCGGAGATCGCGGCCGAACCGATGCCCACGATCTTGGGTAGAATGACCTGCTCAGCTCAGTCACGCCAGTCCCTTCATCACCACTACCATGTTCGCACTCGAGTCTCATCAGATCACCAAGATCTACAAGGGCGGCTTCCAGGCCCTCAAGGGGATCGACCTGACCGTCGAGGAAGGCGACTTCTTCGCGCTCTTGGGTCCCAATGGCGCGGGCAAGTCCACCTTCATCGGCATCCTGGCGTCCTTGGTGAACAAGACCAAGGGGCGGATCCGGGTCTTCGGGCGCGATCTCGACGAGGAGCCCGAGCTCGTCAAGTCATCGATTGGACTCGTGCCTCAGGAATTCAATTTCAACCTCTTCCTGCCGGTCGTCGAGGTGGTGCTCAATCAGGCCGGTTATCATGGGATCCCGCCACGCACCGCCAAGATCCGCGCCGAGCGCTATCTCAAGCAGCTCGATCTCTGGGACCGACGCGATACCGAGATGCGCAAGCTCTCGGGCGGTCTCAAGCGTCGTCTCATGATCGCCCGGGCACTGGTGCATGAGCCCAGACTCCTGATCCTAGACGAGCCGACCGCCGGGGTCGACATCGAGATCAGACGCTCGATCTGGTCGTTCCTGCGCGAGCTCAACGCCGCGGGCACGACCATCATCCTCACCACCCACTATCTGGAGGAGGCGGAGACACTCTGCCGCAATATCGCCATCATCGATCATGGCGAGATCGCCGAGCGCAGCAGTGTCACGGCCCTGCTCAATCGATTGCGCACCGAGACCTTCGTGCTCAACCTCAAGGGACGCGTCACGAACCTGCCACAGCTCGGCGGCTATGTGCTCGAGCACCTCGACGACTGCACACTGGAGGTGGAAATGAGCCGCGAGCACACCATCAACGGTCTCTTCGAGGCGCTGTCGCGCAACGGCATCGAGGTCATCAGCCTGCGCAACAAGCAAAATCGCTTGGAGCGTCTCTTTCTCGAGATGGTCGATCGGCGCGGCAGACCGAGTACGACCCACCCGGAGACCACCCCATGAGACGCAGAGGCATCGGCAGCTATCGCCATTGGATCGGTTTTCAGACGATCCTGGGCAAGGAGATCCTGAGGTTCTCGCGAATCTGGATCCAAACCATCCTACCCTCGGTCATCACCACGACACTCTATTTCGTGATCTTCGGGCGTCTGATCGGTGAGCGCATCGGTCCCATGGGCGGCCTCGACTATCTCGACTTCATCGTGCCGGGTCTGATCCTGATGGGCGTCATCACCAATTCATACTCGAATGTGGTCTCATCCTTCTACAGCAGCAAGTTCTCGCGCTATATCGAGGAGCTTCTGGTCTCGCCGACCCCCAACTGGGTGATCCTCGCCGGTTATGTGGCCGGGGGCGTGGCACGCGGCCTGGTGGTCGGGCTGGCCGTCATGCTGGTGGCCATGGTCTTCACCGATGTCCAGGTTCATCACCTGCCCGTGACCCTTCTCATCATCGGCCTCACCGCGGTACTCTTCGCCTTGGGCGGCTTCATCAACGCCATCTATGCCAACAGCTTCGATGACATCTCCATCGTTCCGACCTTCGTCCTGACACCCTTGACCTACCTCGGGGGGGTCTTCTATTCGATCGAGCTCTTGCCTGACTTCTGGCAAGGCGTCTCACTCCTCAACCCGGTCCTTTACATGGTCAACGCCTTCCGCTATGGCCTGCTCGGGGTCAGCGACATCCCGATCGGCATCGCCTTCGGCATCATCACGCTCTTCGTCCTGGCCCTCGGCGCCTTCAGCTTGCATCTCCTGCGTCGCGGGGTCGGGATCAAGACCTAAAGCTCAGCGCTCATCCGCGCGCGGCCCCACTGCCCGGACGCCGGCGGCGCTCACCGGCGACGCCTCGCAGGGCAATCAGCGGCTTGTATCCGCGCGCGCCAAATGGGACCATCAGCATCCGAAATCCCACCGATACGAATGGCGCCCTGATGTCTCGAGGTCTCGTCCACTTGCCGAGCACTACCACAAACCGTCGATTTTATCGCGGGACCACCCGACGCGATCCGCGCACCTCACGGGGATACTGAGTTGGCTCGCAATCCGCGCCGCGCACCGGCGCGTCGGCCCCGCAGGGTCGGCCGGATCCTCTTTCGCTGGCTGCTCTTGATCCTGATCGGCCTTGGCCTGGCAGCGACACTCTATGTCGTCCACCTGGACCGGATCGTGCTCGGCAAGTTCGAGGGTCAGCGCTGGGCGCTACCGGCACGCGTCTTCGCGCGTCCGCTCGAGCTCTACGCGGGGCGCCCATTGGTCGGTGATCAGTTGCAGGCCGAGCTCGACCGCCTGGGCTATCGTCAAGCCCAGCCCCCGAGCACGACAGGCACCTATCAGCGCGAGGGCGAGCGCTTCCTGGTACAAACGCGACCATTTCGATTCTGGGATGGCGTTGAGCCTGCGCGCTTCCTCGAGATCGCGCTCGACGACGGGCGGGTGAGCGGGCTCGCCGATGCCACTGGCGGCCCGGAGCCGGCCCTGGTGCGCCTGGATCCCATGCTGATCGCTAGCATCTATCCGACACACAATGAAGACCGCGTCCTGGTCAAGCGCGAGGAGATCCCGGATCTACTCGTCCAGGCCTTGATCGCGGTCGAGGACCGCAGCTTCTACCGACACCACGGGATCGATCCCCGCGGCATCGCGCGGGCCACCTTCAGCAACCTGCGCGCCGGGAGCATCGTCGAAGGCGCCAGCACCCTGACCCAGCAGTTGGTGAAGAACTTCTATCTCACCGCCGATCGGACCTTCGAGCGCAAGATCAACGAGGCGGTGATGGCACTCCTGCTGGAGATGCATTTCAGCAAGGATGAGATCCTCGAGACCTACGCCAACGAGATCTACCTGGGTCAGGACGGCAGCCGCGCCATCCACGGTTTCGGGCTTGCCAGCCGCTTCTTCTTCAATAAGACACTCACTGAGCTCGACATCCCCGAGATCGCCCTGCTGGTGGGTCTGGTCCAGGCGCCATCGAGCCTGGACCCGCGCCGGCGCCCCGAGGCCGCGGTGGCACGCCGCAATCTGGTCATCGAGATCATGGCCCGCGATGGTGTCATCACACCCGCCGTCGCCGTCAGGGCCCAGTCGGCGCCGCTCGACTTGGCCGAGGCCGGCGGCCGACCGGTGGGCAGCTACCCGGATTTCATCTCGCTGGTGCGTCGGCAGCTGCAACGTGACTATCGCGAGGAGGATCTGCGCTCGGAAGGTCTGAACATCTTCACCACGCTCGATCCGCTGATCCAGGCCGAGGTCGAGGGCGTCATCCCACGCAAGCTCGCCGAGCTGGAAAAATCACGTCGGATGTCGGCCGGCACTCTCGAAGCGGCCGCCGTGGTCGCCTCGGTCGTGCAAGGCGAGGTGCTCGCCTTGGCCGGTGGGCGCCAAGCCGGCTATGCCGGCTTCAATCGCGCGTTGGACTCGACGCGCTCGATCGGCTCGCTGGTCAAGCCGGCCATCTATCTCGCGGCACTGTCCAAGCCAGACCGCTACTCACTGACCACCAACTTAAAAGACAGCCCAGTCAGCATGCGGGTCGGCGACAAGATCTGGTCGCCCAAGAACTATGACCGAAGTGTCAATGGCGAAGTCCCCTTGCACCGCGCACTCAGCAGCTCGCTCAACCTGGCGACGGTCAATCTCGGTCTGAGCATTGGTCTCACCGAGGTCACCGACACACTGTATCTACTCGGCGCACAGCGGCGCATCACCCGGGTCCCGGCCATGTTGCTCGGCGCGGTGCCCTTGTCACCGATCGAGGTCACCCAGATCTATCAAACGATCGCTGCCGGCGGCTACCGGACGCCACTGCGTGCCATCCGCGAGGTCGTCGATGCCAATGGGCGACCACTCAATCGCTACCCGCTGTCGGTGGAGCAGGTGGTGGATCCCCGCGCGGCCTATCTGACGACTTGGGCGCTGCAGCGTGTCGTGACGCACGGGACCGCGCGCTGGCTCGGCGAGCGCCTGCCCAAGAATCTCACCATGGCCGGCAAGACTGGCACTACCGACGATATGCGCGACAGCTGGTTCGCGGGCTACAGTGGCGACAAGGTGGCGGTCGTCTGGCTCGGGCGTGACGACTACCAACCCATGGGACTGGCCGGTGGCACGGGGGCCTTGCGGGTCTGGGGCGAGATGATGCTGGCCATCCCCAACGAGCCACTGTCCGATGCACCGCCCGAGGGCATCGTGATCGCCGCTGACAGCTCACGCACTCCCTATGTCGAGGGCACGGCGCCCAGCGGGCGCAACCCGCGCAAGCCAGCCGATGACGCTGGCGGGGAGACCACCAATGTCGCGCAAGCGGCCCCAGAGGCCGCCCCTGAGCCGGAGCAGGAGCCGAGCCCCGCCACTCCGAGCAGGTCCAGAGCAAGCAGTGACAACCCTTTCATGAGTGATTTCTTCAACCGATGATCAAGGCCGCACCCATCCTGATCGCATCACTCCTCGTCGTCGGCTGCGCGACGCCGCAACGCGATGCAGGGCCCGCGCCGGTCGTGCGGGCGACACCCCGGACAGCGCCGGCCACGCCCACGCCTGCGGTGGCGCCCGATCCGGCCAAGCCAGCTGCCCCCGCGCGGCCAGTCACCCAGACCTACGCCTATCGCGATCCAGCCACCACGCCGGATCCCGCGCCACCGCCGCCGACGTCAGCGGATCCGACCCCGCCCGCGCCGACCCCAGCGCCCGCGCAACCGCCAACCGCACCGACCTCGGGCGCCACGGCATCCCAGCAGCCCGAGCAACCGACACCCCCAGCGGTCGCCCAAGTGGCCCCATCACCGACGCCAGCGCCTCCGCCAACGGTGGCGGCGCCCGCGCCGTCACCGACGCCCATTGCGCCCACACCACCCCCGGTCGCGGTCGTCGCGCCCGCGCTCGCGGCCCCCACGCTCGCGCCGGCCGCCGCGGCCCTCGCGAGCCAGGCCGAACAGCAGCGTCAAGCAGGCGATTTTGCTGGAGCCGCGGCATCACTCGAGCGCGCACTGCGCATCGCCCCGCGCGAATCCTATCTCTGGAACAGACTCGCGCGCATCCGTCTGGAGCAGGGTCACGCCGGCCAGGCCGGCAATCTGGCCGCGCGCTCCAACGACCTCGCGGGCGATGCACCAACCATCAAACAGGACAACTGGCGCATCATCGCCGAGACCAAACGTCGCGCGGGTGACATGGCTGGGGCCACCGAGGCAGAGCGCCGCGCCAGCGGTCAGTGAGCGCAGCGATCACGGCAGGGAGCCACACGCGCATGACCGAGCTCGATGACATCTTTGGACCCGATGGCTGCCTCGCCGGACGTCTCCCCGGATTCTCCCCGCGGGCGCAGCAGCAGGCGATGGCCGCACGCATCACCGCGCTCATGGCGAGCGGTGGCGTCCTGATCTGCGAGGCCGGCACGGGCACTGGCAAGACCTTCGCGTATCTGGTTCCCGCCATCCTCTCGGGGCGCAAGGTGTTGATCTCCACCGGAACGCGCAACCTCCAGGATCAGCTCTTCCATCGCGACCTGCCTCTGGTGCGCGGTGCCTTGGGGGTCCCAGTCCGCGCGGCGCTGCTCAAGGGACGCACCAATTATCTGTGTCGACACCGTCTGCAGCTGGCGCTCGCGGATGTCCCCACCTTGGATGGCGAATCGCAGCGCGCGCTCCAACAGGTCCAGGACTGGTCCAAGTCGACCAAGCGCGGTGACATCGCCGAGCTGCCGATCCCAGAGGATGACCGAATCTGGCCAGTCGTGACCTCGACCAGCGACAACTGTCTCGGACAGGATTGCCCCGAGTGGCAGGGATGTCATCTGCTGGCGGCACGCCGCGAGGCCCAGGCCGCGGACCTGGTGATCGTCAATCATCATCTCTTCTGCGCCGATTTGGCACTCAAGGACGAGGGATTCGGCGAGATCCTGCCTGGTGCCGACTGTTTCGTGCTCGACGAGGCGCATCAGCTGCCCGAGACCGCCACCAGCTTCTTCGGCGTGCAGGTCAGCAGCCGACAATTGCTCGACCTCGTGCGCGACACCGAGCTGGAATATCGACGCGAGGCTGGCGACATGGCCGAGCTGCCGAAGCGTCTCGCCGACCTGCGCCGCGGCGTTCTGGACCTGCGGCTGGCGCTCGGCGAGACGGATCGGCGCGGCCCCTGGAACGAGCTCGGGGGCGGGGATGCGCCGCGGCTCTTGGAGCAGCTGCAGCGGCGACTGACCGCCGCGATCTCGGCACTCACGGCGCTCGCGGGTCGCGGCAAGGGCTTGGATGCCAGCCTGGGGCGCGCCGAGACGCTCGCCGATGAGCTGCGCCGACTCACCACACTTGCAACGGACGAGACGGTGCGCTGGTTCGAGATCAAGGGGCGCGGGTTCCGTTTGCATGAGACCCCGCTGGAGGTCGCCGCGCCCTTCCGCGCCCAGATGGGGCGTGCCCGCACGGCCTGGATCTTCACCTCGGCGACACTCGCCGTGGGCGAACGATTCGATCACTTCGCACGACAGCTCGGGATCGATGACGCCGAGACCGCCTGTTGGGACAGCCCGTTCGACTATGCCAAGCAGGCGCTCTGGTTCGTGCCCCGCGGGATGCCGCAACCGGCCGACCCGCACTACAACGCGCGGCTTCTGGAGCTCAGCGAGGAGGTGATCGGCTGCAGTCGCGGACGCGCCTTCCTGCTCTTCACCAGCTATCGCGCCCTGCGCGAGATCGCCACGGGTCTGGAGGGCCGCATCCCCTACCCCATCCTGGTCCAGGGCACAGCACCACGGGCCGATCTGGTGGAGCGCTTTCGCGCGCTCGGCAATGCCGTGTTGCTCGGCACATCGAGCTTTTGGGAGGGTGTGGATGTGCGTGGCGAGGCGCTGTCCTGTGTGCTCATCGATCGCCTGCCCTTCGCCTCTCCGGGCGATCCGGTGCTCGCTGCCCGCATCGACGCGGTGCGTCGGCGCGGTGGCAATCCGTTCAACGACTATCAGCTCCCACGCGCGGTGATCGCGCTCAAGCAAGGCGCCGGTCGACTGATCCGTGACGGAGCCGACCGGGGCGTGCTGGTCGTCTGTGACCCACGCCTCCTGAAACGCTCCTACGGCCATCGTTTTCTGGAAAGCCTGCCACCGATGGCCCGGACCCGCTCGATCGACGACGTGCGGGCCTTTTTCGAGCGGGAGGGGGTCGCGAGCGACACAGCGGTCTGACCACTGGCATGCGCACGGCGACCAATGATGGCCGATGGGGGTGGAAGCTTGCCCATCCGTGACCATCTTGCGGGAATGGAGCATGATGCTCCTGGTCGAATGTTCGGATGCATCGCCATGGGCGAGATCCGTGTCGCGCTCGGAACGACCCGGTCGCGACGAGCGAGTTGACTCATTTGCGCCATCCAGGTGCTCGATCACCCAGTCAAGACCATGAGCCCGAAACGCACCGACCTCCAATCACCCGCAAGCGAGAACGAGATCAGCACCTTTTTGCGCCAGGTCGCGGCGACCCCTCGGGTGGGGCCACGCGGCCAGCGTGGACGCCTGATCTTCGCGATGGACGCGACCGCCAGTCGCGAGCCGACCTGGGATCAGGCCGCGCGGATCCAGTCGAGCATGTTCCTCGAAACCCGCGATCTTGGCGGTCTGGAGGTTCAGCTCTGCTACTATCGTGGCTTTCTGGACTTCGCCGCCTCGCCCTGGCTCCAGGACTCGGACGCACTGCTCAAGCGCATGAATCGGGTCCAGTGCGAGGCCGGTCTGACCCAGATCGCACGGGTGCTCGAGCATGCCATCGGCGAGGCCGAGCGGGGACGGGTCAACGCCTTGGTCTTCATCGGCGACTGCATGGAGGAGAGTCGCGATCAACTCGCCGACCTGGCCGGCCGCTTGGGTCTCATCGGCGTGCCGGTATTCGTCTTCCAGGAAGGCCGCGACCCAACCACCGAGCGCTGTTTCCGGGAGATCGCGCGTCTGAGCGGCGGGGCTTGGTGCCCGTTCGATGCGAGCAGTCCAAGGCTGCTGCATGAGCTGTTGGCGGCCGTTGCCGTCTTCGCGGCGGGCGGGCGGCAGGCCTTGATCGACCATGGTCGCGCGCACGGCGGGGCGGCGCTGCGACTCACCCACCAGATCGCCCCCAAGGAGGTCTGAGAGCGGCATGGCGCGCGTCTTGATCCTGATCGGGATCCTGCTGGCGATCCTCTGGTTTCTACACTGGTTTCGCACCAACCCACCACAGCGCGTTGCCAAGGTCTTGCGACAGACCGCCTTGTGGGGACTGATCGGTCTATTGGTCCTGGCGGCCGCCACCGGTCGGCTCAATCCGATCTTCGCGGCGCTCGGCGCGGCGATCCCACTGATGATGCGCGCGGCCTATCTGATCCGACTCTTGCCAGCGCTGCAACAGCTGCTGCGCGCGCTCGGACTGGGCGGAGTGGTCGGCACGGGCGCGCCCGCGGCTGGCACGGGCGCTCAGACCTCCAGCATCCGCACCCGCTTCATCGAGATGCGTCTCGACCATGCCAGCGGGGCCATGGACGGACTGGTTCTGGAGGGTCCATTCAAGGGTCGCCAACTCGCCGATCTCGCGCTCGACGAGCTCATGCGCATGCTCGAGCTCTATCGCGAAGCCGACAGCCAGTCGGCTGCTGTCCTGGAGGCCTATCTGGACCGCGAGCGCGGCAGCGACTGGCGCCATCAAGACCCGGGTGGTGGCCATGCGGCCAGCCCGCCTGGACATGGTCCGCGTCTGACCAAGTCAGAGGCCTGGTCGATCCTGGGTCTGACACCAGGGGCCGACGCGGCGACCATCCGCGCGGCGCACCGTCGTCTCATGCAGCGTCTACACCCTGACCGCGGCGGCTCGGACTTTCTGGCTGCTCAGATCAACGAAGCCAAGCGTTTGCTGCTGGAGGATTGAGCCGCGTCGATCACGGCGACCCGAACCTTCGAGGCCAGGGCACGCGATCACCCGATGTGCTGGATCAATGGCCGCGTCGCCCCGTGGCAATCGATGCGCGCTCGGTCAGGAGCCAGGAGAGCGTCGCGACCGCGAGCGCCAACGCCAGCGCCAGGAGCGCTCGGCAGGGCCACCCCGTGCAACCTTCGGGCACCAGCCAACCGGTCGCGACCAGCCTGAGCATGGGCTCGTGCCATAGAAACAGACTGTAGCTGATGACCCCGATCGGCATCAGCGGGACCGCTGTCAGCACTCGCTCGACCAGGGGCGCGCGCAGCGCGGCGGCCATGACGAGAAGCGTACAGACAAGCAGAAAGACTGGCATGCCGAGGAAGCGCCAGCCGGCGCCGCTCACCACTGTGGCGAGCGGGAGCTCGATCAGGATCAGCGCCATCATGACCATGCCCAGGATCGCGGTGG
Source organism: Gammaproteobacteria bacterium (assembly GCA_009929855.1). Lineage (GTDB taxonomy): Bacteria > Pseudomonadota > Gammaproteobacteria > Chromatiales > Chromatiaceae > Thiocapsa. The sequence continues at coordinate 26,913 of RZZN01000049.1, forward strand.
CATCGAGTACCCACCCGAGCCAAATGGGGGGCGCTGCCGTTGAGATTCGCGTGCACAGATTGGCGGCGGCCATCCCCAAGGCGAAGGCCGCGATCTCGCCGGGCAACTGGCGCTCCAAGAACAGCCGCATCAGCTCCGGCGGAAAGGGACCCGCCTGACCCGAGACTGGGTCGAAGAAGACCAAACACGAGGGGGCCACACCCAGATAGACCCAGTCCACCAGCAGATCGGCCGCCAGCCCCTTCCAAACCAATGAGATCAGCAGCGCCACGGGGAGCGCGACCAGGACCCGATCGCGCACGAAGAGCGGAGCCAGCAAGGGCAGCAAGAGATAGAACTGGGCCTCGATGCTCAGGCTCCAGAGTGCCATGTTGAGCCCAAGCGATGAGGAGCTGCCCGGATGCAGAAAATGCAGCAGCAGCGGGTGGAGCAAGAGGTTCAGCTGTCCGACATCGCTGCCGAGAATGCCATAGCCACCGCGCAGCAGTGGCAGCAGCAGACCGAACAACAGCGCCAAGTGGAGCCAGTAGGCCGGCAGGATGCGACTGACGCGACGTGCGAAAAAGCGACCGATTGAGGGGTAAGCACGCCCATCGCGCGCGGCGCTCATCCAAGGCACGGCCAGCAGGAACCCGCTCAAGACGAAGAAGAGCTGAACACCCAACATCCCCTGTTGCGCCAGCGCGACGCCCCAGCCAAGACGCGTGCCCGATGGGGTGGCGCCCAACAAGGCGACGGCGTGGAAGGCGAACACCCAGAGGATGGCAAACCCACGAATCCCGTCGAGAGCCTGATTTCTCACCGCCTGGATCTGGGGCGTGCCCAAGTGACGGGTCACTGGTGAATATCGGATGACAGCGCTGACCTCGCGTCGCTTGACCATGACGACTCGCAGACCACATCGGCGTTCGCGTGTCCGCTCGATCGGCAGGGACCATATACCGCGATCGCTGGCAGCGCACTCGAACGCGGATCCCCGGCACTTGACCCTCGGCTCCCGGCTCCCGGCGATCATGGCGGATCCAATTGCAGTCGGCGATGCTGGCTGCAAACCGGTTGCTGGTCAAGACCATCGAGTCAGCCAAATCAGTCGTTCCCAATCGACGCCATCGCATCCCACCCAATCAGTCAGAGCCGATTGCCAGAGGAGTCGGGGCGTCCTCGCCCCGAGGAAGGACGACTGCGACGCGGACCCTGCGAGCAGAGGCGCATGGTGACGTCGATCTGGCCTGATGGCGTGCCAAGATTTTCACTCGGGGCCTGGAGGCCCCGACTCCTCTAAGGGAGAGCGCCCGCGACTCCTCTGGCCGCAGACCACCAGAGGAGTCGGGGCGTCCGCGCCCCGAGGAAGGACGATTGCGACGCGGACCCTGCGGGCAGAGGCGCATGGTGACGTCGATCTGGCCTGATGGCGTGCCAAGATTTTCACTCGGGGCC
>RZZN01000306.1 GCA_009929855.1 Gammaproteobacteria bacterium
CTGGTCGTTCCCAAGGGCGAGGTCCGGTCGGGATTCAAGCCCTTCACGCTGGATCTGGCGACCTTGCGATACGCGCCGGTCGCCGACGAGCTATGGGTCCAACACCTGCGCACCGGGCAACGCGATGTGGTGGTACTGGGACGCGGCGGCGCCGAAGAAGCCCGGTTGGAAGACTACCTGGTGAGCGGCCTCATCGACTTCGACGACATCTCCTACGATGACCACGCTGACCTGCTTTATGAGCTGGCCGGGCAGACCGTCGAGCATTTTCTGAGCTATCTCACCGAAGACGACACGCGCAAGGTGCTGCGCTGTTACCAGCAGCCCATCGCCGCCTTCATTCATGCGCAGATGCAACACCATTGGTTCGAAGAGACCGATGGGGGGTACGAGGTCAAGATCAGCAAGGGCTTCAGCGAGCTGAAACCGAGCGCCTACAGCTACGCGGTCAAGGAGCCGCCCGCGGACTATCGCGTCTCGCCCGCGGACAAGAGCAACATGAGCCGTTATCTGTTCGGCGGCTTCGCGCGATGTCTGTATCCGGTCCAGAAGTTCGAGTCCGACGCCGAGCGCAAGCTGGCCGTGATCCTGGAACGTGAGGCGGCCAAGTGGTTCAGACCCGCCCGCGGGCAATTCCAGATCTATTACCGCGACGGCGCCGACCATCGCGAATACCAACCCGACTTCGTCGCCGAGACGGACGCTGCCATCTATATGCTCGAGCCGAAGATGCGCAAGGAGATGTCGGATCCGGTGGTGCTTGCCAAGAAAGCGGCCGCCGTCCGCTGGTGTGCCAATGCCTCCGATCACGCACTCGCCCACGGCGGCAAACCCTGGGTGTTCCTGCTGATCCCACACGACGCGATCGCCGAGAACATGACCTTGAGTGGCCTTGCTCACAAGTTTGGAGACTAGGGCACCAAGATCAATCGTCGACGCCGATGATGACGCTTGCGGCGGAAAAGTGCGCGCAGGCCGATCCCTGCTCGACGATGCCGAGCGGCTCGAGACGAGACGCATCGATCACGCCGCGGATGGTCACTCCAGCATCGAGGGCGAGGACCACCTCGGCTGGTCCATCACTGAGCCTGATGCGTTGGACCGTCCCACAGAGTCGATTGACGCCTGGCTCTGGCTGCGCGGACGCGCTCAGGATCGAGACAGCGACCGTCTTGACCAGCGCCCAGACCTGGCGACCCGGCCGGAGTCTGAGACAATCCACGCTTTCGTTGGTGATGCCGGCCAGGATGCGCTGGCCACCGGAGAGTGCAATCTGCACCTCGGCATCCACTGGACGGGCGGTGACGGCGACGACCTGGCCGACGAAGTGATTGCGTGCGCTGGTGTGCAAGGAGCGGCGCCGCAGCAGGCTCAGCAAGGCATTGGCATCGTCCCTGCCCCCGCGATCGGCGCCTGAGCCGCCCTGGACCTCGGCA
>RZZN01000014.1 GCA_009929855.1 Gammaproteobacteria bacterium
CATGTTCCCTTACGAGGGCATGCCGCTGGCGGCTCAGTACATCGCCGAGGCCTTGCCCGCGACACACTTCATGCATGCCATCCGCGCCGTGGTCCTGCGTGATGCCTCGTTGGCGGATGTCGCGGGCGACACGCTCTGGCTGATCGGTTTCATGCTGCTCGGTCTGCTCCTGGCTGCCTTGCGCTTCAAGAAACGGCTGGATTGAGCGGCCGCGCAGCGAGGGGCAAGATCACGGCGACTGGGGTTGGTGACCCTGGCGGTGGCCGGGCGCACCCTGACAGGACTGTCATCGCCTAGCCTCCACGGGCAGAGCGCTGGCACGGGCAGAGCACTGGCAAGGTCAGAGCACTGGCGCACGGAAGGGCCGCGTTCTCACCGCATATGGCTGTCGCGCGCGCCGGCGCGTCAGGCGCGCGCGACGCGTCAGCGGATCATCGCTTTTTTCTCTTTCGCGCACTCAGCACAGAGGCCGTAGATGACCAGCGAATGATCCTCGATGCGAAAGCCATGCTCGGCAGCGATGCTGGACTGACGCTTCTCGATCATCGGGTCGCAAAACTCGACCACCGCCCCGCAACCGACGCAGACCAGGTGGTCATGGTGCTCGCCGCTGTTGAGCTCGAAGACCGACTGGCCAGTCTCGAAATGACGTCGACACACCAACCCGGCGCCTTCGAACTGGGTCAAGACTCGATAGACTGTCGCCAGGCCGATCTCTTCGCCATTGGCCAGCAGCTCTTTGTAAACGTCCTCGGCACTCAGATGGCGCTTACCCGAGCCCTCCAGGATGGCGAGGATCGCGATCCTCGGCGCGGTCACCTTGAGGCCGGCCTGCTTGATCTGCTCGATTTCCACGTCCGACTCCCCTCAACGGCTTGGCCCATCACGCACGATGGACCTGCTCGATTCATCGCGTGCAACCCCTCCCCGATGATCTGATCGGGGGGCTGCTGTATGATGCCTGAGTTCAACGATATTGCACTGTCTTCGAAACATGCGAACGCTGCTTCTCACTCTGATGCTGGTGATGCTGAGCCTACTCGCGAGCATCGGCTGCTCCCGCGAGAAAAAACCAGTCGAGTACCAGGGCTCGGCCCTGGAGAATCTTCCATTCGTCTACAGGATGACCGTCCAACAGGGCAACATCATCACCGAAAGCATGGTCGATCGTCTCGAGCTCGGCATGACCAAGGCGCAGGTCCGCTATCTCCTCGGGACACCCATCCTCGTCGATTTCTTCCAGACTGATCGGTGGGACTACACCTACACGATCCAGCGTGGCAGCCAACCGATGGAGACCCGCTATCTGACGCTCTTCTTCCGCGAGGATGCGCTGACGCGGATCACGGGGGATCTGCAACCCGATCCCGCCCGGGCGCAGACGCGCGATCCCGAGCAGATGGTCATCACCGTGCCCGACCACGAAGAGCGCAAAGGCTTCATCACCCGCGGTCTGGAGGCGATCGGACTGGAGCGCCGCGACTAGGTCCACATCGGGGCGTGCGCCCTCGGCAGACGCCCGCGCATGCCGATGCCGGACCTTGCGCCAGGCGACCCACCGCGCGCTCCGCGAGGGCTGCGCGTGTGCCCCACTAGCCCCCGCCTTTGCGCATCCCCTTACCCTCGGCCGCGCGTTGTTTGCGGGCTGCCTTTGGATCGGCGATCAAGGCCCGATAGATCTCGACCCGATCCCCATCCTCCAAGACCTGATCGAGTTTGGCGAGCTTGCCGAAGATTCCGACCTGATTGACCGTCAGATCGATCTCGGGGCACTGCTCGAGGATCCTGGACAGCTCGATCGCCTCGCCGACCGTCATGCCGGCATGCCCGGTGAACCTGCGCAACACCTGCTGACGCGCCCCGACATAGGCGACCGCGACCTGTGTCGACTCACCCACCGTAGACCTCCTCGGCGCGCCGGCAGAAGGCATCGACGAGGTTGTTGGCGATCTGATGGAAGACCGCCCCGAAGGCCTTGTCGATCAGATGACCGGAGAACTCGAACTCCAGTTCCAGCTCGACCTTGGACGCATCCTCACGCAGCGGGGTGAAGATCCAGCCTCCGGCGAGCTTGCGAAAGGGCCCATCGAGGAGTGCGATGTCCATGCGCCGATCACGCTCATACTGGTTGCAGGTGCTGAAGGTTTGACGAATCCCCATGCGCGCGACCTCGATCTGTCCACAGATCTTGCCCTCCGTCTCGGAGATCACCCGTGTCTGATGACACCAGGGCAAGAATTGCGGATAGGATCCGACGTCATAGACCAGATCGAACATCTGTGAAACCGAATAGGGAACCAAGGCACTTTTACGAACGATAGCCACGATGAAATCGTATCCGGAATTTACTCATCGATGATGGATGGTCTGGGTGGCACGACGCCAGTCCCTGACCGAGAAGATGCCCACGCCGACAGACCCATGCGCGACCAGCCAGATGTGCGCTTGCGGGTGCATAGGCTTGGTGATGATCAAGAGGCCGCCACTCAACCCAAACCGAGCGTCTCGAGCACACCGATCGCATTCAATAGGACGATGGTCACGGCGACGGGCGCGACATAACGGATCAACAACCACCACAGACGATAGGCCAGCCCCTCGCCCATGCGCAGCTCATCACTCGATGCGGCCCGTGACATCATCCATCCGGCGTAGACCGCGATCAGCACCCCGCCCAATGGCAGCATGATGTTGGCGGTGAGATAGTCGAATAGATCGAGGATACCCTTGCCGAAGATCTTGAAGCCGGACCAGGCATTGAGCGAGAGCAGACACGCGATGCCAAGCAGCCAGACCGTGGCCCCGCCGAGCACCGCCGCGCGCACCCGGCTGAAGCCGAGGTTCTCGACCAGCCAGGCGGTCAGCGGCTCGAGCAGCGAGATGGCGGAGGTCCAAGCGGCGAACAGCAGCAACAGGAAGAACAGAGCGCCGAAGAAGATGCCGCCAGGCATATCGCCGAAGGCGATGGGAAGGGTCTGGAAGATCAAGCCCGGACCACTGCCGGGTGAGAGACCATGCGCGAAGACGATCGGAAAGATCGCCAATCCAGCCAAGATGGCCACCAGTGTATCCAGCCCGGCGATGATGACTGTATTAACGGCAATGGAGGTATCGCGCCGCAGATACGAGCCATAGATCATGATCGCGCCCATTCCCAGGCTCAGGCTGAAAAAGGCTTGCCCCATCGCGCTGAGGATGGCCTCGCCAGCCTTGTCGCCGAGCTCGGCGAAGTCCGGTCTGAAAAGATAGTCGAGCGCCGTCGAGAAATCACCCGCTTGCCAGCCATACCCAACCATCAAGAGAAGCAGCAGGAAGAGGGTCGGCATCATGAAGCGCACCGCCTTCTCGAGACCGCCGGCCACGCCACGCGCGACCACCAGCACGACCATCACGATGAAGATGGTGTGCCAGGCCAGCAAGCGCTCGGCATCACCGATGAATCCACTGAACATCTTGTCCGCACCCGCGGCATCGATCTGGGTGAACAGACCAGTGGCGGCCCGGAACAGATAGGCTATGGTCCAACCCCCGATCACGCTGTAGAAGGAGAGGATGAGAAAGCCCGCGACGATGCCCATCCAGCCGATTGCCTGCCAAATCTGCGAGTGGCCTTCCTGGGCGGCAAGCGTGCGCATGGTGTTGATCGGGCTCTGCCGGCCGCGCCGACCCAACATGATCTCGGCCATCATGATCGGGATTCCGATCAGGCCGACACAGAGCAGATAGATGATGACGAAGGCACCGCCGCCATACTCGCCGACGCTGTATGGAAAACGCCAGATGTTGCCCAATCCCACTGCCGAGCCGGTGGCCGCCAGGATGAAGGCCAGGCGCGTGGACCACATACCATGGATCGAATGTGTTGACGCCATCGGATGATGCCCCGGGTGACAGTGGGGTGACGACCGGTCAGCCGCGCGCCTGATCGGCGATCTGCTCGCGCACGACTCCAGCCAGCTGCTCGGCCACCCGTTGCACCTCGTCCGCGTCGACGCCCTCGACCATCACACGCACCAGCGGCTCGGTCCCCGAGGGACGCAGCAGGATGCGACCACGGCCGCCCAGCGCATGCTCGGCGCTGGCCAGTGCCGCGCGCACCGCCGGCAGCCCCACGACATCCAGCCGGGCATGGAGTGGGACATTGATCAGGATCTGCGGATAGCTCTCGACCTCGGCACAGACCTCATCGAGGCTCAGCCCGAGCCGTCTGAGGCCGGCCAGCACCTGCAATGCCGCGATGATGCCATCACCAGTGCTGGCACGGTCACGACAGATGAGATGCCCGGATGGCTCCCCCCCCAGGATCCCATCGGCTCGCTTCAGATGCTCCATGATATAACGGTCGCCGACCTTGACCCGCGCGAAGCCAACACCCAAGCGTCGCAGCGCATGCTCGAAGCCCAGATTGCTCATCAGGGTTCCGACCACCTCACCGCGCATCGTCCCCTCGGCCAGGCGATCCTTGGTGACGACATAGAGCAGCCGGTCACCATCGACGAGCTGGCCCTTGCCATCCACCATCAGAACACGGTCGCCGTCGCCATCGAAGGCGATGCCGAGATCGGCGCCGGCTTCGACCACCATCCGCTGCAGGGCCTGCGGATGGGTCGAGCCCACGTCACGGTTGATATTGAATCCATCCGGCTCGGCGCCGAGCGTCAACACCTCGGCGCCGAGCTCCTCGAAGACCTGTGGCGCACTCTGATAGGTGGCCCCATGGGCGCAGTCGACGACCAGCTTGAGCCCCTGAAGATCGATGCTGGCCGGGAAGGTGCTTTTGCAGAACTCGATATAGCGTCCGTTGGCATCATCGATGCGCTTGGCCTTGCCGATCGCGGCGGATTCGACGGTGCGGAGGGGCTGCTCGATCTCGGCCTCGATCGCCGCCTCGATCGCATCCGGCAGCTTATCGCCATCCGGGGAGAAGAACTTGATTCCGTTGTCCTGATAGGGATTGTGCGAGGCAGTGATGACGATGCCCGCGGCGGCGCGGAAGGTCCGGGTGAGATAGGCCACGCCGGGCGTGGCCATCGGCCCAAGCAAGCGGATGTTGACCCCGGCCGCGACCAGACCCGCCTCCAACGCGGACTCGAACATATAGCCCGAGATGCGTGTGTCCTTGCCGATGAGAATCTTCCCGCCGCCCCGGCCGAGCACTCGGCCAGACGCCCAGCCCAGCTTGAGGACGAAATCGGGTGTGATCAGGCCATCGCCGACCCGACCACGAATCCCATCCGTTCCGAAATAGCGACGGGTCGTCATCCCGATCCCTCCGATCAATGGCCGCTTGCCGGATGACCGACCGCACCCTCGTCCAGATCCGAGCCAGGTGTGCCCTGGGATCCCATGGCCGAGCCGTCGACCGGCTTGCCGGTTTCCTCGTCGCTCCAATCGCGAGGCGGACGCGGCGGACGCCCCATCATGATGTCATCGATCTGATCGGCATCGATGGTCTCGAATTTGATCAGCGCGTCGGCCATGGCGTGGAGCTTGTCCATGTGCTCGATCAGCAGGTCGCGCGCGCGCTCATAGTTGCGCTCGATGAGATGACGAATCTCCTCATCGATGAGGTGCGAGGTCTCGTCCGACACACTCTTGTGCTGAGTCACCGAATGGCCGAGGAAGACCTCCTGCTCCTCCTCGCTATAGGTGAGGGGCCCCAGCTTCTCGGACAGCCCCCACTTGGTGACCATGTTGCGCGCGATCTCGGTGGCGCGATGGATGTCGTTCTGCGCCCCGGTGGTGACGCTATCCGGCCCGAAGATCAGCTCCTCGGCGAGCCGGCCGCCGAACAGACTCGAGATGCTGCTCTCCAGACGCTGCTTGCTGTAACTGAAGCGATCATCCTCGGGCAGGAAGAGGGTCACGCCAAGCGCTCGGCCGCGCGGGATGATGCTGACCTTGTGCACCGGATCATGCTCGGGGACCAGACGGCCAACAATCGCATGGCCAGACTCGTGATAGGCAGTGAGCCGTTTCTCCTCGTCCGACATCACCAAGGAGCGGCGTTCGGCGCCCATCATAATCTTGTCCTTCGCCTTCTCCATGTCCTCCATGTCGACCATCTTCTTGTTGGCACGGGCGGCGAAGAGCGCGGCCTCGTTCACGAGATTGGCCAGATCGGCGCCCGAGAACCCAGGGGTGCCGCGCGCCAGGATCGAGGCCTTCACGTCCTCGGCCGCTGGGATCTTGCGCATGTGCACCTTGAGGATCTGCTCGCGCCCACGCACATCCGGCAGTGGCACCACGACCTGACGGTCGAAGCGTCCTGGACGCAGCAACGCCGGATCGAGCACGTCGGGGCGGTTGGTCGCGGCGATCACGATCACCCCCTCGTTGCCCTCGAAGCCATCCATCTCGACGAGCAGTTGGTTCAGGGTCTGCTCGCGCTCGTCATGTCCGCCGCCCAGCCCGGCGCCACGATGGCGACCGACCGCATCGATCTCGTCGATGAAGATGATGCAGGGCGCATGCTTCTTGGCCTGCTCGAACATGTCACGCACCCGCGAGGCGCCGACGCCCACGAACATCTCGACGAAATCCGAGCCCGAGATGGTGAAGAATGGCACCTTGGCCTCGCCGGCGATCGCGCGGGCGAGCAGCGTCTTACCCGTGCCCGGGGGGCCAACCATCAGCACGCCCTTCGGAATCTTGCCGCCGAGCTTCTGGAACTTGCTGGGATCGCGAAGGAAATCGACCATCTCCACGACCTCTTCCTTCGCCTCCTCTGCACCGGCGACGTCTTGGAAGGTGACCTTGATCTGATCCTCCGAGAGCATGCGCGCCCGGCTCTTGCCGAAGGACATGGCACCGCGTCCACCTGCGCCGCCCTGCATCTGACGCATGAAGAAGATCCAGATGGCCACCAGCAACAGCAGCGGGAACCAGTTGATCAGGATCTGCATCAGCACCGATTGAGACTCGGGCGGAGCGGCGTTGATCACCACGCCGTGATTGAGCAGATCGCCCACGAGTCCATCGTCGCCGGGGGAGAAGGTCGTGAACCTCTGCCCCGATTGGGTGATGCCATCGATCGTTCGGCCCTGGATGGTGACCTCTTTGACCTCACCCTGGCTCACCTGCTCGATGAAATCCGAATAGTTGAGTGTCCGCGTGCTGGTTGGCGCGGTGGTGAAGTTGTTGAACACGGACATCAGCACGATCGCGATGACCACCCAGAGAAGAATGTTTTTTGCCATGTCACTCACGGCCGCCTGCCCCTGCAATATGATGTACCGACACCTGGACGTCGCGCTCCAACGATCGAAACTAGCACCGACGGATCACGGATGAAAGCCCTTGGCGACCAGATAGATCTCTCGACTCTGCGGTCGCGACGACTTTGGCTTACGGCTGGCGACCCGCGCGAACCGCTGGCGCAGCGCGGCAAGCAGCGCGTCGAAGCCCTCGCCCTGAAAGACCTTGACGACCAGCGACCCGCTGGGTTTCAGCTGCTCGCGCGCCAGCTCGAGTGTCAGCTCGGCCAGATACATGGCGCGCGGCTGATCAAGCGCCGTCATTCCTGTGATATTTGGGGCCATATCCGAAAGCACCAAGTCGAGTGGCGCGCCGTCGAGCGCCCGATACAGCCGATCGAGAACCTCGGGCTCGCGAAAGTCACCCCGCAGACAGATGACACCAGGCGGCGGATCCATCGGTAAGAGATCCAGGGCCACCACTCGACCACTGGGCCCGACGATCCGCGCGGCGATCAGCGACCAGCTTCCAGGAGCCGCGCCCAGATCCAAGACCCGCATGCCAGGGCGCAGGATGCGATCCTTCTGCTGGATCTCGAGAAGCTTATAGGCCGCCCGCGAGGGGTAACCCTCGTCCCGCGCGCGCTTGACGTAGGGATCGCTCCGCTGGCGCTCGAGCCATTGACGACTGGATGCCGTTCTCGCCATCTTGCCTCTTACAGATCATGTACCCAGGAAAACCGGAAGAATTCCATCAAGAGTCCGCCAATCCAACCACCCAACATCCCGCCGAGCGCGGCCGCCACGACCTCCTCATGCAGACCAGAGCTTGCGACCTGCCAGAGCCCCTCTTGCAGCTGCAGCAACGGACCGATCACCAGCCAGACGCTACCTGCGGCCAGTGCCGCCAGGGAAGACATCACCAGCGCCTCGATCACGAAGCAGGGACGCGATTCACAGTGTAGACGATAGGACAAGATTAGCCACCAACGCACGGTGGCCACATAGAGGATCCCATTGACGCTCACCAGGAACGCCAAGAGACCGAACGAGGAGAAGGGACTCGTATGAAAGGGCTCGGCAAGCGCCAATACCGCGCCGCACAGTGCCCCGGTTGCGAGGCCCGCCAATGTCTTGCCGGGAACGTGCCGCGAGCAGCGGGCCGGGAAACGGACCAGGAGACCGACACCCCCGGCCACCACCCCCGCCACCAGGACGACGCCAAGCACGGCGGCGTGCTCGGCCAAGAGCATGAGCGACAGCACACCGACCCCGACGCCGATCGCGCTAGCGATCAGAGAGATCTCGCGCGCGCCGTAGAGCGCGGCACCAATGGCACCGGCCAATGCCGCGGCCAGCACAAGACTCCAGGGGCCCAGATCCAGCGCCTGGAACAGCTCGGTCAGGCCGATGAACAGTGGCGCATAGATCATCCCGATCAGACTCCAGATGATGCCGCGCAAGAGCGCGCTGCGCCAACGGGACGCGGGGAAACGTTGGGCGAGACTTGCCACGGGCGAGAGTCGGGTCAAGGCGACGGCGGATGACTGAGCACGGGATGGAGTGGACATCACGAAGATTACCGCGATACAGCTGCGAGTGGGAGACAGGGGCGAACAAAGGTGGCTTTGGGGTTAGGCGCGATGAATGCAAGATGGCGGCACGGACATTGAGACAGCGGCGCGCCAGGACCAGGGTCGATCACGCGCGTGGCCAGTCAATGGGCCGAGTCGGCGCTTGGCGGCGAAAAGAGCGGGGTGACGACCGACAGTCGGCCACGGATCGATCGCGCAAACGAGAAACGGGGCGCGAGGCCCCGTTTCGGACATCATGAAGGCACCATGCGGACGAGATCAGCCAGCCTTCAGCGTCCAGGACGCGCACCAGCCATTCACACTGACGAGCTTGCCCGGGAAGAGACTGCAGCCCTTCCAGTCAGCGTCGGCACCGGGGGCATCGGCCAGCATGAACTGACAGTTGGCGCAGAACTGCTCTTCAGCCGGCGCGCCCGGACGGTTGGCAGCGGCACGATCGGCCTGAGTCGCATCGGCGTTGTACTTGAGCGCGATCGCGGTTGGATCGGTCGCGGCGACGGCATTAGCGGGCGCGGCGCGCGCGGTGCCAAAGCCGACCAGATTGATGACAGGGATCGCCGCGGCAGTCCCCAGCATTACTTTGACGGCGTCACGACGGCTCTTGCTCAGTGGCTTATCGGACATGATGGTCAACTCCTACGCTGGAACTCTGAGTGGTGACACACCCCCGGCAAGGCCGGAAGCTCGCCCTATTGTGCTACATCGGCCCCGAAAAGGCGAGTGCAAGGGAGCCGCATCGACCGCCATGGCCATTCACTCCAGATAGGTGCCGGCCCCCAGGAAACGGGCCTGCCAATAGGGCTTGTCCAACCAATCCAGCCGGACCTCGCGACGCGATGTCGAGGCATGCACGAAACGCTCATCATCGACCATGAGACCCACATGGTGCTCGCCGGGGGCAATCCGGAAGAACACCATGTCGCCGGCCCGCGGCCGACGCCCGGAGACCGGTTTCGCCGCACGCAGCTGATCCACCGAGACCCGCGGGATCCTCACCCCGGCCACGTGGTGCGCATAGTAGGTCAGACCGCTACAGTCGAGACCATCCCGCGGGTCGCTCCCCCCGTAGACATAGGGCGTTCCCACTTGGGACAAGCCAGCCAGCACGACCTCGCCCCGGGCCTTCGCAAATGGATCGGGACGTGAGGCGCAACCGCTCGTCAGGATCATCGTCAGCATGGCCGCGAGCGCGAAGGATCTCGACCAGATTTTCATTGCTTACACTCGATTTGTACCGCAATTGACTGTAATCAAAAGTATTAGACTTTGGATGATCGACTGTCAATTGAGGATATCCCTGACCCTGGCGCGGCATGCTTGGCTGACGGCAGGGCCGATCGACGCGCCAGCGCGGCCAAGAAACGGCATAATCGGCAACCGAGAGTCACGACGGCGGTCCCGACCGAGCGGCGCTCGGCAAGCCGCCGGTGAGATGTTCGCGGCGGACGATGACCGCGACCCGATGCACGACGAGGAGAGACCATGCGGCTGTTCGATATCTTGGCCCTGTTGATCGGCTTCACCGCGCTCTTCAGCTGGCTCAATGATCGGTTTCTCAAGCTTCCACATGCGATCGGGTTGATGCTGATCGCACTGGTGTTCTCTCTGCTGCTGCAGATTCAGTTGCCGTTCACCCAGCTGCTCCATGAAGAAGTGGCGCTGATGCTCGACAGCATCGATCTCGGGGAGACCCTGCTCGAGGGGATGCTGGGCTTCTTGCTGTTCGCCGGCGCGCTGCATGTCAACCTCCATGACCTCGCCAAGCATCGCCTGGCGATCGCGCTCCTCGCCTCGGCCAGCGTCCTGGGCTCGACACTGCTGGTCGGCATCGGGAGCTATCTGCTGTTTCTCGTCATCGGCCTCGAGATCCCGCTGATCTACTGTCTGCTCCTCGGCGCACTCATCTCGCCGACCGATCCCATCGCGGTCCTGGGCATCCTCAAGAGCGCGCAGGCCCCCAAGGAGCTGGAGACGAAGATCACTGGCGAGTCGCTCTTCAATGACGGCGTGGCGGTGGTGGTGTTTATGGTCCTGCTCGGCCTCGCGGCCGGAAAGGCCAACCTGGGGATCATGGGAACCCTGATGCTGCTGGCCACCGAGATCATCGGCGGAGTCTTGTTCGGCCTGGCGCTCGGCTGGCTCGCGCTCATCATGATCCGACACACGGACAACTATCAGGTCGAGATCATGATCACGCTCGCTCTCGCGATGAGTGGCTATGCGATCGCCGAGCACGCCCATGTCTCGGCGCCGATCGCGATCGTGATCGCCGGTCTCTTGATTGGCAATCGTGGACGCAAGCACGCCTTGACCGCGCGCACACTCTATCGGCTGGATGATTTTTGGGAGCTCGTCGACACGATCCTCAATGCCGTGCTCTTCGTCCTGATCGGACTGGAGATCCTGATCATCAGTGTGACTGGTGACCTCCTACTGGCTGGGCTGCTCGCCATCCCACTGGTCTTGCTGGCACGCTTGATCAGCGTCGGCGTCCCGATCCGCGCGATGGCCCGCACGCACCCCTTCGCGCCAGGCGTCGTGCCCATCCTCACCTGGGGTGGACTGCGCGGTGGGGTCTCGATCGCGCTGGCACTCTCGTTGCCTGAGAGCGAGGCCCGGGATCCACTCTTGACCGTGACCTATATCCTGGTGATCTTTTCGGTCTTGGTGCAGGGTCTCACCTTGGGCCCATTCGTGCGCGCGGTGACCGCCCGCGCAAACCGCGCGGTGCGGCATCCGGTCAGCAACCCAACCTTGCATGACGACCAATCAACTCGGAGACTCGAGCCATGAGCGAAATCAAACACTGCCGTCTGCTGATCCTAGGGTCCGGGCCCGCCGGCTATACCGCCGCGGTCTATGCGGCACGCGCCAACCTGAGCCCGGTGTTGATCACGGGCCTCGAGCAAGGTGGACAGCTGATGACGACCACGGAGGTCGACAACTGGGCCGGCGACCCCGACGGTGTCCGCGGACCCGAGCTGATGGAGCGAATGCGCCGCCACGCCGAGCGCTTCGAGACCGAGATCATCTTCGATCACATCAACGCGGTCGATCTGACCACACCCCCGTTCAGGCTCACCGGCGACTCGGCGGTCTATACCTGTGACGCACTCATCATCGCCACGGGCGCCAGCGCCATGTATCTGGGGCTGCCCTCCGAGGAGACCTTTCGCGGACGCGGTGTCTCAGCCTGCGCGACCTGCGACGGCTTCTTCTATCGCAATCAGAAGGTCGCGGTGATCGGCGGGGGAAACACCGCGGTCGAGGAGGCGCTCTATCTCTCCAACATCGCCTCCGAGGTGACCCTGGTGCATCGTCGCGACGCCCTCCGCGCGGAGAAGATCCTCCAGAAACAGCTCTTCGACAAGGCCGAGCACGGCAATATCCGAATCGCCTGGAATCATACCCTGGACGAAATACTCGGCGACGCGACCGGGGTCACTGGAATCCGCATCAAGAGTACCTTGGACGAGGCGACACGCGACATCGATCTACAGGGTGTCTTCATCGCCATCGGCCACAAACCCAATACCCAGATCTTCGAGGGGCAGCTCGAAATGGTCGGCGGCTATCTGAAGGTCCGAGGCGGATCCGATGGCAACGCCACGGCAACCTCTGTCCCAGGCGTATTCGCCGCGGGTGATGTCATGGATCATGTCTACCGACAGGCCATCACCTCGGCCGGCACCGGCTGCATGGCGGCCCTGGACGCCGAGAAATATCTCGACGCCTTGGCCGCTCAAGGACACTAGCCTGACCGATCCGCGGCGCCGCGCCCGATGGAACGACTCGCCTCTCCGCCCGCGGTGAGCGGTGCCTGACGGCGCGCGCGATGATCAGCCGACTCGACCCTGACGATCCCACGGCCTTCCCGGACGTGCGCCACGCCTTGCGCGAGCCCAACGGGCTGCTGGCCATCGGCGGTGACCTCTCACCCGAGCGGTTGGAGCAGGCCTATCGACGCGGGATCTTTCCCTGGTTCGGCCCAGGCGAACCCATCCTCTGGTGGTCGCCTGATCCTCGAACGGTGCTCTTTCCAGAGCATCTGCGGATCTCGCGAAGCCTGCGCAAGCGCTTGCGCAAGGGCCTTTTCAGGGTCACGATGGATCGGGCCTTTGACCAGGTCATGCACGCCTGCGCGGCGCCACGCGACGCCACTGGCCAAACCTGGATCCTGCCCCAGATGATCGCGGCCTACACGGCACTGCATCGGTGTTGGCTCGCGCATTCGGTGGAGGTCTGGTTGGATGGTGAGCTCGCGGGTGGACTCTATGGCGTGGCGATCGGCCAGGCCTTCTTCGGTGAATCCATGTTCAGCCGCAGCCCGGACGCCTCCAAGATCGCACTCGTGCACCTCTGCGAGCGGCTGTCGCACTGGGGATACGGTCTGATCGACTGCCAGATGCACACCGAGCACCTGGCCCGCATGGGCGCGGTCGAGATCCCGCGCGATGCGCTGGTGCGCCGGCTCGCTAACCTCTGTGGGCACGGCGGACGGGCGGGCGACTGGGACGACGGTCTGGAGCACATCCCCGCGATCGAGGCACGCGATCAGGCGTCATGACGACGGACCAGGGGCCCTTCACCGGTCGCCGACTCGCGCTCTATCTCACCGGCGAGCATGACTGTTCGTACCTCGCCGAGCGGCGCGCGCGCACCCTCTTCGTCGATCCAGCGGCGCGGATGGATACCGCGACCTACCAGCGTCTATTGGATCAGGGCTTCCGGCGCAGCGCCGCGCAGGTCTACCGCCCGGCCTGTCACGGCTGCGCGGCTTGCGTGCCGGTGCGCGTCCCGGTCGAGAAATTCGTCCCGAGCCGCGCGCAGCGTCGCGCCTGGCATCGCAGCTCGGCCGAGCTGACCGTGCGCGACCTACCGCCGACCTTTCATTCCGATCATTTCAGCCTCTACCAGCGCTATCTCGAGCAGCGTCACCCCGGCGGTCACATGGCCGAGGAGGCCAGCGAGACGAGCTACCGGCGCTTCCTGATCGAGCCGTGGGGTGGCGTCACCCGTTTCATCGAGTTGCGACTCGGGACGCGGCTCGCCGCGGTCGCGGTCACCGATGTGCTGGAGCACGGACTCTCGGCCGTCTACACCTTTTTCGACCCCGCGCTCGCTGAGCGCTCACTCGGCACCTGCGCGATCCTCATCCAGATCATGCAAGCACGGCGGATGGGCCTTGCCCATCTGTATCTCGGCTACTGGATCAAGGCCTCGGAGAAGATGCGCTACAAGGATCGGTTCCGTGCGATCGAAGCCTGGGACGGACGGCAATGGATCACCTTCGAGCGCGGGCAGGCGTTGGACGTGGACTCACGCGCCGCCGGTCGATGAGCGCGCCACCGTCTGGATGAGCCGCCGACCACCTGATCAATGGATGCGAGCCGCTGGATTTCGATCCGCAACAGGGGGACTTGAGGATCGAGCTGTGGTAAGCTTCGGCGATTTCAGCACGATAGATTTCTACTCAGGACTCGATACACCACCATGTCAAAAGATGACGTCATCCAAATGGAAGGGACCGTGACGGAGACCCTTCCGAACACTGTATTCAGGGTGCAGCTCGAGAATGGCCACACCGTCACCGCTCACATCTCGGGAAAGATGCGCAAGCACTATATCCGCATCTTGACTGGCGATAAGGTGACCGTCGAGTTGACTCCCTACGACCTCACCAAGGGCCGTATCGTCTACCGCGCCCGCTAGCCACCGAGCAGTTCTCCGGCACCATTCCACTCATTCACTCGCGGGGACACCGAGCGGCTTCATCCTGTACGCCACGTCGCTCATGACGCTTTCACAGCGCCTCTCGAGGGGGTTGGCCGATTCCGATCGGAGGCGGCAGGGTCGGCCCGCGCCACCCATGCCGAGATCAGAGGTCGCGGTTTCCTGGACGGATCAGTCACGGATGCGCGGATCACCCAAGCGGTCAGTCATCGACGAGGGTCGTCACGACGAGCATCTCGGTCAATGGCAAGACCGCCCCGAGTGCATCATGGACGCTGCCCCCCCTTGATCTCGAAGGCCAACGCTCCATCCTTGACGCTGATGCGTACACTACCCCCGCCGACGAGGTCGCCGAACAGAAGCTCGTTGGCGAGCGGCTTCTTGATGCTTTGCTGGATGACGCGCGCCATGGGCCGCGCGCCCATCTGTGGATCATAGCCCTTCGCGGCCAGCCAGGCACGGGCATCCGGATCCACGATCAAGGCGACCTTCTTCTCCTCCAACTGCTGCTCGAGCTCGAAGACGAACTTGTCGACGACGCTCCGGATGGTCTCCTCACCCAAGGCCCCGAACTGCACGACCGCATCCAGACGATTGCGAAACTCGGGCGTGAAATAGCGTTTCAACGCCTCCAAGCCATCAGTGGCATGGTCCTGCTCGGTGAAGCCGATCGAGCGGCGCGCGGTCTCCGCGGCCCCTGCATTGGTCGTCATCACGAGCACGACGTTGCGAAAGTCGGCCTTGCGTCCGTTGTTGTCGGTCAGCGTCCCATGATCCATCACCTGCAAGAGCAGATTGAACACATCAGGGTGCGCCTTCTCGATCTCATCGAGCAGCAAGACGGCATGCGGATGCTTGTTGACCGCCTCGGTCAGCAGCCCACCCTGGTCGAAGCCGACATAGCCGGGGGGCGCGCCGATGAGGCGCGAGACCGTATGGCGCTCCATGTATTCGGACATGTCGAAGCGCAACAGCTCCATTCCGAGGATCCGCGCCAATTGACGGGTGACCTCGGTCTTGCCAACGCCGGTGGGCCCCGTGAACAGGAAGGATCCGATCGGCTTTTCCTCCGTGCCCAAGCCGGATCGATTCATCCGGATTGCCGCGGTCAAGGCATCGATGGCGACATCCTGGCCATAGACCACCATCTTGAGATCGCGGTCGAGATTGCGCAGTGACTCGGTATCCGATGCCGAGACCTTTTTCGAGGGGATCCGGGCCATCTTGGCCACGATCGCCTCGACATCCCCGACATCGATGCGTTTCTTGCGCTTGGACGGGCTGCGCAGCTGCACGTGGGCGCCGGCCTCGTCGATGACATCGATCGCCTTGTCGGGCAGATGGCGATCATTGATGTAACGATTCGAGAGCTCGGCGGCGGCACGCAGGGCGGAGTGCGTGTAGGTCACCTGATGATGCGCTTCGAAGCGTGTCTTCAGCCCCTTGAGGATCTCGAATGTCTCATCGACACTCGGCTCCTCGATATCGATCTTCTGAAAGCGGCGCGCCAAGGCACGGTCCTTCTCGAAGATTCCCCGGTATTCCTGGTAGGTCGTCGAGCCGATACAGCGCAGATCACCCGAAGCGAGCACCGGCTTGATCAGGTTCGAGGCATCCATCACACCGCCCGATGCCGAGCCAGCGCCAATGATGGTGTGGATCTCATCGATGAAGAGGATGGCATGAGGCTGACGCTTGAGCTGGGCCAACACCGCCTTGAGTCGTTTCTCGAAGTCACCGCGATATTTGGTGCCCGCCACCAAGGCGCCGAGATCGAGCGCATAGACGACGGCGTCGCTGAGCACCTCGGGCACCTGCGCATCGACGATCATCTTGGCTAGACCCTCCGCGATCGCGGTCTTGCCGACACCAGCCTCGCCGACGAACAGTGGATTGTTCTTGCGCCGACGACAGAGAATCTGGACGGTGCGCTCGATCTCGCTGCCACGGCCGATCAAAGGATCGATCCGCCCTTGACGCGCCATCTCATTGAGATTGGTCGCGAAGCTATCGAGTGGACTGTTCCCCTCCTTGTCCTCGCCACGTGGCTCCTCGAGCTCGCCCGGGACCTCGTCCTCCGAGTTTTCGCCGGGCACCTTCGAGATCCCGTGCGAGATGTAATTGACGACATCGAGACGGGTGACATCCTGCTGAGCGAGCAGATAGACGGCCTGTGAGTCCTGCTCACTGAAGAGCGCGACCAGGACATTGGCGCCAGTCACCTCTTTCTTGCCAGCGGATTGGACATGGAAGACCGCGCGTTGCAGCACGCGCTGGAAGCCCAGGGTCGGCTGGGTATCACGTTTCTCGTGCGGCGGGATCAGTGGAGTGGTCTCATCGATGAAGGCCGTGATCTCGCGGCGCAGCCGCTCGGCATCCGTGCCGCAGGCCTTCAGGACCCGCGCGGCGCTCGGATTGTCGAGGAGCGACAGGAGCATGTGCTCGACCGTCATGTATTCGTGGTGCTTCGCACGCGCCTCCTTGAAGGCCCGGTTCAGCGTCAATTCGAGCTCTTTGCTAAGCATCGGCCTATTCCAAGCGGGGGTTTACGAAACGCTGATCGGCGTGTGCTGACAACCAGTGATCGCACCGCCACTAAGCCTCTTCCATCGTACACAGCAAGGGATGATGGTGACCTCGCGCATAGTCGTTGACCTGCGCGACCTTGGTCTCAGCAATGTCCTTGGTATAGATCCCACACACGCCACGACCACGAGTGTGAACGTGGAGCATCACCTGCGTGGCCTTCTCGCGGCCCATGCCGAAGATGCGCTCGAGGACCTGTACCACGAACTCCATCGGGGTGTAATCATCATTGAGCAGCAGGACCTTGAACATCGGCGGCCGACGCAGCTTGGGCCGGGCCTCCTTGAGCCTGAGATCGGATTCGCGATCCTCGCTCGGGATATCATCACTCATGGCACGGAAATCTGGATCTGTATCAATACACGAGGCACTATAGGGCCAATGCGCCGACGGCTCATCCGCACCGACATCGGGCGGCTCGACATCGGATTGACCGATGAATTCACCTAACTATACTACGCAGTTATGGCGTGGCGCCGAGGATTCAAGTGACCACGCCCGACAAGGATAACGACCACCACCAAAACAAGATCGATATGGAGGAGTCAGCCAATGATGACCGGTGTCGTCAAGTGGTTCAACAATGCCAAGGGGTATGGTTTCGTGCAGCCTGATGGGCGTGAAGAGGACGTCTTCGTACACTTCTCGGCAATCGACATGGAGGGATACAAGACCCTTCGCGAGGGCCAGAAGGTCGAGTTCGAGATCAACCAGGGACCCAAGGGACTGCACGCCGCCAGCGTGCATCGCGTGAGCTGAGTCCAGCATGACTGAGCGGATCCGCACCCTCGCGGATCCGCGCGCACCTCTCGGCGGGGCAACGCTCGCCCTGCCCTCCCCCGCCGGGGCTCAGCGAAAACGCCCAGCGCGCTCACCCGTCGCTGGTCAGTCGCTCAGCCCATGCGTGCGATCACCGCCTGACCAAAGCCCGAGCAGCTGACCTTGGTCGCGCCCTCCATGAGCCGCTCCAGATCATAGGTCACGGTCTTGCCGCCGATCGCGCCTTCCACGCCCTGGATGATGAGATCGGCCGCATCGGTCCAACCCATGTGACGCAGCATCATCTCGGCCGACAGGATCAATGAGCTGGGATTGACCTGATCCTTGCCCGCGTACTTGGGTGCGGTCCCGTGGGTCGCCTCGAACATGGCGACAGAATCGGACAGATTTGCGCCGGGCGCCATCCCGATGCCGCCGACCTGGGCGGCCAGTGCGTCCGAGATGTAGTCACCGTTGAGATTCAGGGTAGCGATCACGTCATAGTCCTTGGGCCGCAGCAGGATCTGCTGCAGGAAGGCATCGGCGATGACATCCTTGATGACGATCTCGGTGCCCGTCTTGGGATTGTTGAAGCTGCACCAGGGTCCGCCCCCGATCTCCTTGGCGCCGAACTCGGCCTGGGCCAGATCATAGCCCCACTGTTTGAAGGCCCCTTCGGTGAACTTCATGATGTTGCCCTTGTGCACCAGGGTCACCGAGGCTCGATCATTGTCGATGGCGTACTGGATCGCCTTGCGCACCAGACGCTCGGTGCCCTCGCGCGAGACCGGCTTGACCCCGATCCCGGAGGTTTCAGGGAAGCGGATCTTGGTCACACCCATCTCGCCGCGCAGGAAATCGATGACCTTCTTGGCGCCGGCAGACCCTTCCTGCCATTCGATCCCGGCATAGATGTCCTCCGAATTCTCGCGGAAGATCACCATGTCGGTGTGCTGAGGCTCCTTGAGCGGGCTTGGCGTCCCGTTGAAATAGCGCACCGGACGCAGACAGACGTAGAGATCGAGCTCCTGGCGCAGGGTCACGTTCAACGAGCGGATCCCACCGCCAACCGGCGTGGTCAGAGGCCCCTTGATCGAGACGACGAAATCCTTGACGGCCGCGAGCGTCTCTTCGGGCAGCCAGACGTCCTCGCCATAGGTGCGGGTGGATTTCTCCCCGGCATAGATCTCCATCCAATGGATCTGGCGCCTGCCAGCATAGGCCTTGGCAACCGCCGCGTCGACCACCGCGCACATGACCGGCGTGATATCGATGCCGATGCCGTCCCCCTCGATGTAGGGGATGATCGGATTGTCCGGGACATTCAGTGACAGGTCCGCGTTGACTTGGATCTTCGCCCCACCCGCCGGAATCTTGATGTTGTTGTAGGCCATGTATCATGCTCTCTCGGATCACCAAAAGTCTGCATGCTATCACCCAGCCGGGTGATTGCGCAGATCTCGCCGCGGCTGGATCGGCCGCCTGCATGAGGCGCGCGGGCCTCGTCGAGCATCAGCATCCGCGACACCCGCTCGGATGGACAAAGCATGCACCATGCCGGAATGACAGTCGCCCGGTGACTGATTGAGCCGTCCAGCCACTGGAGTGGGCCGACCGGTCGATGACAGGAGGCCCAGTGCACCCTGATCACGACCCGATCCTGTCGAGAGTCGAGTCTAGCGCCTGCGCGGTCGCGGCGCTCCGCGCAGGACGCGCGCCAAGTAACCTGCAATGCACCATTGCGGCGCATACCGACCCGCCGTAGGATCACACCATGCTCACATCTGCCTCATCCTCGTGCTCGCGCGCATCGCTCATCATGGTCGGACTCTCGGGCGGCGTCGATTCGGCGGTCGCCGCGTATCGGCTCATCGAGCAGGGTCATGTGGTCGAAGGACTCTTCATGAAGAATTGGGAGGAGGACGACGCGCCTGGTTACTGCGCCGCCGCGCGCGACCTGGCCGACGCCCAGGCGGTTGCCGACCGCCTGGGGATCCGCCTGCATACCGTCAATTTCGCCACCGAATACTGGGATCGCGTCTTCGAGTCCTTTCTCGCCGAATATCGCGCGCTGCGGACCCCGAGCCCCGATATCCTCTGCAATCGCGAGATCAAATTCAGCGCATTCCTCGAGCATGCCCAAGGGCTGGGCGCCACCATGATCGCCACGGGTCACTATGCCCATCTCACCCACGATGACCGGGGCGCACATCTGCGACGCTGCGCCGACCCGGACAAGGATCAGACCTATTTCCTGCATCGTCTCGACCAGACCCAGCTGAGCCGGGCCTGCTTTCCATTGCACGACCTGCGCAAGCTCGAGGTCAGAGAAATCGCACGCGGCTTGCGACTCGACAATGCCGACAAGAAGGACAGCACCGGGATCTGCTTCATCGGCGAGCGCCGCTTCCAGGAATTTCTCGCGCGTTATCTCCCTCATGATCCAGGCCCCATCGAAACACTCGCGGGCGTGCCGATCGGTGTCCACCGCGGGCTGGCCTATTACACGCTCGGCCAGCGCCAGGGGCTGGGCATCGGCGGCATCCAGGGTGGTCGCGAGGCACCCTGGTTCGTCGTCGACAAGGTGGCCGCGCGCAATGCGCTGATCGTGGCTCAAGACTCGAATCACCCGCGTCTCATGTCGAGCGGGCTCACCGCGAGCGCACCACACTGGATCGCCGGGGCCCCCCCGGCCGAGGCACCCTTCCAGTGTCTGGCGCGTCTGCGTCATCGCCAACCATTGCAGCACTGCGAGATCATTGCACTCGAGCCCGCGAGCTGCCGAGTCCGCTTCACCCATCCACAGCGCGCCGT
Organism: Gammaproteobacteria bacterium; assembly: GCA_009929855.1. Lineage (GTDB taxonomy): Bacteria > Pseudomonadota > Gammaproteobacteria > Chromatiales > Chromatiaceae > Thiocapsa. Next base: position 20,684 of record RZZN01000014.1, read on the forward strand.
GACACCCGGCCAATCGATCGTCTTCTATCAGGCGGATGAATGTCTCGGCGGCGCGGTCATCGAGCAGGGCTGGCCATGCGCCGACCCAGCCGCTTCAACATCGTCGTGCCTGCGCACTCACACTTGACTCGGGCACCAGTCGATGTCCACCAGTACACCCCCGGCCCAGATCTGCATCACTCGTCATGGTGAGACGGACTGGAACATCAGCGGCATCCTGCAAGGCTGGATCGATGTTCCGCTCAACGAGACCGGTCGGCACCAATCAAGCGCGCTCGCGCGTGAGCTGGCCGGATTCGCCTTCGCATCCATCTGCAGCAGTCCACTGCAACGCTCGACACAAACCGCCGAGATCCTGGCGCAGGCTTGGGGTCAAGCGCCTCCGCGGATCTACGCTGGCTTGAAGGAGCGCCATTTCGGTCACATCCAGGGGATGACCAAGCAGGCCTTGTCGATCGCTCATCCGGGCCTGCATCAGGAGATCACGCGACGCAATCCAGCCGCCCCGTTCGCGGACGGCGAATCGCTCGACCACTTCGCTGACCGGGTGATGGATGCCATCCAGAGCATCGCCCGCGATCATGCCGGGCAACGCGTCCTGGTGATCACGCATGGCTGGGTGATGGATGTGATCACGCGCGAGGTCCGGGGGGTGCCACGCCACCAGGTGCTGGAGATGAAGCGACGCAATGGCGAGTCCTTGTGGGTCGAGGTCGACGACTCGGGACTGATCCTGGAGATCGCGCCGCCCGCGCACTGACTCAATCCAAGGACAGGCGCTCATCCGGATCGAGTGATCGAGCCAGGCCGCGGATGCGCACCCGATCGTGCTTGCCTGAATCGAGTAATGGCAGACTGCTGACCCGCTTGAACCCGCGGGGTCGCTCGGCCCCCTTCAGGACAGCCTCGCACCAGCGCGCGAGCGCCGTGGTCTCGAGCGATCCGCGATACACCACGACCAGGCGATGGCCCCAGACTGGATCGGGGAGCGCGACGAGCGCGAGATCCTCCACCCCGGGGGCCGTCCAGAGCACGGATTCGATCCGCCTGAGCGAGACATTGACCCCACCGATGACCAGGATCTCATCGGCGCGGCCCTGGACCAAAAGGTTTCCCGTCGCGTCGAGTCGCCCGCGGTCGGCGGTCAGGAGCCAACCATCGCGCAACCCCTGACCGGGCCGGCGGGCCGGATTGGCATAACCAGCCATCACCATCGGACCACGCACCCGCAGCTGGGCCTGATCCGCATCGGACCTGATCTGAACACCCTCGAGCGGGGGACCGACCCAGCCATCCGCGACCGGACGAGCGAGTGCGTGGGTGGCGGTCGCGATCTGCGCGGCCGTCTCGGTCATCCCATAGGTGGTGTGGATCGGCCACCCTGCGGCGAGCGCGCGCGTCAGCAGCACCCGACTCAGCGCCTGCCCACCCACCAACAGCACCCGCAGCGACGGTGGCGGTGTCGCACCGATCGCCAGCAGACGATCCAGCATGGGCGGGACGAGCGAGACATGCGTGATGCGGTGGGTAGCGAGGTCACGCGCCACGGCGGCGGCGTCGAAGCCCGCGTGCAGGACCAGCGTGGCGCCGGCAAGATCGCAGCGAGACACGATGGCCAGACCGCCGATATGACTCAGTCGCAGACAGCAGAGCCAGCGGTCGCCAGGGCTCAGGCCCAGACGCGCATTGCCCGCACGCGCCGCGCTCTGGAGATTGGCGTGGGTCAACATCGCCACCTTCGGCAGACCACTGCTGCCGCTGGTCTTGACCAGCAGGGACAAGGGCGAGTCCAGTGGCCAGGGTGTCGCGGTGCGCCGACCGCTGTCGGTCAGCATGCCGGAGGCTGGACACCAGAACCATTCCGCACCCGTCGCGTCCGCCAGGGCCGCGCGCTCGGCCTGGTCGAGCGCCGCGCGATAGGGACAGAGTGCTGCCCCCATCCGCGCCAGCGTCAGCACCATCAGGACCAGATCCAGCGCGGGCGCGTCGGGACAGAGCACCACCTCGCCAGGACGCAGACCCTGCTGTCTCAGCGCATCCTCGCGCGCTTGCGTCATCTGGGCCAGACTGATGGGATCCCAAAGCCGATCGGCATGGATCACCGCCAGACCGCTCTCGCGACGCCGTGGCGGTGACCCTGGATGCGCTGGGGTCAATTACCAGCGGACCTCGAAGACACAGGCCTGAGCGCCCATCGCCTGACAGGCGATCTCGCTGACCCGTGCACGGGGATGGACGAGACGTGAAAAGAGCCGCTCGAAGCTCCCGGCGTAGAAGTCGCACACCGGCTCGTCGGCACGCACATCCGCACAAATCGGACCATTGGTCACCATCAGATGGGTGGGTCGACCCGGTCGCGCGGAGAAGACGCCGCTCCCGACGAAGGTCCAGGCATTGCGCTGGATGGCCTTGATCAAGACACGACTGGCGAGCGGCGCCGGCAGGACCTCGAGTATCCGCTGGACTGGCTGGGGGATGCGATTGGCCAACAGATAGTCGCCCGTGCGCAGACCCGCATCCCGTGCGATGCGATGCGCCTCCTGGAGACCGAGCTGCTCGCGCAAGGCGGTCTGCACTCGCGTCACCTCGCGCTCATCGACCATCTCGGTGGGTAGCGCCTGCCGATAGTGACCAAGCTCGGCGGCATCGAGCAGCCGGGCGAGCGCCGCGGGGCCATGCCGCTCCTCCAATGCCTCGGCCACCCGAATGATGGCATTCGGCCCGACCCGGGCCACGGCAGGACCGCCTTGGGAAAGGTTCATGATTCAGCCGTCGCTTGCCACTGCGTCGTGACCCAGTCGAGCGAGGCATCCTGAGACACACAGAGACCATGGAGTAGATAGCGACCCGCCTCGGTCACCTGGATCTTGTCATCGGTGACCACGAGCAGACCCTGCCCGGCATGACTGCAGAAACGTTCGTACTCGTTGCCGAGCCACCGAGCGGAGCTCGCCGGGAGCTCCAGATTACACATCAGATAGAGTAGCGCCTCACGGCGGCGGCGCTCCTGATCGGTCAAGCGACGCCCCCGTCCGACCGGCAGCGAGCCAGCAGCGATCAGACGCTGCCAGGTTCTGAGGTCGGCCGCGTTCTGCACCAGTGCGCCACTGACCTCGCCGATCCCGCTCGGCCCAAAGCCCAACACCTGCTTGCCCGGCATGGGCGTATAGCCGATCGCGTTGCGGTAGAGACGCCGCTCCTCCTGGGCACAGGTCAGCTCATCGTCTTTCCGCGCGAAGACATCGAGACCGACCCAGCGATAACCCGCGTCAGTGAAGGTCTCGACGGCTTGGTGGAGCAATGAGAGCTTCTCCACCGGCGTCGGCAGATCATCCAGACTGATGGCATGCTGATGCGGCCGGGTCAAGGGGTCATGCGCATAGCTGAAACAGGCGATGCGATCCGGGCCAAGCTCGACGATCCGGTCCAATGTGGCTTGAAAGCTGGCCGGTGTCTGGAAGGGTAGACCATAGATGAGGTCGAGATTGATGCTCTCGAAGCCGGTCTCGCGCGCGGTCAGGTAGACATCACGGACCATGTCGAGCGACTGTACCCGTCCGATGGCACGCTGGACATTGGTGTTGAGGTCTTGGACACCGAAGCTGACGCGCCTGAAGCCAAGACCATAGATGAGATCCAATTGACCGGCCGAGGTGCGCCGTGGATTGCACTCGATCGAGGTACAGGCATGATCGAGCAAGGCGAAGTGCCGCTCCACGATCTCCATCAGACGCGCCAATTGTGGCTCGTTGAGATGGTTGGGAGTGCCTCCACCGACATGGAGCTGATCGACGACCCGACCCGGTCCGATCAGCTCGGTGACCATGGCCATCTCGCGATCGAGCATGTCCAGATACTGGTCGACGCGCTCCTCGCTGTGCGTGATGGTGGTATTGCAGGCACAGTAGAGACAGCGTACGTGACAGAAGGGCACGTGCACGTAGAGCGCGAGCGGCTCGTCCGCTCGCTCGCGCAACCCCAAGAGCGCCTCCTTGTAATGGGCATCGCGGAAGGTCGTGTCGACGACCTTCCGCAATGCCGCTAGGCTACACGCGGGAGGAATATCCCCGAACCGATCAAGAAGTGCGAGTGGCAAACCGGCAGGGAGTGCGTGCGCCATGTCGGTCATCCCATCTAGTCTGATTGCACCGAGGTGAGATTGGGCTTGGCGGCGCTGCTGGTGCTGATCGGCAGATCCGACTCGTTCACTTGCAGATCGTCCGGCGCGCCACAGGCCACGATCTTGACCGGGGTGCCCTTGAAATTCATGTCGGCAGCAAGATCCGGTCGATCGCGCTTGAGCTGCGCGATCTCCTCCGCGGTCAAGACCTTGGAGGCGTCGAACCCGAGATCCACCTCGGCGGTCATGCCCTTCATCTTGAGTCGCTCCAGATCGTAGAACTTCTTGGAGGCGGTGGTCTTGGCGAAGGCCTTGAGACAGCCGAGCATGTAGCGACGACGGAACTTGTCCTTGATCCAGGGATACTCGAGGAAGCTCTTGCGCATGTAGAAGCGCGCGTAGTTCTTCAGCACGCCCTTGAGCACCTGCTCGCGCGTCATCGCCTCGGGCTTCATGATCGGCGTGACGAAATTGTACTTGGAATAGTCACGGACCTCGACCCGGTCGCCCAGCTCTTCGAACAGCTCGGCGAAGGGCCAGGGCGTATACATGTTCCAGTTCGCCATGTCCGGCTTCCAATCCTGCGCCAGGCGATAGGTCTCCTCGATGGTCTCCGGGGTCTCGTTCTCCAAGCCCATGATGAACTGGACCTCGGCGACGATCCCAGCCTGCTGGAGGAGCTTGACGGCAAGCTTGTTCTGCTCGACCGTCGTCTGCTTGCGGAAGGTGTCGAGGTTCAGCTGTGAGACCGCCTCGGTGCCGAGCGAGACATGGACCATCCCGGCCTTGCGATAGAGCGGCAACAGGTCGCGGTCACGCATGATATCGGTGACCCGGGTGTTGATACCCCAGTAGAGCGGCAACTTGCGCTTGATCAGCTCCTCGCAGAGCGCGACGAACTTCTTCTGGAAGATGGTGGGCTCCTCGTCGGCGAGGATCATGAAGCCGACATTGTGGTCGCGCACCAGGGCCTCGATCTCGTCGACGAACTTCTTCGGATCACGATGCCGGTACTTGCGCCAGAATTTCCACTGCGAGCAGAAACGGCAGGTGAAGGGACAGCCACGCGCGAAGTTCGGCACCGCGACCCGGCAATTGAGCGGGGTGTAGATGTACTTGTCCCAATCCAGCAAGGACCAGTCGGGCGTGAGTGTATCCAGGTTCTCGATGACCGGTCGCGCGGGCGTGGCCACCACCTGACCGTCGTCATCGAGATAGGAGATCCCCCGGATGCGCTTGCGGTCCTTGCGGTGCGTGCCAGCCTCGATGGATTGCAGGAGCTCGACGGCGATCTCCTCGCCCTCGCCACGGACGATATAGTCGATCCACGGCGCCTCGCTGAAGACCTGCGCGTACATGAAGGTCGCATGGATGCCGCCGAGCACGGTCACGCAATCGGGATATTCTTCCTTGGCGATCTGCAGTGTGGTCTGGGCCTTGTAGATCTGCGGCGTGATGGCCGTGGCCAGGACGACGTCGGGCTGATTGACACGGATGATCTCGCGCAGCTTGTCATCGGGGATGTCATAGGTCATGGCATCGACGAAGCGGACGTTCGTCATGCCGGCATGCTTGAGTGCACCGCCGATGTATGCCACCCATCCGGGCGGCCAGTTTCCGGCAATCTCGGCACCGCCACAATGATAGTTGGGCTGGATCATCAATATACGCATGAGAAATCCTCGGAAACGGGCCAAACTGAAGGCGGAGCACTCCGGCTGGGAAAGCCAGGTCTGATCATGTTCGAATCTCGATTCATCGAATCGGTCGCTTGCGCCATCCCTGGGCGCGCTAGGATATAGGCTAGCCGATTTCCCAGCATGATGATATGACTTGGCTCAAGACCGTCAAGATTTCGATTCAGCGCATCCTCGCGCTCGACGGCCGTGGCGATTCTATACTATAGGCATGCCAGCAGCGAAGCGGGCGGGTGCTGGCGAAGATCTCGACCTCCGGGATATGAGACAGGGTGTGAATGGCGCGGTGGGGTCACGGCTCTGGCCCTTTGGCGTCGGTTGCCCGACCAAGCCGGCCACTCGCCCGAGCGGGCGCGCCAACCCTGGTTTGAGCGGCGTCGTTCAGGGTTTCATTGCGCTGCGGCAGTGCCCAGGCCCAGAGCGCCTCGTCGTGCAGCGGCAACACGAGAAACCAATGCTCGAGGATCCCGAGGGACAAGAGGGTCGCCACCAGGATCAAGGCGACGACGGCGGACCCGGTCAACTCGGGGTCCAGCGTCCGGAATACCAACAGCGCCGCCGCCAGGGTCGACAGGGTCACCGAAACCGGAAACAGGAGATTCATGCTCCGTTTCGGCATATAGGTCTTGAGATAGGCGAGATGTTCCGGCAGCCAGTCGTTCAGATTGGGCACGCCGAGAAACAGATTCAGCTTGGCGCTCCAGCGCATCAACCAGAGCACGACGAAGGCCCAGGTGCCGACCTGATTGGGCTCGCCCCAGGCGATGACCACCAAGAAGGCGACCGACATCAAGACCGCGATCTCATGGTAGAGACTGGTCATGACCGCCAGGCCGAAACGCCGCCACCCGGTGCAACCCGACGGACAAGCCGTCTTGCGTGGGCCGGTGACGAGTCCGGTGAAATAGCTCATCTCCAGCACGCCCCACACGACCACACCCGCGGTGAAGGAGACATAGGCGGCGACGGCCGATGTCGATGGACTGCTCACCACCAAGACGAAGATGGCCAGTGCGAGCGCAATCGCCCCACCGAGCAGGGTCCAGCGGAAGGTGCGTCCCGGCAGGTTGTCCAGGTATAGAACGAGCCCAGTGCTGAACCACCAGAGCCCGAGCGCAAAGCCTACTGGCAGGGCGTAGTCGAGCATGCGTGAGATCCTTAGCCCGAATGACTTGCGCGACCGACCGCCTCATCGGGACGACCGGCCGCGTCAGCGAGCCTCGAGGAAGGGCGAGCCGCGCGCGCCCCAATGTCCACGCGCGCCGCTCGCCATTGACTTGTACCGCTGCGCGCGCTCGCGCCGGATACGCCCGTCACGGGCTCGCGATCGGTTGCTGCGGGCTCAGGAAACGCCCGATCGCGGCCTCGTTGGTCGCTCCGAAGGCCCGAAGGCTGACAAGGAATTCGGTCGAGCCGTCCTCCAGCGTGAAATGGCCATCGGCGCGATAGCTGACACGATAGGGTCCATCGAGGTCCACGCCGTGCTTACCCCGCTCGCGCTCCAAGGTCCGGAGAAGACCGCGGATGAAGCCGTCCTCATCCGGCGGGATCACCTCGAGCAAGACCCCAGTGGACGCATCATAGACGTTCAGATCACCCCGATCGCCATCGACGAAACGAATATCACGCCCAGCGACCTCCGCCTCGAGCGGAATCTGGGTCGGATCATAGCCCGTGATGCGCGCCAGGGCGACAGCGAGGATCGTGAAACCGACCAAGGCCGCGATCGCGATCAGGATATGCCGCGGAAAAGGGCGATCATGCATGTCACTCAAGATATAACCTCGTCAGGATATCCGGGTAATCCGCGGCACACTATCATCATCGTCCGGCTCATGATGCCCAGTCGCCGTCCCGCCGGAGTCGTGCTCAAGGTCACGCGCCAGCGCGGCGGCGAGGATCTCGGCGACCTTGCTGGCCTCGGGGATCGCGCGCAGCATCGGCTGAGGCCGAGCGAAATGCCATGGACGCACATGGGGCCACAGGATGACATAGGAGGCGCGCGCGCCCTCCTTCAGGATCAAAGGGATATCACCGGTATCATCCAAGTAGCGCCGGATCTCGGCCGAGCGAATCTGGCTGAAGGGGAAGTTCACGATCATCGGCAGGGCCACGCCGAAACGCATCACGACGCGGTGCGTGGTAATGGTATAGATGGTGGCCCGCGCCATGGACCAGGCCAGCAGCATCAGGGCACCGATGGCAATCGCCGCCAGCGCGATGACCCACAGCGACCCGGACAGGGTCGTGATCAGGGTTTGACCCGCGGCGACCGAGGCGAGCACCTGCCAGAGCAGGATCAGTAGAAAATAGAACGCAATCTTCCATACGTGGAAGGCGCGTCGCGCCAACACGGGCCAGCGCGGCGCACCTTGCCAGAGCATCTCCTCGCCAGGCGGGAGATGCTCGGGTAAGCCGGGGATCGGCTCGGACTCATGCTCCCTCACAACAGAGGCCCGGTCCGGTCCGCGGTCGCATAGAGATGACCGCCGGCATAGTAGGCGCAGACCTTGTCCTCTTCATAGAGCGTGATCTGATCCGGCTTGGACAAGGTCGGCACATTCGCGAAGTGCTCGCCACGGATCGACGTGACCTTGACCTTGCGATTCGTCTTGTCGAAACGCGTGAAGTTGATCGGCAACAGAACCTGCTTGCCGTTCTTGGCGACCTTCATCTCCAGATAGCGGATCTGCGGCTCGGAACGGTCGACCCACACATCGGTGATGGTCCCGCCGACTTCGCCATCGAAGCCGATGACGGTCATGCCGCGCGGATCCGGATCCTTCTCGGCGATCGAGAAATCGGTCGCGACACGCAGCGGAACGATCTTGGGCTGCCCCTCATAGGTCAGATCCGGATGTTTGGCGCGATCCGGCGATGCACTCGGGCCGAAGGCCGACAACATGGGATCGCCCTTGGGGATATAGGCCGTACCCGGATAGGGTTCCGCGGGGGTGGCGTTGATCACATCCGGCGCCTCGGCGCGGGGCACCGAGACCGTCCCACCGCCATGCGGAAGGACAAAGGTCTTGGGTTTCGGCATGGGCGGGAAACCCTCGATCTTGACACGGCCACCGCGGCTGGACTCCAGGGGATAACCCTCGCGCTTGTTCTCGCTGTGCAGATAGTAGATGAGCCCGGCAAAGAAGAACCAGAAGACATAGAGGACGAGCTGTGCAACGTCGATATAGCTGGTGATGGCTGCTGTCATGATGAGACCTCCGTGGGACGAAAGACTAACCGGGATGACCGGCTAGGTCGAAACGCGATGACCGCCGCGGACCGGGGCCGATCGGGGGGGCGAGACACGAACCTTTGGCGACCGACCTGACGAACGATGCTCTGGATCTCTTGGTGTTGGAAGACTCCCAAGCAAGTGATGAAGACCGGCCGACGCCGGGCCGAACAACGACCGGGCACAGCCTTGCGGCCACCCGGGCCACCCGAGCGGCGGCCATGCCCAGACAGGTCGGGAGCCTCTTCATGCCGGAACCAGCTCCAAGGCCTGCGAGGTATAGAAGCCCACAGCGACCCGCTTGGTCCGCTGCGAGCGCCACTGCGCCAAGGCGGGCGCGGCGGCCAGCGCGGATTTCAGGGTCTCGACACCGACCGGCTCGATGGCCGGCGCGCGATTGCCGCGCGGAAAGAAGCGACCGAGCGCGTGCATCACCGCCAAGGCGGGCGTGCGCGGGGCAAAGGTGAAGAGGATGGAACCGCGGGTCCGACCGGCCAGCTCGCCGAGCACCCTCACCACATCGGCCGGGACATAATGGATCAGCGAGTCCATGGCGACCACATGATCGAAGTCGCCGTGCGCCGGGTCCAGCATGTCGCCGGCCTCGAAGCGCACCGAACCCGGCCCCAGATCCCGCGGCAGACGCTCGCGCGCGATCTCGATCAGGGTCGGCGCCACATCGATCGCGACCACCTCGGCACCGCGGCGCGCCGCCTCGACAGCCAGGGCGCCTGTGCCGCAGCCGGCATCGAGCAGACGCTTGCCGGTGAGATCAGCGGGCAGCCAGCTCAAGAGTGTCGCGCGCATGTCGTCGCGACCGGCACGCACGGTCTCGCGGATGCGGCTGACCTTGGCATCCGAGGTGAGCTTCTTCCAAGCATCGGCTGCGGTGCGGTCGAAGTAGGTCTCGATCGCCGCGCGGCGCTCTTGATAGGACCCGTTGGCCATCAATCGAACCCCAGAAAATCGAAGATGTCGCGATCGCGCATCGGCTGGGCATCCAGCGGCTCGACCCCTTCCCAGAGCATCTCGGCGAGACGCAGATACTCCGCCTTGGCCTCGGCCAGACCGGGCGCGTCGTCCATCTCGAAGAGTGTCGACTTCTTCAGACGACTGCGCCGGATCACGTCGAGGTCCGGTAGATGAGCAAGCCGCTTCAGACCCACCGCCGCGTTGAACCGGTCGATCTCGTCGGTCATGCGGCTGCGGTTGGCGATCACCCCACCGATCCTGACCCCATAGTGTTTGGCCTTGGCCTGGATGGCCGCGGCGATGCGGTTCATGGCGAAGATGGAGTCGAAATCGTTCGCGGTCACGATGAGCGCGCGCTCGGCATGCTGCAAGGGCGCGGCAAAACCGCCACAGACCACGTCGCCGAGCACGTCGAAGACGACCACGTCGGTATCCTCGAGCAGATGGTGTTGCTTGAGGAGCTTCACGGTCTGGCCGACCACATAGCCGCCGCAGCCGGTGCCGGCTGGCGGTCCGCCTGCCTCGACACACATGACCCCATTATAGCCCTCGTAGACATAGTCGTCAGGGCGCAGCTCCTCGGCATGGAAATCGACCGACTCCAGGATGTCGATGACGGTCGGTACCAAGGACTTGGTCAGGGTGAAGGTCGAGTCGTGCTTGGGATCGCAGCCGATCTGCAAGACCCGCTTGCCAAGCTTGGAGAAGGCCACCGAGAGGTTCGAGGAGGTCGTGCTCTTACCGATGCCACCCTTGCCATAGACCGCGAAGACCTTGGCGGTGTCGATCCGGATGTCTGGATCGAGCTCGACCTGCACGCTACCCTCGCCATCGGGGCGCTTGGGAAAATCGCCGGGCAGGCCGAATGCGTCTGCTCGAATCGTCACGCGGCGGCCTCCTCGACGATGCCTTCCAGACGGTCCTCCAGCTCCTCGCCGGCCTGGCGCAAGGCCTCCAGCGTCGCCGGATCGGGCGTCCAGTAGTTGCGCTCATGGGCCTCGATCAAGCGGTTGGCCACCTTGGCCGAGGCGGTCGGGTTGAGCTGCGCGAGCCGACGGCGCATCTCTTCGTCCAGCACATAGGTCTCGGTGAGCTGCTGATAGACCCAGGGGGCGACCTGTCCGGTGGTGGCCGACCAACCCATGGTATTGGTGACATGGACCTCGATCTGACGCACCCCCTCGTAGCCGTGCTTGAGCATGCCCTCGTACCACTTGGGGTTGAGCATACGGGTCCGGGTCTCGAGCGCCACCTGCTCCGAGAGTGTGCGCACCACCCCGTCGCCGCGGGTCTGATCGCTGATGTAGACCGGGACATCGTCACCCTTGAAGCGCCCGACCGCGCGGGTGATCCCGCCCAGGGTGTCGAAATAGTGATCGACCGTGGTCACGCCGAGCTCGACCGAGTCCAGATTCTGATAGGCGAGCTGGACGGTGGAGAGCACGCTCTTCAGGAGCTCGGCCTGGGCCACCGGCTGACCCGAGCGGCCATAGGCAAAACACTTGCGACGCGTATAGGTCTCGGCCAGCTCGTCCTCCTCGTCCCAGCGGCTGCTGTCGACCAGGAAGTTGACATTGGCGCCATAGGCCCCGTCGGCGTTGCTGAAGACCCGCAGTGCCGCGGTCTCCAGGTCGCAGCCGTGCGTCTCCTGATAGGCCAGCGCATGCTTGCGCACGAAGTTCAGCTCGGGCGGCTCGTCGGCCGAGGCGGCGAGGAAGGAGGCCTCGGCCAACAGACGGGTCTGCAGCGGGAGCAGATCGCGGAAGATGCCCGAAAGCGTCATGACCACGTCCACGCGCGGACGGCCCAGCTCGGCCAGCGGGATGAGTGTCGCGCCGGCCAGGCGTCCATAGTTGTCGAAGCGCGGCAGCGCGCCGATCAAGGCCAGCGCCTGTCCGATCGGACCGCCCTCGGTCTTGAGATTGTCGGTCCCCCAGAGCACCAGCGCGATGGTCTCGGGGAAGCCATTGCCGTCGCCCAGATGACGCTCGATCAGGCGGGTCGCCTGACGCGCCCCATCCTTGACCGCAAAGGCGCTCGGCAGACGGAAGGGATCGAAACCATGTAGATTGCGCCCGGTCGGCAGGATCGCCGGTGTGCGCAGCAGATCGCCGCCCGGGGCCGGACGAATGAAGCCGCCATCGAGCGCATGCAGCATCGCCGGGGTCTCGGTGTCCTCGAGCAACAACCGGTTGGTCTCGGCCAGCTCGCGGAAGAGCTCGACATGCTCATGGGTGACCGGCATGCCGCCGGCCTTGAGCGCCTTCTCCGGGGTCTTGCCGGCGAGCAGCGCGGCGAGCGCCTCGCGCGTCGGGCGCAGGTCCTTGGAGGCCTCGGCCACCGCGAGCAGCAGATCGAGCCGCTCGACCTCGCTCGGCGCCTGGCCCACGACATGGAGCCCATGCGGGATCAGGGTGTATTCGAGCTCCAGGACCTTCTCGTTGAGCTTGGCGATGCGGGTCTCGGCGTCACCGTTCCAGGCGGGCTCGAGCTCGGCAAGCTCGAGCTCGGCGGCCTGGGCCTGGATCAGTGTCGCAAGTTCGGTGCGCTCATCCTGATCCTCCGGCGGGAGACCGCGCCAGCGCTCCATGGATCCTTTGAGATCGATCAGGCCCTTGTAGAGCCCGGCATGGGCAATCGGGGGGGTGAGATAGCTGATGAGCGTCGCCGCGGCACGCCGCTTGGCGATGGTGCCCTCGGAGGGGTTGTTCGAGGCGTAGAGATAGATGTTGGGCAGATCGGTGATCAAGCGATCCGGCCAGCAGGTGCTGGCGAGTCCGGCCTGCTTGCCGGGCATGAACTCGAGCGCGCCGTGGGTGCCGAAATGCAGCACGGCATGAGCCCCGAAGTCGTCGCGGATCCAGCGATAGAAGGCCGAGAAGGCATGGGTCGGGGTGAAACCCTTCTCGAAGAGCAGACGCATGGGATCGCCTTCATAGCCGAAGGCGGGCTGGATCCCCACGAAGACATTGCCGAACTGGGCGCCCAGCACGAAGAGCGAGGCCCCGTCGGTTTGCTGCTTGCCGGGGGCGGCGCCCCATTGCTTCTCGATCTCGGCCAGCCAGGGCTCGCGACGCACATGGTCGTCGACCGGCACGCGGACATGGACATTGGCATGGGCGCCATAGCGGGTGGCGTTGCCATTGACGATGCGCTCGCGCAGGGCGTCGACATCGGCCGGCAGATCGACCGAGTAACCCTGTGCCCGCATCGACCGCAGGGTGTGATCGAGCGAGGCGAAGACCGAGAGATAGGCGGCGGTGCCGGTATTGCCCGCGTTCGGTGGAAAGTTGAAGAGCACGATCGCGACCTTGCGCTCGGCGCGCGGGACACGACGCAGCCGCACCAGGTTGGCGACCCGATCGGCAAGCCGCTGCGCGCGCTCGGCATGCGACTGCATGTCGCGGGCGCCCTGGGTCGCGCCAGCCCCACTGCGACCGCCGTAGACCAGCGAGCCGGTCGCCCCATCGAGCTCGGGGATGGCCACCATCATGGTCGCCTCGACCGCCAACAGACCCTGACTGGAGTTTTCCCACTGATCGACCGGCTGGAACTCGACCGCCAGGGTGGAGAGATAGGGCACGTCCAGCTGGCTCAGGATCTCCTCGGCAGCCTTGGAGTCGTTGTAGGCCGGCCCGCCGACCAGCGAGAAGCCGGTGAGCGAGATCACCGCGTCGACCGTCGCCCGGCCGTCCTTCATGAAGAAGCGCTCGATCGCGGGACGGGCGTCCAGACCGCTGGCGAAGGCCGGCACCACCTCCAGACCGCGCGACTCCAGTGCCGCGATGACACCGTCGTAATGGGCCGCGTTGCCGGCCAGCACATAGGAGCGCATCAACAAGAGACCCACCCGGGAGCCGGTGCGCTCCTTGGCGTCCAACCGCGGCAAGCTCGCGACCTGATCCGAGATGCGCCCCTTCATCTTGGGGTGATAGAGACCCACGTCGGGGTATTCGACCGGCGGCGCGGCCTTGAGCGTGCCGCGCAGATGACGCCGCGGACCATCGGCATAGCGATCGATCAAGAACCGGATCATGTTGCCCAGGTTCTCGTCCGAGCCGGCCAACCAGTATTGCAGCGTCAGGAAATAAGCGCGCACGTCCTGAGCAGTGCCCGGGATGAAGCGCAGCAGCTTGGGGATGCGCCGTAGCATCGACATCTGCTGAGCGCCGGCGCTCTGCTTCTTCTCCTTGTTGCCGCGCAGACGCTTGAGCAGGGCCATGGGGCCGCCCGGCGAGCCGTCCATCTTGAAGCCACCGAGCCGGGTCATCTTCATCAGCTCGCCGGCCGACATGCACACGATCATGGCATCGCAGTGATCACGCCGCGCCGCCAGGTCGGCCAAGATCGGCTTGAAGTGCTCCTCCATCACCAGCATGGTGATCATGATGATATCGCCGCGGGCGATGTCCTCGCGGCAGCGCTCCAACAGCCGCGGATCATCCGCCCACTCGGTGGCGGCATAGAGGCTCAGCTGCAATCCGGGCAATTCGCGCTGCAGGGACGGACGAGCCCGCTCGGTGGTGCCGGCGAGATGCCCGTCCAGATTGACAATGACCACGCGAACCGGCGTGATGTCCGTCGTGGTGGCGCGCTGATCAGCGGCCGAAGTGCGCTTTGGCATCGTAGAGCGTCTCCACGGTGATGATCTGGATACCCTGCTCTTCGGCGAAGCGCTCGGTGTTGCGACGCGCCTTGCCACGCACGAAGAACGGGATCTTCTTCAATTCCTGCTCGGCGTCCGCCGCCCACACTACGGCCGCGGCCTGGTCCGAATCCGACCTGTCCGTTGGCAGCGGCGTCTCGTCCGGCACCGCGTCCGGTCGAGCCGCGGTCGCCGGTGCACCGAGGTGCGACGGCGTGGCCGCGTCATGAAACTCGAAGTCCTCCCGAAACATGGTGATGAGATGCTCCTCGAGCCCCATCATCAAGGGGTGGACCCAGGTGTCGAAGAGGACGTTCGCCCCCTCGAAACCCATCTGTGGCGCATAACGCGCCGGAAAGTCCTGCACATGCACGGGCGCCGAGATGACCGCGCAGGGGATGCCCAGACGCTTGGCGATATGTCGCTCCATCTGAGTCCCCAGCATCAGCTCGGGATGCAGCTCAGCCGCCCGTTGCTCGACCTCCAGATAATCGTCCGTGATCAGTGGCTCGACCCCGTAGCGTCTCGCGCACTCGCGCAGGTCGCGGGCGAATTCACGCGCATAGGTCCCGAGCCCTACCAGGGTGAACCCCAGCTCATCCACGCAGACCCGCGCCGCGGCCACCGCGTGCGTCGCATCGGCAAAGATGAAGACACGCTTGCCGGTGAGATAGGTCGAATCGACCGAGCGCGAGTACCAGGGCATTCTAGACCAAATCGGCGACTTGGCAGCGGCCACCTCGACCGCGAGCAGACGACCCACCTCGTCGAGAAAGTCGCGCGTGGCCCCGATCCCGATCGGGACCGTCTTCACCGTCGGCTGGCCGAACATCCGCTCCAGCCAGTGACAGGTCTGATCGGCGGTCTCCGGGTAGAGGCAGACATTGACGTCCGCCTCGGGGATGCGCAGCAGATCCTCGGGGGTCGCGCCCAGCGGGGCGACCACATGCACATCGACCCCCACCGAATCGAGCAGTCGGGTGACCTCGGCGACATCGTCGCGGCAGCGGAAACCGAGCGCGGTCGGCCCCAGCAGATTGGCCTTGGGCCGCTGACCGTCCGGACGCGCCGGGCGGTGTCGGCCGGCCTCGGGGACCCGTGATCGCAAGAGTCCACGCACCAGCTGATAGAAGGTCTCGTTGGCGCCCCAGCACTCCTTGCGCGTATAGGCCGGCAGCTCCAGCGGCAGGACTGGAACCGGCAGACCCATGCCGCGCGCCAGCGCACCGGGTTGATCCTGGATCAGCTCGGCGGTGCAGGCCTCCCCGACCAAGAGCACGCTCGGGCGAAAACGCTCATAGGCCTCGGCCACGCTGGTCTTGACCAGCGCGGCGGTATCCCCGCCCAGCTCGCGCGCTTGAAAGGTCGTATAGGTCACGGGCGGACGCTCGGCGCGCCGCTCGATCATGGTGAAGAGTAGATCCGCGTAGGTATCACCCTGCGGGGCATGCAATACCAGATGCACGCCGCGCATCGAAGCGGCGATGCGCATGGCGCCGATGTGCGGGGGTCCCTCGTAGCTCCAAAGCGTCAGCTGCATGAGATCAGACCTTCAGCAATGCGGCGCGCCGCAGCGGCCGGGCGAAGACCTCGGCGAGATCCGCCGCCTGATCGAAGCCATGCACCGGGGTGAACACCAGCTCGATCGACCACTTGGTGCGCAGACCCTCGGCCTCCAGTGGATTGGCCAGACCCAGCCCACAGACGGTCAGATCGGGCCGGTCGGCGCGCACCCGCTCGAGCTGCGGCTCCAGATCCTGCCCCTCGATGAGACGCACACTGGTCGGCAGCAACGCCAGCTCCTCCGCCATGAGCTGGCGATCCAGGAAGGGCGTAGCCACCTCGACCAGGGTCATGCCACACTCGCGCTGGAGAAAACGGGCCAAGGGGATCTCCAGCTGCGAATCCGGCAGGAAGCTGATGCGCTTGCCCGCGAGCAGCTCGCGATGATGCGCCAGACCGCGCTCGGCACGCGCGATCGCGGGGGCCGTCACGGCCTGCAGCCGGGCCTCCGGCACACCCCAGGCCGCGGTCGCGGCACGCAGCCAGGCGAGCGTCCCCTCGATCCCGAAGGGATAGGGCGCGCTCAACAGGGTCGCCCCGCGCGCCTGACAGGCCCGAGCGGTCTCGCTCAGGAAGGGCTGGGCCAACAACACCTGAGTGCCACCGCCGAGCGGTGGAAAGGCGCTGGTGCGACGCGGGGGCAGAAAATGGACCGGACCGACGCCAAGCTCGGCGAAGAGCCGCTCCAGCTGATCCTCCACCACGTCAGGCAAGGTGCCCAGCACCAACAAGGAGCGCTCGCCCTCCGGCAGGGGTGGCAGCAAGGGCACGAGCGCCTTCAGGCAGGCATCCTCACCCTGGGTGAAGGTAGTCTCCAGGCCGCTGGCCGAATAATCGAGGATACGTACCCGCCCCTGATGGAGCGCGCCGAGTCGCTCCGCGGCCTTGGCCAGATCGAGCTTGATGACCTCGGATGGGCATGAGCCGACCAGAAAGAGCGTGCCGATGTCGGGACGACGCGCCAGCAGCTCGCCGACCACCCGGTCGAGCTCCTGATTGCAGTCGGCCAGCCCCGCCAGATCACGCTCCTGCAGGATGGCGGTCGCGAAACGCGGCTCGGCGAAGATCATGACGCCGGCGGCCGATTGCAGCAGATGGGCGCAGGTGCGCGAGCCGATCACCAGGAAGAAGGCGTCCTGGATCTTGCGGTGCAGCCAGACGATCCCGGCCAGGCCACAGAAGACCTGTCGCTGACCACGCTCACGGGTCAGGCTCGCGGCAGGATCGAGTCCGGGCGCGCTCACCTGCTGCGCCGCCACACGACTCATTCGGCCACCTCGGCGAGACGCTTCTGCTGCTCATCGCGCGCTTGATCGAGTCGCGCCGCGCGCAGCTTGATCAAGAACTGGGCCGCGTTGATCACATAGGCGGCATAGGCGGCCAAGGCCAGCCACATGAGAGCGACCGAGTCGAGCCAACCGGTCGCCAAGGCGATCAGATAGGCCGTGTGCAGCGTCAGGACCAGCATGCTGAAGACGTCTTCCCAGAAGAACGCCGGGGCAAACAGATAGTGCCCGAAGACCACCCGCTCCCAGATCGCGCCGGTGATCATGATGGCATAGAGGATCAGCGTCTTGATGACGATCGAGATGATCGCAGCCAGCTCGCCCTCCCCGGTGGCCAAGAAACGCAGCACCAGATAGAGACTGACCAGGAAGACGACGAACTGGACGGGCGCCAGGATGCCCTGTACCAGGGTCCAAGGCGATTCATCGCGACGGCGTCGCTCCTCAGGGGTATAGAGCGGCCGGCGCGGCGCGGATTGTGATCGCGGAAGCGTCATGGGGCAAAAATCATCATCAAAGGCTGTGGCCGCCATCCGGAAGGCGGATATGACGAATCTAGTCCGGTTTCAAGGATGCGTCAACTAGACTTTACGTAAACCTGACTTGACAACGGGGCGCCAGGAATCACAATAGAAGCGCGAGCCTGACTCAGAGGACCCGCCCAACGCGGGTCACTCGGCTGACGAGCGCGATCCGTCGCGGCGATCTCCGCTCGATCAGGCGTCGCACAACGGCTGGCTGTGCGACCGCGCGGCGGATCTGCGCATCGGCTTGCTCAGGGCGCCTTGGCATGATTTCTGCCTATAATCGTGATCGTTGTTCTCAAGCGACGCAGGCAAACTCTGCATTCGAATTCACGGCATGACGTGATTTGCGCTCGCGCTGAAATCATGATCCTGCAATCTGAACGAGACCCACCGAGCCCAGCGCTCGATGATATCAAGTGCAGCGACATCGAGGGCAGAGCGTCTCCCGCGGTCCTTGATCCTGCCAACCAGCAGCCACCGCGCGATCCGCGAGCCGACCGGTCGAGCGAGCCATCACGCACTGGAGGGTCTGACCGTCAATGAGCCCGTTCAGCACCCCGCTCGAGTCGTTTGGCGGCATCGATGCCAAGACCGCGGCGCGACTGGTCGAGGGCGCCACGGATATCGCCTTGGTCGTCGACGCCTCTGGCATCATCCAGGATCTGGCCTTTGGAAGCGCGAACCTTGCCATCGAGCTCGGGCGCGACTGGATCGGTCAAAGCTGGCTCGCGACCGCCGCCCCGGAGAGTCGGGGCAGCCTCGATGCCCTGCTCTGCGAGGCACGCGAGGGCCGGATCGCACGTGGACGCCAAGTGACCCACCCGTCACTGCGCGGGACCGAGATCCCGATCTATTACCGCGCGGTGACGCTCGGCTCGCAGGTGATCGCGCTCGGGCAGGATCTGCAGGGCCTCGCGGCACTGCAGCAGCAACTCGTCGACGCGCAACAGGCACTGGAACGCGACTATTGGCGCTTTCGCCAGGTCGAGACCCGTTATCGGCTGTTGTTTCGCATGGTCTCCGAGGCGATCCTCATCATCGACGCGGCGACCCAGCGGGTGGTCGAGGCCAACCCGGCTGCCGGGCAGGTGCTCGGCGAGACACCGACCCGGATCATCGGCCGCCCCTTCCCCGATGGATTCGACACCGATGGCACTCAAGCCATCAACGGACTGCTCGCGGCCGTGCGCACCGCCGGGCGTGCCGACGATGTGCGCGCGCGACTGGCCGACGGCATGCAGGAATTCTTGGTCTCGGCCTCGCTGCTGCGTCAGGAGAATCTCTCCTTCCTGCTGGTGCGACTCGCGCCGCTGCTGGCCGACGCGACCGCCCCGACGATGCCCGAAAACCGTGCGCGGTACCTGCGCATGATCGAGAATGCACCCGATTGTCTCGTCATCACCGATGCCGAGGGACGGGTCCTCAGCGCCAACAACACCTTCCTGGCCTTGACCGAGATCGCCACCGAGCAGCAGGCACGCGGCGAGTCGCTTGACCGCTGGCTCGGCCGGCCTGGTGTCGACCTCAACGTCCTGATCGCCAATCTGCGCCAACACGATACAGTGAGGCTCTTCGCCACCACACTGCGCGGAGAGTATGGCTCCATCACGGACATCGAGATCTCGGCCGCGGCCGTGCGCAATGGCGAGCGCCCTTACTTCGGCTTTTTCATCCGCGATGTCGGTCGACGCCTGCACTCCGAGCAGCCGAGCAGTCCCGAGCAACCGCGCTGGCTGGCCCAGCTCACCGAACGCGTCGGGCGGGTGCCGCTCAAGGAGCTGGTGCGCGAATCGACCGACACCATCGAGCGACTCTGCATCGAAGCGGCGCTGAAGCTGACTGGCGACAACCGCGCCTCGGCCGCCGAGCTGCTGGGCTTGAGCCGCCAAAGCCTATACGTCAAAATCGACCGCTATGGGATCGCGGATCAAGCCAGCACCTCAACGGTCATCGACGATTAGTCCTCACTCATGAATCAAAGCGCTACACCCTCGGCCTCATCCGCCTATCCGTCCTGGTCCGCCATCCTGGAGGTGACACACCCCATCACCTGGTTCCCGCCGATGTGGGCCTTCGCCTGCGGCGTGGTCTCCTCGGGTGAGCCCATCCTCGCGCAGTGGTGGCTGCTGATCGCTGGGATCCTGCTGGCCGGTCCGCTCATGTGCGGCGGCAGTCAGGTCATCAACGACTGGTTCGATCGGCATGTCGACGCCATCAACGAGCCCAACCGGCCGATTCCGTCCGGACGCATCCCGGGCAATTGGGGCCTCTATCTGGCACTGATCTGGACCGGTGTCTCGCTGGCGCTCGCCTATGCCTTCCCGGGCTACTGGGTCTTCGGTGCCGCCCTGCTCGGCATGGCGCTCGCCTGGGCCTACAGCGCGCCGCCTCTCAGGCTCAAGTCCAACGGCTGGTGGGGCAATCTGGCGGTCGGCTTCTCCTATGAGGGTCTGGCCTGGGTGACCGGCGCCGCCGTGATGATCGGCGCGGCCATGCCGGACTGGCGCATCCTCGCGCTCGCCGTGCTCTACAGCATCGGCGCGCACGGCATCATGACCCTGAACGATTTCAAGGCGATCGAGGGCGACAAGAAGATGAACGTGCGCTCACTGCCCGTGCAGCTCGGCGTCGACGGCGCGGCACGGCTGGCCAGCCTGGTGATGGCCCTGCCTCAGGTCGTGGTGATCGCCCTCCTGTTCGGCTGGGACAAGCCCGCGCACGGCATCGCGGTCGGCATCGTCCTACTCATTCAGATCGCCCTGATGATCCGCTTCCTGCAAAAACCCCTGGAGCGCGCGACCTGGTTCAGCGGCCTCGGTGTCAGTGTCTATGTCACCGGGATGATGATCAGCGCCTTCGCGGTTCGCGGGCTGATGCAGGGATGAGGACTCAGGACCTTAGGCCATAGGCGTGAGGCGTGAGGCGTGAGGAGTGAGGGCAGCGCAATCCGGAGCTGGCGAGCCGATGCGACAGGGTGTTGTGCTGGCCCGCGCGCCGTCGCGTGGCCGGGAAGCAGCGACCCATCGGACGAGCGGCTGTCCACTCGCGAGCAACCACGACCCTTAACCCTGAACCTTTAGCCCTGAACCTTTAGCCCTGAACCTTTAGCCCTGAACTCTGAGCCCTGAACTCTGAACTCTGAGACCTGACCCTTGAACCCTGAATCCAGCTCTCTGGCGACTCGAAATCATGACGAATCCTGATACCTATGATGTCGTGGTGGTCGGCGGCGGCCCCGCGGGCGCGACCGCGGCCACCGATCTCGCCAAGCGCGGCAAGCGCGTCCTGCTGCTCGATCGCGGCGGGCGCATCAAGCCCTGCGGCGGCGCCATCCCGCCCCAGGCGATGCGCGAGTTCGACATCCCCGAGTCGATGCTGGCCAATCAGGTCAATTCGGCGCGGATGGTCTCGCCCTCGGAGCAGCGAGTCGACATGCCGATCAACGGCGGCTATGTCGGCATGGTCGACCGCGAGCATTTCGACGAATGGCTGCGCGAGCGTGCCGCGGAGGCTGGCGCGGAGCGCCGCACCGGCACCTTCGAGTCGGTCGAGCGCGATACCGACGGGGTCGCACTCATCCGCTATCGCACCGGGACGAGCCGCACCGGCGAGGATTCCGAGCGGGTTCGCGCACGCGCGGTCATCGGCGCCGATGGCGCGCGCTCGGCCGTTGCAAAACAATGCGTGCCTGGTGCCGATCAGATCAAATATGTCGCGGCCTATCATGAGATCGTGCGCACCCCGCCCAACGGCGGACCGGCCGATTTCGACGGGACGCGGTGCGACGTCTACTACCAGGGCGACATCTCGCCCGACTTCTATGGCTGGGTCTTCCCGCACGGCGAGACCACCAGTGTCGGGGTGGGCACCGCGGTGGAAGGCTTCTCGCTGCGCTCGGCCACGACCGAGCTGCGGCGCCGCGCTGGTCTGGCCGACGCCGAGACCCTGCGCCGCGAGGGCGCGCCCATCCCACTGAAACCCATGCGCCAATGGGACAATGGGCGTGACCTAGTGCTCGCCGGCGATGCCGCCGGAGTGGTGGCGCCGGCCTCGGGCGAGGGGATCTACTATGCACTGGTCGGGGGTCGACTGGCCGGCGAGGCGGTCGATGGCTTTCTCGCCACGGGCGATGCCCGCGCGCTCAAGCAGGCCCGTCAGCGCTTCATGAAGGCCCACGGCCGGGTCTTCTGGGTGCTCGGGATGATGCAGCACTTCTGGTATTCCAACGACAAGCGCCGCGAGCGCTTCGTCAGTATCTGCAAGGACCCCGACGTGCAGTATCTGACCTGGGAGGCCTATATGAACAAGCGCCTGGTCCGTGCCCGTCCGGGCGCGCATCTGCGCATCTTCTTCAAGGACATGGCCCACCTGCTCGGACTCGTCTCCGCGCGCTGAGCGCGCGCGGCGCGTGCATCCCCGTGGCTGAGCTGATCGAGAGCGCTCGCCTGATCGACCTGATCCTCGTCATGGTCGTCATCGAGGCGGTCGCGCTCGTCCTCCTGCATCGTCAGACCGGACAGGGCATCGCACCACGCGCGCTGATCGGTTTCATGCTGGCGGGCGGCTTTCTCTTGCTGGCGATTCGCGCGGCCCTGACTGACGCGGGTTGGATCTGGATCGGACTCTGGCTGACCCTGGCGCTCATCGCCCATCTCGCCGACCTGGCACTGCGCTGGCAGACCACCCCGAATCACCCATCGTCGGCCAAGCCCGCCCAGACCGACCACGGAGATCCGGCAGACACCTCGCGCCGCGGGCTTTGATGTCGATGGCTTGGCAACCGCGACATCACACCTCTGCCTTGGATGTCGCCATGTCTCGAGGTCGCGACATCCTGATCGATAAGATGATCCCGCACGCCCTTTTCGGTTAAACTCGTGCCGATCGATCTTGTCGGTCCATGGCCTGACAGGACTTGATGGCATCGACCGCCACGCCTTGCGCCATGCCCGCTGGCACACCCCTGCCCTCGTAGCTCAGTTGGATAGAGCGATCGCCTCCTAAGCGGTAGGTCACAGGTTCAAATCCTGTCGAGGGCACCACATCACCGCGCTGAGCCGCGACCCCACACAGCCCGCCATCGACCCGCGGCACTGCGTGCGCATCCGGCATCAGGACCCGGCCACCTCGGCCAGACCACGCAGGACCAGGTCGGGAATCAGGTCGAAGGGTCGGTCCATCGCCGGGATCAAACGCTCGGCGTCTCCTCCGGTGAGCACCAGACGCGGCGTGGCCCCCGCTTCGACGGCGAGCCGATCGAACAGACGGCTCGTCAAGGCCGCGATCCCTTGCAGACTGCCAGCCGCGACGGCGCGACCCGTATCTGTGGCCCATGCCTCATCCGTGGGCTCGGCATCGATGCGCGGAATCTGGGTACCGGCCAACAGGCTGGTGCGCATCATCTCCACGCCCGGCAGGATGAGACCGCCCAGGTGACGTCCGTCGGCCAGCAAGAGATCGAAGGTGACCGCGGTCCCGGCATCCACGATCAGCACCGCCGTATCGATCGAGCGGTGGGCGGCGACCAGCGCCAGCCAGCGGTCGACCCCCAGGCGCGTGGGATCGGCATAGGCGACCCTCAGATCACCATACACGGAGCGGGTCTTCACCAGCTCGGGGGCGATGTCCCAATAGGCGTGGGTCACCCGCGCGATGGCCACGGCCACCGCGGCGTCGCCGACATTGCTCGCGACCACCCGCCGCGGCGGATCCAGTCGCTCCCAATCGGCTAGCAGATCGAGCGGGACCGCGCCGCCATGGCGCAGGATCCGGACCTCGCCGAGCCGCGCGCCATCTTGGATCGCCCAGCGTAGATTGGTATTGCCGATATCGAGCAGCAGCATCACATCGTCTCCGATCTCAAGCTGACCTCACCCGAGTGGAACATCCGCTCGCCCTCGGGGGTGGCGAGACACAATGCCCCATCCGGAGCAATCCCCTGCATGATCCCGCGGATCCGCTGCTCGCCCAGCAGCAGGATCACTGGCTCGCCGCGCAAGGCGTCGAATGTGTCCCAGAGTGGTCGATAGTGGGCCAGACCCACCTGAGCGAAATGCTCCAAGGCATCGCACAGGACACCAATCAGGATTGCCGCCAGGCGGTTACGACCAACTGGCTCGGCGCCCAGCGCCTCGCTCAGATCGACCCAGGGTTGATCGATCGCCTGCGCCTGAGCGCGCGACATGCGCAGATTCAACCCCAATCCAAGCACCAGCACACAGGGTCCCTGGGCCTCGCCGCTGACCTCCAGCAGGATCCCGCCGAGCTTGCGCCCTCCCCAGAGCAGATCGTTGGGCCATTTCAGCACCAGGCCCTGGACCCCGAGCTGACGCAGCGCATCGGCCACGACCGCACCCGCGGCCAGGCTCAGCCCGCTCAGTCCGGCGGGGCCACAGGGATAGCGCCAGAGGATCGATAGATAGAGGTTGGCACCGAACGGCGATACCCAGCAGCGCCCGTGCCGCCCCTGCCCGGCGGTCTGGCGCTCGGCCAGACAGACGGTGCCTGACGGCGCGCCATGCGCCGCCTCACGCATCAGATGACGATTGGTCGAATCGATCCGCTGGTGGATCTCCAGCCGGACGGGCGGGGCGCGCCCCGTCGCGGCGAGTGTTTCACCGATGCGCTGGGCATCGAGCAGCTCGATGGGGGTGATCAAGCGATAACCGCGACCTCGTCCAGACGTGATCTCCAGGCCGAGTTGATCGCTGAGACGACGCACCGCCTTGCAGACCGCGGCGCGGGTCATGTCGAGACGCTCGGCGAGCACCGCGCCCGAGTGCAGACGACCATCGGCGAGCAGTCTCAGCAACTCGAGTGTGCGATCCATCGGCGTCTCAACCGCCGCCTGTCAGCCACCGCGCGCGCGCGCTCGCTACCGAGTCGGACACGGATTCGACCAACATCAGATCACAGGTATCGGCCTGCGCCGGTTCTGGAAAGGCACGCAGCTCCAGCAGCTCGTCGCGGCGAAACAGGTGCACCGAGATCCCCGATGCGCTCGCGGTGCGCTCGACCAGAGTGTCGAGCCGCTCGGCCGTGACCCGCAGACCCTCGATAGCGACGATCACATCACCAGGCGCGATCCCGGCACGCTCAGCAGCCCCGCCGCGGATGACATGCTGCACGAGCGCCTCGCCCGTGCCCACACGCAGACGTAAGGCGAGTGTCGGGCGCGCGCTCCAAGGCGCGAGCTGATCGACACAGCCGCCCAGATCCTTGGGGCCAGCCTGTGGCCGCAGCCGCATCGCGACCCCGACCTCGGCCAGCAGTCCAGCCAGATCCGGATCCGCCACACCCTCGAGTGACTCGGCGAAGAAGCCGTCCAGATCCAGTCCAGACACCTCGCTCGCCAACCGCTCGACACCATGCTCGGACACACCCAGCCCGCTGCGACCATGACGCTCCCAGAGCGCGCGCATCACATCATCGAGTGAGCACGCGCCATGGGTGTCGCGGCGGATCGTCAGATCCAGCGCCAGGGCGACGATCGCCCCCTTGACGTAATAGCTGATGATGGCATTCGGCGCGTTCTCGTCCTGCTTGTAGAGCTTGGTCCAGGCGTCGAAGCTCGACTCGGCGAGTGTTTGCACCGCCCGCCCCGGCGTGCGCATCAGGCGCGTGATGGTGGCCGCCAGCATCCCGAGATAGCCCTTGGCATCGATACAGCCGCTGCGCACCAAGGCGAGCTCGTCGTAATAGGAGGTGATCCCCTCGAAAGCCCAGAGCGTGCGGGTGTGAACCTCGCGATCCAGTCCGCCATCCATGAATGCCTGTGGGCGGATACGCGTCACATTCCAGAGATGGAAGTATTCATGACTGCAGAGCGCGAGAAAACGCCGATAGCCATCGGTCAGCGTGGTGTCGCGCGGATGGGGCAGATCATCCCGCGCGCAGATGAGGCTGGTCGAATACCGATGCTCCAGTCCGCCATAGCCATCGCCGACCGCGGTCACCAGGAAGAGATAACGATCGATCGGCAATTCGCCGAACATGGCCGCGTGGGTGGCACAAATGCGCGGCAGATCGGCCGCGAGACGATCCAGATCGGCATGCTGACGTCCCGCGATCACCATCCGGTGCTCGACCCCTTCGACCACGAACCCGATCTCATCGAATTGCCCCATCTCCACCGGATGGTCGATGAGATCGGCATAGTCAGCGGCGCGATAGAGCCCGAAGCCGCGTTGATCGACCACATCAGGTTGAAGACTGGTGGCGACACGCCATTCCCGACCCAGCGACTCCGGCGGCGCGAGCAGCTCGATCCGACAGGGTCGCTGTCTCAGCTCATGCACGCACAGCAATAGATTGGGGCCGTTGAAATAGGCGTGGGTCTGATCCAGGTGCGCGGTCCGCACCGAGAGCTCCCAGGCATAGACCAGATAGCGGACGCTGAACGACTCGCCGGCGGATGGACAGACCCAGGTTTGTTTGTCGAGCTTGACACAGTCGAGTGGATGCCCGGCGGCCGTCATGGCCTCGAGCCTGAGCAGATGGCGAGCGAAGTCGCGGATCATGTAGCTGCCGGGGATCCAAGCCGGCATGGACAGGGTCACCTGTTCCGCCGTGACAGCCGGGATCTCGATCTCGACCTCGAAGAGATGGGCTTGCGGGCGGGCTGGACGGATACGGTAGAGCAGCTCGGTGAGCATCGCGGCAGGACAGCGATTCAGGAGGGGCGCGGGACGGGAGCAGTAGACCTCGCTCGCCGCCCCGCGAAGGACCCCGGGCCAGATGCGCCGGGATCCGTGGTCGGCTTACCAGCGCGGTCCGCGTGACGGACGATCACCGCGCGGCTTGGCCTGGTTAACCTTCATATTGCGGCCCTTCAAGGGGGTTTCGTTCAATCCCTTGATGGCAGCGTCGGCCTCGGAGTTGTTCGGCATCTCGACGAAGCCGAAGCCCTTGGACTCGCCAGTGAACTTATCCGTGATCAAGTTCACGCTCGCGATATCGCCATAGGCTGAGAATGCGCTGCGCAGCTCGTCTTGTGTGACACCGTAGGCCAGGTTGCCAACGTAGATATTCATCATTCAGGGTTCCATGAAAGCGTATTGAAGAGAGAGAGAACGACCGAGGTATCAACACGCAACTGCCTCGATCGTCTTTGTCCCCAACCGCTGGAGACGAAGTCATCAGACCGATGATGAGCCTGAGCCGACCCGCCGGCGCTCGGGCCCCCCCCGGCGCCGCGCGACCGTCACCGCGCCAATCGCAGCGGGCTTGGACGAGTCGCGGCGTGGCGGGCGCGCGCCGCGCCTGAGACTCGGATCCGCTGGAGTCTCTGGCGGCTCGGCCGAAGGCTCGAACCCGCTGACCGGATGCAGCGTGATCTGCCGCCGCAACAAACGCTCGATCCCGCCGAGCAGACCGCGCTCGTCGTGACTGACCAGTGAAACAGCCGCACCACCCGCACCGGCGCGACCGGTGCGCCCGATGCGGTGCACATAGTCCTCGGCCACGTTGGGCAATTCGAAATTGACGACCTGAGGGAGATCCACGATGTCCAGCCCACGCGCCGCGATATCGGTCGCGACCAGGGCGCGCACGCTCCCACGCTTGAAATCGTCCAGTGCGCGGGTCCGTGCCGACTGGCTCTTGTTGCCATGGATCGCCGCCGCCGTGATGCCCTCGCGACCCAGATGCTCGGCAAGGCGATTCGCCCCGGCCTTGGTGCGGGTGAACACCAGCACCTGCCGCCAGTCTTCGCGATGGAAGAGATGGGCGAGCAGATCACGCTTGCGCGCCTTGTCGACCAGGTGCGCGGATTGCTCGATGATCTCGACGGGCGTGTTGCGACGCGCCACCTCGACCTGCTTGGGCTGCACGAGCAACCCATCGGCCAGTCGCCTGATCTCGTCCGAATAGGTCGCCGAGAACAGCAGGTTCTGGCGTTGCTTGGGCAGACGCGCGAGCACACGGCGAATGTCGTGGATGAAGCCCATGTCGAGCATGCGATCGGCTTCATCGAGGACCAGGATGGCCACGCGCGACAGATCGACCGAGCCACGCCCGACATGGTCGAGCAGTCGCCCCGGCGTCGCCACCAGGATGTCGACACCCTGGCGCAGACGATCGACCTGTGGCTGCATCCCGACGCCACCGAAGATGACCGCCGAGCGCAGTGGCAGATGTTGACCGTAGGCTTGCACGCGCTCGGACACCTGCGCGGCCAGCTCACGGGTCGGCGTCAGGATCAGTGCGCGCGGATGAGTGTGCGCTCGGGGCGTCTCCGCGAGCCGCTGCAAGAGCGGGAGCGCGAAGGCAGCAGTCTTGCCAGTGCCGGTCTGAGCGCCGGCCAGTAGGTCATGACCAGCGAGGATCTGTGGGATGGATTGGGCCTGAATGGGAGTCGGGCATGTGTGACCCTGCGCGGCGATCGCGCGCAGCAATTCGGCCCGTAGGCCGAGAGACTCGAAAGACATCAACACTCCTGAAGCCGGCCGTTCGACCGCACTCGATGCGGGACCGGCCTAGGTAAATTATTGTAATGATCAGCGGGGTGAGGCCGATGGATAAGATGGGGCTCAGCCGCGAGACGACGCATCGACCGGGTGGATACGATGGCCGGAGTCTACGCGACTCCGATGGCAAAAGCCAGCCCCGGCCGAGAGAAAACCACGCACTCCTCAGGATGCCGCAGAAATCACCTGCCGGATCGCTCGCGCGCACATTTTCCAATCATCTCGTGTCCAACGACGGGGCGACAATGACCAGATCGATTGGACCAACAGACTCCTGATCGTGACAGACCGACGAGTCGATCGCTCACCGGTAAGCTATTGGCATCATACGGATCTGTGCCCGCAAGGGACTCGCCCAGGTTCGTCCAGCCATCGCCATCTGAATCGAGCAGCGCATCGGCCGGATCGCGAGGATTCAAGCCACGGGTGTTCTCCAAGTCATTCGACATCCCGTCGCCGTCGATATCCGAGTCGCAGACATCGCAGACATCGCCGACACCGTCCACATCCAGATCCACCTGGCCGGAATTCGCGATCAATGGGCAATTGTCAAGATCATCCGGGATGCCATCCCCATCGGTGTCCGCGGCGACCATGGTCACGCCCTCGCGAGTCCAGTAAGCGGCAGCCCACGTAGGTTGGGGTGAGGAACGAACCCCAACATCCTCCCGAACGCCCCATTCAGCCGTCACATGTCCACGCCGCAGATCACGATGAAATGTCGAATAAGGCCAATCGACGGCGCGATCCACGTAGCCATGCTTGACCGGGTTCCAGTGGATGTAATCGACATGTCGCGCCAGATCGCGATCGTCGCGGATCAGATGCTCCCAAAAGCGCCGCTGCCAAATGCCGCGTTCCCCCTTGCGCGCACGGCTGGCGCGGATGCGTTCCTCTTTCGGAATGCGCCGTGAGAACCCTGCCTTGATGAGTCCCCACCGCGTCGCGTAATCGGCATCGCCCTCCGGCAACGTCCAGACGGCATGCAGATGATCTGGCAGCACCACCCAGGCGACGATCGCGAACGGATGCGCATCCCGAACGTCACGCACCACCTCGCGAAGGTCCGCGACACGGTCCACCAGTAACCGCGACGAGCGGTCCACCAGGTTGACGGTAAAAAAATAGCTGGCCCCAGGAATCAGGACACGACGATAGCGCATCGGCTTGGTTGCTCCAATTGGTCGGCATTGATCTCCATCCGCCCGATCACGCCCAACGCCCGCCACACCATCGCGGCCGGCGTAGGTTGGGGTGAGGAACGAACCCCAACATTGGCGACGATCGTGTCGATTTATTCACCGTTGACCGATGCACCGCATTGCCGGAACCCTGTTTCGCTCAATGTCCGTGGGTTGTTGGGGTTCCTTCGTCACCCCAACCTACGCGGATCAATGCCCGTGGGTTGTTGGGGTTCCTTCGTCACCCCAACCTACACGGCTGAAGGTGCTCAGTCAGGATGAGGACGGTTTCTTCCTGATGGCCGAGCAGGGTGACATCGATTGGGCCAACCATGCCAACGATTTCGCGCGCATGGTTGGGACGGTCAAGAATCTGCACGAAGGTGTGCAGGCGGTCGTGGACTTCGTCAACCAACCGAATGACCAGATCGATTGGACCAACAGACTCCTGATCGTGACCTCGGATCACAGCAACAACTATATGCGCAACGTGCTGGCGCTGGATGCCGGCGACCTGCCCATGCAGATTGCCAAGCCCGCGGGCTCACCACAGACTCCATCCTGCTTCGTCGCCAACTGCTTCCCCGATGGTGAGGTCACCTTCGCCTCCGGAGGCCATACCAATGAGTTGACCCGCGTCTACGCCATGGGCGCTGGCATGGATCTCTTCCGCCGCTATGAGGGTCGCTGGTACCCAGGCACCAAGATCCTGGACAACACGCAGCTCTTCCAGGTGATGATGGAAGCCGCCGGCCTGCCACAAGAGTCGCGGATGCAGATCAGCAGGACGCCACGCTGAGAGGATGATCCCCGGCTCAAGCCAGCGAACCATCATTCCGAGACAAGAACATGGCATCGCCATAGCTGAAGAAGCGATAGCGCTTCGCCACGGCGTGTCGATAGGCCGCCATCACCGAATCATAGCCGGCAAATGCCGCGACCAGCATGAGCAGGGTCGAGGATGGAAGGTGGAAATTGGTGATCATGGCATCCACGACACGAAAACGATAGCCGGGTCGGATGAAGAGACGCGAATCACCACGGAAGGGTCCTAGAGCCCCCGAGGCAGCCGCGGTCTCGAGGCTACGCACACTGGTGGTGCCGACCGCGACAACACGTCCGCCAGCACGTTTCGTCTCGTCGATCCGTGCGCATACCGTCTCATCCACCTCGAGCCACTCGGCATGCATCTCGTGTCGATCCAGGTCATCCACACGCACTGGCTGAAAGGTCCCGGCGCCGACATGCAGTGTGATCTCGGCGCGCGCGATGCCAAGGGCGTCGAGCCGCGCCAGCATGGGCGCGTCGAAATGCAATCCGGCGGTCGGGGCCGCGACCGCACCGCGATGCCGACTGTAGACGGTTTGGTATCTGGCCTCATCCGCGGCATCGTCTGGACGCTGAATATAGGGTGGCAAGGGGATGTGTCCATGCGCGGACATGATCTCGGCGAGGTCCGCACCCTCGGCACTCAACAGATAGAGTGCTTCGTCACGCCCGATGACCCTCAGATGGACCATCGAGTCGATCCGGATCAGTGCACCAGGCTTGGGCGGCTTGCTCGCTCGCACATGGGCAAGTGCCTGGTGTGGCGAGAGCAACCGCTCGATCAGGATCTCCACCCGCCCCCCGGTCTCTTTGTGACCGAAGAGACGGGCGCGCATCACCTGCGTATTGTTGAAGACCAGCAGGTCACCGGGATTGAGCAGCTCGGGTAGATCGATAAAGCGCAGATCGCGCGGGCTGCTCGGTGACTTGGCGTCGTCCGCGCCGGTGAGTGCGAGCAGACGCGAGGCGGCTCGTTCGGACAATGGACGCTGCGCGATCAGCTCGGTGGGGAGATCATAGTGGAAATCGCTGAGACGATAGTGCATGGCGCTTTGGGCAAGGGACGAATGATCGGAATGATCGGAATGATCGGAATGATCGGAATGATCAGGGGTTGCGGATGGGGGGTGGGTCCGGGTGCCCGAACCGAGTCCGTACCCTGGCGCCGCGCGATGACCACTCGGTGGCCGGGCATCAAGGCATCCAAGCTGATTCATCACGGTCACGATCACGCTATGATACGCCGGTCTATGGCTGACTGGATGGCTGTGAGCACGTGAGACTCGGCATCGATCGTTTGGTGGAGGATGCGCACCTGCGGCGCCCGCTGCAAGGGCGGCGTCTGGCGTTGCTGGGCCACCCGGCCTCATGCACAGCGCGCGGGGCGCACAGTCTGGACGCGCTCATGGCGCTGCCGGACCTGAACCTGGTCGCGGCCTTCGGACCCCAGCACGGGATGCGCGGCGACAAGCAGGACAACATGGTCGAGAGCGGTGACGGCATCGACCCGCGCCACGGCATCCCGGTCTTCAGTCTCTATGGCGCGGTCAGATATCCGACCGACGCCATGCTGGCGCACTTCGACCTGCTGCTGGTCGATCTGCAGGATATCGGCACCCGGATCTATACCTATGTCACCACACTCGCCTACCTGCTGGAGGCCTGCGCCAAGGCCGGCAAGGCGGTCTGGGTGCTGGACCGGCCCAACCCGGCCGGCCGGCCGATCGAGGGCACGCGCCTGGAACCCGGCTGGGAGAGCTTCGTCGGCGCCGGCCCGCTCATGATGCGCCATGGGCTGACCTTCGGCGAGTTGGCACGCTGGCTGGTGGAGACCCGCGGACACGACATCGAGCTCGAGATCCTGCCCATGGACGGCTATCGCCCCCAGGACGGTCCTGGCTATGGCTGGCCACTCAGCGAGCTCGCCTGGATCAATCCGAGCCCCAATGCCTCCAGTCTCAACATGGCGCGCTGCTTCCCCGGCACCGTGCTGCTGGAGGGCACCACAGTCTCCGAGGGACGAGGCACCACGGTCGCGCTGGAGATCCTCGGCGCTCCCGACCTCGACATGCAGCGCCTCCTGGCGCGGATGCACGCCGCGCGAAGCGACTGGCTGGAGGGCGCGCTGCTGCGTCCCTGCTGGTTCGAGCCGACCTTCCACAAGCACGCGGGCAGACTCTGCCAGGGCCTGCAAATCCATACCGACTGCGCGGCCTATCGGCACGCTCACTTCAAGCCATATCGGCTGATCGCGCTCTTGTTCAAGGCGATCCGGTTGGAATATCCCGACTATCCGCTGTGGCGCCACTTTCACTATGAGTACGAGACCGAGCGGCTGGCGATCGATCTACTCGCGGGCGGAACAGGCCTGCGTGAATGGGTCGATGATCCCGCGGCCCAGCCCGGCGACCTGGAGCGACAACTGCTCGCCGAGGAGCGCGAATGGGCCGAGAGCACCCGCCATCTTCATCTCTATCCCTGATCCAGAGACCGACCGCACCCCGACAAAACCACCCGAGGAGACTCACTTGAACAAGACCGTGAACAAGACCGCCCTGCTTGTGTCATTCGCCTTGGCCGGTGTCACCGGGACGGCCCCGCTCAGCGCGGATGACCGCGCCGAGACCACGATCATCCCGATCGCGACCACCGAGGTCAGCGATGAGCTGACCGGCACGGTCGTGGTCGTCAATGTCGAGCGGCGCATGCTGACCATCCAGACCCCGGAGGGCCGCTTCGAGGTCCTGCATATTCCGCCCGAGGTCAAACGGCTGAACGAGATCAAGATCGGCAACCGTCTCACCATCACCGACACCCAGGCGGTGCTCGTGGATATCGTCAAGAGCAACGAGGGCGTGCGGGTCGGCGCGACCACCGAGAGTTTCATCGAGCGTGAGCAGGGGAGGCACCCGGCTGGCACCCTGATCGAGACACTCACGCTCTATGGAAAGATCGAGTCGATCGATACGCGCAATCGCAAGATCTGGGTACGGGGCGCGCAAGAGACCGTCGAACTGAGCGTCGAGGATCCAGCGCTGCTCGATGAGATCGCGGTCGGCGACGGCGTCGTCGCCACCTTCGCCCATCTGCGCCAAGGCAGGGTCGAAGCACGATGAGAAGGTCGCGGCGCCGTGCCGATCACGGGGCGGCCGCGCTGCTGATGCTCACGGCGCTCGCCGTGGGCGGCTGTCAGTCGAGCCCCAGTCAAGGGGATCGAGCGGTCTGTGAATTCAAGCCTGGCATGACCACCGACATGCTCTCGCAATGCGGCTGCTTTCCTGGGGACACGCGCAACGATGGGGCACTGATGCTGATGTCCGAGTCGTCCAGAAACAACAGCATGACGATCAACATCGTGCCCTATCTCTGTCCGCTCGGCGCCGCGGGGGTCGCGCGCATCCAGGTCATCAATGGGGTCGCGTCAACGGTCTACCGCTGAGCCTGACCGCACGGAGTACAGCGGGCGCCAGAGGCCCGCGGACATCAGCCGGGGCCGCGGATCACCTCGAAGATCGCCGACGAATCCTCCTCGCCGCGGCCCTGCCCGACCAGCGCGTTGAGCCACTGGGCCACCAGTGCCGCCGTGCTCAATGGGATCCCCAGATCGAGCGCCGATTCGAGCACGATTCGCATGTCCTTCTGATGCAGGCGGGCCTTGAATCCAGGCGCGTAATCGCCCGCGATCATGCGTTGACCATGGGTCTCGAGGATCCGGCTCCCGGCGAAGCCGCCGAGCAGCGCCTCGCGGACCTTCGCCGGGTCGACATTGCTTGCGCGCGCCAGCAGGATGGCCTCGGCGACGCCCGCGATGGTCGCGCCCACGACGATCTGGTTGCATGACTTGCACACCTGACCGGCGCCATGCGTGCCGACATGCACGACCTGACCACCCAACACCTCGAGCAGCGGACGCGCCCGCTCGAAGATCGCCGGGTCGCCCCCGACCATGATCGACAGCGTGCCGGCCTTGGCCCCCGCCTCCCCACCCGAGACCGGCGCGTCGAGCATGGCGATCCCGGCCGCGCCGAGCCGCGCGGCGAGCGCGCGGGTCACCGCCGGCGAGATGGTGCTCATGTCCACGACGATGGCCCCAGCACGCGCGCCCTGCATGACCCCCTGCTCGCCCAGGATCACCTCCTCGACGTCCGCGGTGTCCGCGACCATGGTGACGATGAGATCGGCCCCCTCCGCGGCCTGGGCCGGACTCGCCGCCGGCCGCGCCCCGGCCTCGATCAGCGGCTGCATGGAGGCGTGCCGACGCGCATGCACGGTCAGCTGATACCCGGCCTCGAGTAGATTCAGGGCCATCGGCCGGCCCATGATGCCGAGTCCGATGAAACCGATACGTTCTGACATGATGGATGATCTCACGGTTTGTTGCCGACGCCGGTGAATGGGATCAAAGGGCCACTCCGCCATCCTCCAACAGCTCCAGCCAATGCACGACCGGGATCTGGGCCGCGCTGGCGATCTGGAGCTGACAGCCGATGTTGGCGGTGGCGATCAGCTCGGGCATGCCGGACTCGAGCGCCGCGACCTTGTTGGCGAGCAAGCGGGTCGAGAGCTCGGGTTGGGTGAGCGAATAGGTTCCGGCCGAGCCGCAGCAGAGATGGGCGTCGGGCACCGGGGTGATGACGAAGCCCAGACGGGCCAGCAGGGGTTCGACCACCTGCTTGAGCTGTTGTCCATGCTGGAGCGTGCAGGGCGCGTGAAAGGCGACCTTGCGCCCCCCGCCGCTGATCCCGAGCGGGGTGAGATCGAGCGTGCTCAGGATTTCGATCGGGTCGCGCGCCAAGGCCGCCACCCGTGCGGCGCGTTCGGCATAACGCGGATCGTCGGCGAGGACCTGGCCGTAGTCCTTGACCATCGCCCCGCAGCCGCTGGCGTTGACCAGGATCGCCTCGCAGCCCTGCTCGATCTCGGGCCACCAGGCATCGATGTTGCGCCGCATGGCCGCAAGCCCATCGGACTGGGCGTTCAGATGATAGGCCGCGGCGCCGCAGCACCCGGCGCTCGGCGACTCGATCAGATCGATGCCGAGCCGTGCCAGGATGCGCGCCGCGACGGCGTTGGTGCGGGGGGTGGCGACCGACTGCACGCAGCCGGCAAGCACCAGCATGCGCCGGCGTCCGCTGGCTGGACTCGGCCAGGGACCCGGCGGGCTGACGCGCGGCAGCTTGGCGCCCAGACGGCTCGGCAACAGCGGCTTCACCCAGCCGCCCAGACGCAGCAGTGGGGCGAAGCGAGCCGGATGGGGCACCGTGCGCACCAACACCCAGCGCAGCAGGCGCTCGGTCCAGGGCCGCGTCACCCGCTCCTCCACGACATGACGGCCGATGTCGAGCAAGCGCGCGTAACGCACGCCCGAGGGACAGGTCGTCTCGCAGGAGCGGCAGGTCAGACAGCGGTCCAGGTGCTGCTGGGTGACCCGGGTCGGTGTCTGCCCTTCCAAGACCAGCTTGATCTGATAGATGCGACCGCGGGGACCGTCCAGCTCATCACCGAGCAGCTGGTAGGTGGGGCAGGTCGCGGTGCAGAAGCCGCAATGGACACAGGCGCGGAGGATCTCGTCAGCCTCGCGACCCTGGGGCGTGTTCAGGATCTCCGGGAGGATCTCGGTCTGCATGCTGACTCCTAGAACGTCGGGTAGAGCCGACCGGGATTGAAGATGCCGTCGGGATCGAAGGCCTTCTTGAGCGCGCGGTGCAGGGCCAGGAGACCCGGCGAGAGCGGCTGGAAGACCTCCTCTGAGTGATCGCCACCGCGATAGAGTGTGGCATGCCCGCCCACCGCCGCGGCCAGGGCGCGGATGCGCTGCGCCGAGTCGGTGTCACGCAGCCAGCGCTGCGCCCCGCCCCACTCGATCAACTGGGCCCCGGACAGCGCCAAGGGGGGTGTCGTCGGCGGCACCGACAGGCGCCACAGGGGCGCGTCACCGGCGAAGAAGGGATGGCGCTGCTCGCGCAGCCGCGCGTCCCAGAGCTGCTCCGCCTCGTCATCCTCGAGGGCCTCGCCGCCGATTTGGGCAAGCGCGGCGGTGACACCCTCGTGGTTGCCGGACAGACGTACCCAGAGCCGCTCACCGTCGGCGCAGGTCGCGCTGATCGGCAGCGGCCGGCCCGCCCAGCGGGTCATGCGCTCGATCGCTGCCTCCGGCGAGGCCTCCTGCACCAGGGTCCGGGTCGCCGCCGGGATCGGCATGACCTTGATGCTGACATCGAGCAGGATGCCGAGTGTCCCGAATGCGCCGGTCATGAGCCGCGAAAGATCATAGCCGGCGACGTTCTTCATCACCTCGCCGCCGAACCGCATCACCTCGCCGCGCGCGGTGAGCAGCCGGGTGCCGAGGACCAGGTCGCGCGCCGCACCGGCATAGGGTCGCGCCGGTCCGGAGAGACCGCAGGCGATGGTGCCACCGAGTGTGGCGCCGTCGGGGTGCGCGTCGCTGATCAACCGCGGGGGCTCGAAGGGGATCATCTGGCCCTGGCGCGCCAGGGTGTCCTCGATCTCGCGCACGCTCGTCCCGCAGCGCGCGGTCAGGACCAGCTCCTTGGGCTGATAGTTGAGGATGCCGCGATGGCCGGACAGGTCCAAGGACTCGCCCCGGCTGGCGCAGCCGAGGAATGACTTGGTGCCGTTGCCTTGCAGACAGAGCGGCGTGGCGTGCTGCGCGGCGGCCCGGACGCGCTCTTGCAGCTCGCGGGTAAGGTCATGGGTCACGGCGGTTACCTTCGGGTTGGTGAGAGTGGGCGAGGCATCGTGGATTGGGGCAATCCCCGAAAATCTGGATGGTCCGATCGGGTGACGGCCCTCAGCGCACGCTCGCGGCTCGCAGTGCTTGACGGATGATCTCCTCGGTGCTGACCTGACCGTCGTCGGCGCCACGCGCCATGCGCGCGGCGTCGGCTGGACGATAGCCCAGCGCCACGAGCGCGCTGATGGCATCGGCGAGCCGAGTATCGCGCGGGTCGCTGGAGACGGGCGGCAACCCGGCCCCAGCGGTGATGCCGCCCGGGGTCGTCTCCAACCGATCGCGCAACTCCACCAGCAACCGCTCGGCGGTCTTGCGCCCAATCCCCGGCACCCGGATCAGGGCCGCGACATCCTGCTGCTCGACGCACTGCGCAAAACGCGCCGCGTCCATGCCCGAGAGGATCGCCAAGGCCATCCGCGCCCCCACGCCGGTCACCTTGAGCAGACGGCGAAACAGGGCGCGCTCGCGCTCGCTGGCGAAGCCGTAGAGGATCTGGGCATCCTCGCGTACCAACAGATGGGTGAGCAGGATGACGGTCTCGCCCACCGCGGGCAGCTCGTAGAAGGTGGACATGGGGGCTTCCAGTTCATAGCCCACCCCGCCGACGTCGATCACGAGCTGCGGCGGATGCTTGGAGAGGATCTGACCACGCAAACGACCAATCATGGATCTCAAGGCCTCCAATCACGCCAGGATGCCATCGCCCGGCCGCGCGCCGGGATCCCCATCGAGTGTGCATGACAGAGCGCGATCGCCAGCGCGTCGGCCTCGTCCTCGGTGGGCGTCTCGGCCAGACCGAGCAGGATGCGGACCATGCCCTGGACCTGCGACTTGTCGGCCGCGCCGGTGCCGACCACCGCGAGCTTGACCGTCTTGGGGCTGTACTCGTGCACGCTGGCGCCCGATTTGAGTCCGGCGCAGAGCGCCGCGCCACGCGCCTGGCCGAGCTTGAGCGCGGCGGTCGGATCACGCGCGAAGATGAGCTGCTCGACGGCCAGCTCATGCGGTCGAAACTCGGCCAGGATGGCCGCCACCCCATCGAAGATGTGACCGAGCCGCTCCGGCCAAGGTCGATCTCCGACCCTCAGGATGCCGCTGGCGATCCAACGGCTGGCTTGTCCGTCGGTGTCGATCACCCCGTAGCCGGTGGTGCGCGAGCCCGGATCGATGCCGAGGATGCGGTGATTGAGCCGGGTCGTCGGCGCCGCCTGCAGCGCGCCGCCGGCACGGCCCTCAGCCATCGAGCTGCGCCAGGATGCTCTCGGCGATCTCGGCGTTGTGATAGACCTCTTGGACGTCGTCCAGGTCATCGAGCAGATCGACCAGGCGCAGGAGCTTCTCGGCCAGATCACGCTCGAGCTCGACCAGGGTCGCGGCATTGAAGGAGATCTCACCGAGCTCGGTCTCGAATCCAGCCGCGGCGAGTCCGGCCTTGACCGTCTCGAATGCTTCGGGCGTCGTCACCACGTCGATCGAGTCGTCATCGTTGACCATGACATCCTCCGCGCCAGCCTCCAGCGCGACCTCCATGACTCGGTCCTCGTCGGTGCCGGGCGGCAGGCTGATGACCCCCTGCTTGGTGAAGAGATAAGACACCGAGCCATCCGTGCCGAGATTGCCGCCGCACTTGCTGAAGACATGACGCACCTCGGCGGCGGTGCGGTTGCGATTGTCGGTCATGCAATCGACCATGATCGCCACCCCGCCCGGGCCATAGCCCTCGTAGCGGATCTCCTCATAGTCATCGCCGTCCATTCCGCCGGCACCGCGCTTGATGGCACGCTCGACCGTGTCGCGCGGCATGTTGGCGGCGAAGGCCTTGTCCATGGCCAAGCGCAGACGCGAGTTGGACGCCACATCGGCGCCACCCTCGCGAGTCGCGACCGTGACCTCGCGGATGAGCTTGGTCCAGACCTGACCCTTCTGCTTATCCTGGGCGGCCTTGCGATGCTTGATGTTGGCCCATTTGCTGTGACCCGCCATCGATTACCTCTCTGTGATTGATCCTCGTTGGGCACCAGACAGGCGCGCTCGACCCATGGACACCGAGCCATCGGTCTCAATGATGCAAGGCCCTCTGACCACTGCCCCCCGCCCCCGTCGAGTCGGTTATTCTAGCCGCAATCGGCGGCGCGACGCGCCATTCACGACGGCCGGCGGCTCGTCCGGCCCTAGGATCGACACCATGTACGCGACTCCAGAGACAGGCGATGGCTGGATCACCCAGATCAACGCGAGGGCCAACGGCGAATTTCAGGTCGAGGCCCGTTTCGATATTCCGCCATCGCTGCGCGCACTCACCCACGGGCGGGAGAGCGACCTGGTCTTTGCCGCCCGGAGTCGTCTGGCACGGCTCGGGATCGATCTACGCCCATTGCAGCCACCGATCTACGCGGGCGATCAGGCCAGACTGCGCATCCTGATCGTCCCGGCGATCCGCTCATTCGGCATCGGCGAGCATCTGGAGCGGATCGTGGTGCCCGGCCTGCGCGTGGGGCGTCTGGTCTTTTGCCCGGAGGACAACCGGCTCCACTCGGCCGAGATCCACAAGCTGATCCACACCAACCAGCTCCAGGTGCCCGCCGGGTTCTCGATCGATAGCCGCGGCTTTCTGATGTTGCGCCCTCAGGGGCAGATCTTCCAATTCCGCAAGCCTCTGACACCGGATGAAATCACCGCCATCGCCACGCACGCCGATGGCAAGGATCTGCTCAACCGTCTCCAGATCCGTGCCTTGGTCGAGCACATCGAGCTGCCCCCGCGCGATGGCGTGGTCACGGCCTGCTCCATGTTCCTGCATCGTCACTATGTGGTGCTGCGCAATCTGGACGAATCACTCGGCTTCCATCTGCAGGCGACCGTCCTGGACCCCATCTCCACCCGCGGGACCAACATCTATTTGGAGTTCATCAACCGCTCCGAGCAGTTGATCATCAACCCGAGCGTCGCCGCCTCCGTGCATCATGCCATCGAGATCAGTCCGCCACGTCGGTACTGGCACGGCCACCCGGCCAGCGCGGGTGAGTCCGCCCCCGGCGTGGCGGCCGCGACCGATCAGGCGCTCACCGAGATCTTCGACCGTCTGGAGGCCACCCCGCTCGGCGAGTGCTATTCCCATCGCATGATGGCGCTGACCCAGGATCCGCTCGAGCTGCTGGCGGGCGGCGCGCCCGCGCGACTCTGGACCCAGCCCCAGACCCCGCTCGATCCCTGCCGCGGGACCGATCTGGCCGCCGGTCTCGTGGCCGAGGGTCTCGCGCTCGACACTGAGATCGAGCTCGGCACGCGGATCCTCGACGACCTGCCGGATGGCGCGCGCGCCACGCTCCTGCTCGGCTATTTCCCCAACCTCATCGAGCACACCGAGATCTGTACCGCCGCCTTGCGCGAGCGCATCGGACGGATCATCTTCCGCCGCGCCTCATTCGAGCATGGTCCATTCTTCTCGGAGCGCGATCATGGCCGGCTCGCCGACTACGAGGGTCTCGGGATCGAGGTCTTCTGGTGCAATCCGGCCCGGGGTCACGTGGTGCGGAATGTCTTTCGCGGCTTGCGCGGCTATTTCACCACGCCCGAGCTGGTCGAGCGTTTTCGCACCAGCCTGATCTTCGCCTTCTACGGCTCGACCGAGCCGCTGCGCTTGGGCGCGCTGGCACGGATCGAGCGCCTGCTGGTCAATCTCAAGTCACTGTTCGGGAGCGATCTCAGCATCCTGACCGGCGGTGGTCCAGGCGCCATGCTCCAGGTCACCAACGTGGCCCACCGACTTGGCCTGCTGGTCGGCTCCAGCTTCATCGAGACGATCGATCAGGAGCGCAATCAGACCGCCGACTATTACCAGACCTTCCAGGCGCGCAGTCGCCAATCCCGTCAGCGTTGGTTCGAGATCGCCAGTTTCCACATCTTCCTGCTGGGTGGCGTCGGCACACTCGAGGAGATCGGTCTGACCCTGACCGACATGAAGCTGGGTGTCATCGAGGCCGCGCCCATCGTCTTCTTCGACGACACCGACGACGGCCTCTACTGGGAGGGACTGCAGATCCAGCTGCGGCGCATGGTCAGCGATGGCCGGGCCCCGGACTGGCTGCTCGACAACATCCTGATGACCGCCGATCCAGATGCGGTGCCGCGCTTCTACAAGCGGGTCCTCAGACTCGGCTGACCCAGGCCAGGCGATGCGCGCTGCAAGGCGTGACAACCCACTCTGAAAACGGGACAATTCGACCCTGGCCGCGCACCCACCCCGTTGGGCGCCACGCCGACCCCGTCGCATCGGGCACGGGGCGTCCCGAACCCCGAGAACCCTCGTGTCGACACACCTCATCTTCGAGCATCCGCTCAACGAACGGATTCGCACCTTTCTGCGGATCGAGCATCTGTGCGAGCGAATCAATCATTTCGCCCCCCAATACGATGCCTGGGCAAGTCGCGTCGCCGTCGAGACCCTGCTCGACCTCGCCGCCATCACATCCCGGCCGGACCTCAAGAGCGAGATCATCAAGGAGCTCGAGCGCCATCTCGGGACATTGAGACGCATGGCCGACCAGCCCGGCGTCGACCCGCGCGCGCTCGATCGCGTGATGAGCGACATCAGCGAGGCGATCGCGGGCATCGAGCAACTCGTCGATCCGATCGGACAGCTGGCGCGCGAGGATGACTTCCTCAAGGGAATCGCGCAGCGCAGCAACATGCCCGGCGGCTCGTGCAGCTTCGATCTGCCCTATTTTCACTTCTGGCTCACCCGCTCGCCGGAGACCCGACAGGCCCATCTAGAGCGTTGGCTCGCCGATGTCAGACCGGGTGAGCATGCGATCGGCCTGATCCTGTCACTCATCCGCACCAGTTCGCCGAGCCGTGAGATGGTCGCCGCGGGCGGGTTCTTTCAGCAGGCGCTCGAGACCCAGGCACCGGCCCAGATGCTGCGCGTCGCCGTGCCCGGCGCCAGCGGTCCCTACCCGGAGATCAGCGGTCACAAAGGACGGTTCAGCATCCGCTTCCTCAGTGCCGAGGCCGATGGGCGTCAGTCCCAAGTCACCGCCGACGTCCCCTTCAGGCTGACCTGTTGCATCTTCTAGACCATGGAGAAGCACCTTCCCTGTCCACGTTGCGGAAAACCCGTCGTCTGGAGCCCTGACTCGCCCTGGCGGCCATTCTGCAGCGAGCGCTGCCGCTTGATCGACCTCGGCGATTGGCTCACCGAGGCCCACCGCATCCCCGACCCGGGCGGCCCCGACTTCCCTGAGGGTGAGGGTGAGGACGAGACCAGGCCGCCGCCCGGC
The DNA here is from genome assembly GCA_009929855.1 of Gammaproteobacteria bacterium. Taxonomy (GTDB): domain Bacteria; phylum Pseudomonadota; class Gammaproteobacteria; order Chromatiales; family Chromatiaceae; genus Thiocapsa. The sequence goes on from RZZN01000014.1 coordinate 63,237, forward strand.
AGGCATTGATCCGGCACACCGCCGCGCGGTCACGGTGAAGCGACGCGCTTGGCGGTGACGGCAGATCAGACGTTGAAGCGGAAATGGATGACATCGCCATCCTTGACGATGTATTCCTTGCCCTCCGAGCGAAGCTTGCCGGCCTCCTTGGCGCCCTGCTCGCCCTTGCAGGCGACGAAGTCATCGTAGCCGATGACCTCGGCCCGGATGAAGCCGCGCTCGAAGTCGCTATGGATGACCCCAGCGGCCTGCGGGGCACGCACGCCCACCGGGATGGTCCAGGCGCGGACCTCCTTGGGGCCAGCGGTGAAATAGGTCTCCAGACCCAAGAGACGATAACCGGCACGCACCACCCGGTTCAGCCCCGGCTCACTGAGCCCCAGCTCGGCGAGAAACTCGTCGCGCTCCTGCTCCACGAGATCGAAGATCTCGGCCTCGATGGCCGCGCAGACGGCCACGACCTCCGCCCCCTCAGCCGCCGCCATGTTGAGGACCTGATCCAGGATCGGGTTGTCGACGAAGCCATCCTCGGCGACATTGGCGACATAGAGTGTCGGCTTGGCCGTCAACAGGAAGAGGTCACGCAGCTCATCCAGCGCCTCGGCATCCAGACCCAATGCACGCACCGGACGGCCGGTATCGAGCTGATCGCGCACCTGCTCGAGCAGTGCCTTGCGCGTGAGGATCTTCTTGTCTCCCGTCTTGGCCATGCGCTCGGCGCGGTCCAACGCCTTGGTCACCGAATCCAGGTCAGCCAGCGCGAGCTCGGTGTTGATCACCTCGATATCGCTCAAGGGATCGACCCGACCGGCGACATGCACGACGTCGTCGTTCTCGAAACAGCGCACCACATGGGCGATGGCATCGGTCTCGCGGATGTTGGCCAGGAACTTGTTGCCCAGACCCTCGCCCTTGGACGCGCCCGCGACCAGGCCGGCGATATCCACGAACTGCATCGTGGTCGGGATGACCTTCTGTGGCTTGACGATCGCGGCGATCACATCCAAGCGTGGATCAGGCAGGGGCACCACGCCGACATTGGGGTCGATGGTGCAGAAAGGATAATTCTCCGCCGCGATCCGCGCCTTGGTCAGTGCGTTGAAGAGGGTGGACTTGCCGACATTCGGCAGCCCAACGATCCCACATTTGAATCCCATGGCCAGGGTTCCTTCACAAAACCGGCAATCTTACAGGAGCGGCGCCGACAGGCGCCAACAGCGCGCACGCGCGCGGCGCCTGGATGGTTGGATCAGTGCGGCTCGCGCGCGTCGCGGTTGTAGCGGTCCTCGAAACGGACGATGTCGTCCTCGCCCAGATAGCCGCCGGATTGCACCTCGATCAGCTCGAGCGGGATGGTGCCTGGATTCTCCAGACGGTGTGACGAGCCGACCGGGATGTAGGTCGATTGATTCTCGGTGAGCAGAAAGGTCCGGTCGTCGCAGGTCACGCGCGCCGTCCCAGAGACGATGATCCAGTGCTCGGCGCGATGATGATGCATCTGCAGCGAGAGCGACTCGCCGGGTTGGACGATCAAGCGCTTGACCTGATAACGCGAGCCGTGACCGATCGCCTCGTAGGACCCCCAGGGGCGATGGACACGCTGATGATGGCGGTACTCGTTGCGCTGCTGACCCTGCAGGAACTGGGTCACTGCCTTGACGTCCTGGGCGCTGGACTTGGTCGCGACCAGAACCGCGTCCGGCGTCTCCACCACGATCAGATCCTCGACCCCGATCGCGGCGAGCATTCGATGCTGGGCGATCAGCAGATTGTTGCGAGCGTCATGCACGAAGGCATCGCCATCGAGCACATTGCCCGCGGCATCCTGCTCACGCACCTCCCAGAGCGCCGACCAGGCCCCGACATCCGACCAGCCCACGTCCAAGGGGGCCACCACCGCTGGGCAATCCAACGCGGTCGGCGCGCTTGCCAATGGCTCCATGACCGCGTAGTCGATCGAATCGCTCGGACAGGCGATGAACTGCTCCACGTTCAACCGACAAAAATCACCGTCTCGCTGGGCGCCGGCGAAGGCCAGGGCCGCGGATCGCGCGATATCCGGACGAAAATGCTCGATGAGCCCCAGCCAGCGTGACGCCCTGAAGACGAAGATGCCGCTATTCCACAGATAGCCGCCCGAGCGCAGATAGTTCTCGGCGGTGGCGACATCCGGTTTCTCGACGAAACCGGCAAGACGATAGGCCGGCCCGGACAACCCCGGGTGCCCATGGGGCGCGCCTTGACGGATATAGCCATAGCCGGTCTCGGGCTTGCTCGGCACGATCCCGAAGGTCACCACGGCGCCTTCACTGGCGATCAGGTAGGCATCCGCCACCGCCGTGCGGAAGGCGGCCTCATGCCGGATGGTGTGATCGGCCGGCATCACCAGCAGCACCGGATCCAAACCCTCGCGCGTGGCGGCCAACGCCGCAAGCGTCAAGGCCGGGGCGGTATTGCGTCCCTTGGGTTCGAGGATGATCTCGGCGGGGCGTCGCCCCAACAGTCGAAACTGCTCCGCCACCAGAAAGCGATGCGCCTCGTTGCACACCACGATGGGATCGAGCAGACCGATGGCTTGATGCGGATGCTCGCCCTCCAGACCGTCGAGCCGGCGCACCGTCTCCTGCAGCATGGTGTGCTGGCTGGTGAGCGGGAGGAACTGCTTCGGATAGGCCTCGCGGGACAATGGCCAGAGACGCGTCCCGGAACCGCCCGAGAGGATGACGGGTTGCAATGGCATGGCGACACTCCGGCTGGTGGATGAGGGTCTCGGATAGCACCGAGTATAAACGAAGCCAGCCGCCTGACCCATCGTGGCGCCCGTCGCGGCTTGCAACCGCGCCTGCCCCACCTCACTTCAGGGCTTGTCGGACACGCCCGACACACCACGACAGACATCACCGCGGAAAACCTGCCATGACCCCAGACGTCCAACTCGTCAGCCGATTGCTGCGCTCCGTCGCCGCCGCCGAGATCATGCCGCGCTACCAGCATATCCGGGCGGAGCAGAAGGCCGATGGCAGTCTGGTGACGGCGGCCGATCTGGCGACCCAGCGTTGGCTCATCGAGCGTTTGGAGCAGGTCTATCCAGGGATCCCGCTGTTGGGCGAGGAGATGAGCACGAGCGATCAGCAGGCGTTGCTCGAGTCGGCCGACACCGGGGTCTGGATCCTCGATCCATTGGACGGCACCAGCAACTTCGCCTGCGGATTCCCTGGCTTCGCGATCTCATTGGCCTATGTCGAGCGCGGCGAAACCCTGCTCGGTGTCATCCTGGATCCGGTGCGCGACGAGTGCTTCTCGGCACGACGCGGCGCTGGGGCGACCCTGAACGGCGCGCTGATCCGACCCTTCTCGCCCGGCCCATCGCTCACTGACTGTCTGGCCATGATCGACCTGAAACGGGTCCCGCCCGAGCGTATCCCAGCCCTGTTCCGACATGGCGGTTTCCGCTCTCAGCGCAACCTGGGATCGGTTGCCCTGGACTGGTGCTGGCTGGCCGCGGGCCGCCATCAGCTCTATCTGCACGGTGGGCAAAAACTCTGGGACTATGCCGCCGGACGTCTGATCGCGACCGAGGCCGGGGCCGCCTCGCGGCTCTACCAGGATCGCGGCGCCGCGCCGGCCAGCGGCGTGAGCCTCGCGCCCCATCTCGCCATCGGCGCCAGCGACGAGGCACTGCTGGCGCTCTGGTTGGATGTCGTCCAGTTGCCTTTGACCAAGCCCTGAGCCCACTGGCTGACGCGCCGACAGGGCGCCCCGCCCCATCATGACATGCGCCAACGCATGACCCGGAGGATCTCGACCCATGACCGATTCGATCGACGAGCAAGAAATGGCACTCACCAGCGGAATCGCCGCCTTCGAGTCCAAACAGTTCTCGCGTGCCGCGGGACTCTTGTCCCCACTCGCCGAGCAAGGCGTCACCGCGGCCCAATACCGCATGGCCATCATGGCTCAGAATGGCCTGGGGATGCTGCCCAACCCATTGCTCGCCTACACCTACATGAAGCGCGCCGCCGAGTCTGGTCTAGCGGTCGCCCAGCACGGCCTGGCCTTCATGTACATGGAAGGCGAATGCACCGATCAAAACCCGGAAAAGGCGGTGATCTGGTTCCAGAAGGCGGCCGAGCAAGGGCTCATCGGCTCATTGACCACACTGGCCATGATGTACGAGCAAGGTCGCGGCGTGCCCCAAAACCAGGACGAGGCCAACCGACTCTACCGTCTGGCCGGTTTCGACGAGCGCTGACGGTACCCAAAAGGCGCGCCTGGGCGTATACTCTGCCTCCACGTTGCCGGGGTGGCGAAATTGGTAGACGCATCAGACTCAAAATCTGACGGTGGCAACACCGTGCCGGTTCGACTCCGGCCCTCGGTACCAAGCAATGACAAGGGGTTAGGCCAAAAGCCTAGCCCCTTTTTTTGTGTGCTGCCGGGCTCCGCGGCGCACACATGGCCCACCTGCTCGCCACAGATCATCGCAAACCACGGGCGATCCACAGACAATCCGCCCGGTCGGCACCCAGCCGAGTGGTTGGCGCTCCTCTCGGCCCACACCCGCAGCTCACACTCACCGCCGATCAACGCGCTGGGATCGAGGACGCGATCGCTGAACATGCCGCCATCATGGAGCACAAAAGCAGTATACGAACCCCTGTAAACCTCCACCCGGTCAGCGGACGACCTGGATGCGCTCACCGCCAGGCGACGTTCAGCGACTCTTTTTCCATGCTTCACAATGAGGCCGAGACATGACCAAACTGACCGCGATCCTCTTACTTCTGTTGGTCGCCAACGCACACGCCGGCCAGGACCGGGAGATCCTGTATCAGGTGTCGACCATCGATGCCCTGCTCGCGGGCCGCTACGAGCCCATGGCCGAGCTCAGCGAGGTCCTCGCGCATGGGGACTTCGGGCTCGGGACCTTCGAAGCGCTCGACGGCGAGTTGATCCTGCTCGATGGCCAGGTCTACCAGGCGGGCGTCGATGGCCAGGTCAGACTCATGTCGCCTCAGAGCATGACGCCATTCATCACCCTGACCCATTTCGATGCCGATCAGGTGCTCGAGCCACCACCCGGTCAGGACCTGTCCACCTTCCAAGCCTGGCTCGAGTCGGCGTTGCCGAGCCGAAATCTCATCTATGCGATTCGCGTCGATGGGCATTTTCCGTCCATTCGGTATCGTAGCGTGCCCCGCCAAGCACAGCCCTATCCGTCCTTGGCCGAGGCCGCGGCGGAGCAGGTCTTCTTCGAGCGCCAGGACATCGAGGGCACGCTCATCGGCTTTTGGTGTCCGGTTTTCACCAAGGGGGTCAATGTGCCCGGTTTCCATCTGCATTTCCTCTCGGCGGACCGACAGCATGGCGGGCATGTGCTGGATTTCACGCTCGCGGCGGGCCGTGTTCAGCTCGATCCGACCAACGGCTGGCAAGTGCAGTTGCCGACGGCGCCAGCCTTCCTTGCCAGCGAGCTCGGTGAGGATCGCAGCCAAGCCCTCCACGCGATCGAGAAGGGCGAGCTGCCACAGCCTGCTCCGGTCCAGTGAGACTGACGGCCTCCCCAGCGCAGTGAGATTGACGGCATCCCCATCGCAGTGAGACTGCAGGCCGCCCCAGCGCAATGAGTGTCCCGCTGGCTGGCTCGCGGGAGCCAGCGCGCCGGCCTCCGGTCGCCCTGCTGGATCGAGTCGCGCATGGCGCCGCTGTAATCCTGGTAGTCCACCAGGATGGCATCGCCGTTTTCAAACTCCAGAGGGTTGGGGCGTGGGCGCGTAGGGGTGGGCCCATCGCGGATCCAGATCGGGGCAGGCACCCCGCGATCGAGCCCGCATCGCCCCTGGACCTGAGCAACAGGCGCGCGGATCATGGACACCGCCCGGACCGACCCGGCGACGCATGCCCATCCCTCACACGGAGATCCCCGATGAGCTGGAAGACCGCCTACCGCTCCTTCTATTACGCCCAGGCGCCGGAGCCTGAGGATCTGGTGCTCGATCCCGCCGCGACGGCGCTCTTGTGCATCGACGTGCAGAATGTCTATCTGGAGATCCCCGCCGACCCAGCGGAGGCGGCGCGCTGGTTCCCCTTCCACCGGCGCATGCACGAGATCGTGATCCCAACCACGCGCGCGCTGCAGGACGCCTTTCGCGACAAGGGGATGGACGTCATCCACGCGCGCATCGCCTGTCTGCTCGAGGACGGGCGCGACCGCTCGCTCAGTCAGAAGAAACCGGGCTGGAACGCGCTGCTGTTGCCGAAGGACAACGCGGCGAGCCAGCTGGTGCCAGAGCTGGCGCCGCGCCCCGGGGAGATCGTGGTGACCAAGACCACCGACAGCGCGCTGACCGGGACGAACCTGCGCCTGGTCCTTGCCAATCTGGGCATTCGTCACGTCGTGCTGACGGGGATCTTCACCGATCAGTGCGTCTCCTCGACGGTACGCAGTCTCGCCGACGAGAGCTTCGATGTCATCGTGGTGGAGGATTGCTGCGCCGCCGGAACCGACGAGCTGCACCGGCGCGAGTTGGAGATCATCAACATGATCTACTGTCAGGTCCTCAGCAGCATGGAGCTGCGGGCCATCCTGGGGCTGTGACGGAGGCAGACCTGCTGGCGCATGCCCGTAGACCATCGCCTCGGGCACCTCGTGCCAAACGGCTGGGTCGATAGCGTCTCAGTCGGTGGATACAACCGCTCGCGTGAATCGCTCAGATCAAGCAACCCCTGGGAAAAGGAAGCAGAAGCATCTGCGCACGACGAAACCCTGAGCGCATGTGGTTACGATAAGGATCTCTCTCTGGACACAAGGATAGGCAAGGTTTCCGGCATTGGCTTGGTCCTTTCGCACGGATGGGTCGCAAGCGTGCCCCCAGGGGGACTGGCGTCATGGTCTGTCGCATCGGTCTGGAGAATGGATTGTGATCATCAGATGTACGGCGCCGCCGATGCGCACCGCGATTCGGCGACCTGATGATCGTTGTCTGGATCATGACGGAGGAGATCGAGTGACGACGCATGCAAGGCATTGGCGCTACTGGGGAAAGGCCATGGCGGACGACTTCGCCAGTCCAAGTTGGCACCCGTTTGCTTACCACTCACTGGATGTCGCGGCGGTCGCTACAACCTTTTGGCGTGCGTCACCAAGGATTCCTCGCGCCTTTGCGAGTGCCTTCGAGATCGCACCGGATGAGCTGGATCGGCTGTGCGCTTGGATCCTGTTCTTCATCACACTCCACGACATCGGCAAGCTTCACACCTTATTTCAGATCAAATCGTTGGAGGCATCGGCCTTGGCCTGGCCCGAGCTGGATCCGCGCGAGGTCATGACACGGAAAGCGCATGGGTATGACCACGGGGTCGAGGGGTTCCGATTGGTCAAGCAGGACCTGCCCCTCTGGCACGCGCAAGAGGGCTCCGCCGCGAAACGATGGTGGCGGCGATGGCGTCCGTGGATCGCGGCCGTCACCGGTCATCATGGCGATATTCCTGGGGAAAACGAGGAATCTCCACCCCCGAGAGGCTATGCTGAAGCGCATTTGATCGAGCAGGATACAGAGGCGCGTCGCTCTTGGGTCGCGCAAGCGGAGCAGTTGTTCCTATCCCCAGCCGGTCTGGCGCTGAGCGATCTGCCGCCGGAATGCGGGGTTGCGGCAGCACATCTGTTGGCTGGGTTCTGCAGCGTCTGCGACTGGATCGGCTCCAATGCGGAGCACTTCCACTATACCGAGCCCACGATCGGCGAAGCCGCCTATTTCAAGCGCTGCGTCGAGCAGATCACGGCGGGTCAGTTGTTCAGGGATTTGGGCATGGTCGTCTCAGCGAAATCCTACCAAGGACTGGACGCGCTCTTGCGTCCTGGCGAGCAGCCTCGCGGGATTCAAGTCGTTGTCGATACCTTACCGCTCGCCCCCGGCCTGACCTTGATCGAGGCGCCGACCGGGGTGGGCAAGACGGAGGCGGCGCTCGCGTATGCCTGGCGGTTGGTCGAGGCGGGTCTGGCTGAAGGGATCGTCTTTGCTTTGCCGACCCAGGCGACGGCCAATGCGATGCTGACGCGTGCCGCGGATTTTGGTGGGCATGCCTTCGGGCATGCGAATGTCGTCCTGGCCCACGGCAACCGCTCCTTGAACGAGGAGTTTCGCCGTCTGATCGACGCGGGACGGCGCATCACCGCGCAAGGAGTGGAGGAGGCCGGTCGCCAATGCGCGACCTGGCTTGCCAGCAGTCGCAAGCGGGTGTTTCTCGGCCAGATTGGAGTCTGCACGGTCGATCAGGTTCTGTTGTCCGTGCTACCGGTGCGGCATCGTTTTGTCCGCGGGTTCGGACTTGCGCGGGCCGTGCTCATCATCGACGAGGTGCACGCCTATGATGCCTACATGAACGGGCTGCTCACCGAGGTGCTGCGACGCCAACGGGCCAGTGGCGGCAGCGCGATCCTGCTGTCCGCGACCCTGCCGGCCGCGATTCGGCAAGATCTGTTGTCGGCTTGGGAAGCGCCTACGGATGATCGGCCGGAGCAAGCACCCTACCCAGTCCTCTGGTGTGCCCGAAACCAAGGCATTATCCAGCAAACAGTACCCGATCAACATCGCCCGCCCCAACGCTTGGTCTCGGTCGAGACACTCAAGCTTCCTGACGTGTTTCCCGATGAGACACTGATCAGGCGAATCCTGGACGCCGCCGATGCGGGTGCCTTGATCGGGGTCGTGATGAACACGGTCGATCAGGCACAGCGTCTCTATGCAAGGCTTCGCGAAGCGACGATGCGACCGGTCGATCTCTTTCATGCCCGTTATCGTCTGCAAGACCGCCAGACGATCGAGCGTCGTGTCCTCTCGTGCTACGGGCGCGACGCCGAGCGCAGCGGGGGACGCATCCTGGTCGCGACCCAGGTGATCGAGCAGAGTCTTGATCTCGATTTCGATTGGCTGATCACCCAGTTGTGCCCAGTCGACCTCCTGTTCCAGCGGGTTGGCCGCTTACATCGCCACGACCGACCCCGCCCGGTCGGTTTCGAAAAGGCGTTCTGCACGGTCTTGTGCCCAGAGCAGGAGAATTACGCGGTCCATGAGCTGATCTATAACGACGCGCGATTGCTGTGGCGTACCGAGCGACTCTTGATGGAGCATGGCTGCATCGATTTCCCGAGCGCGTATCGTGTCTGGATCGAGCAGGTCTATGGCTCACAGGAATGGGATGACGAACCCACGCCCGTGCTGGATAGCCATTACACCTGGATCCAGGAGAAAAGAGCAGCCAAGGCAAACGCCGAGCAGCGCATCCACGATACCGTGCAACAATTCAAGGACGACGACAGCAGCACCACGGGTCTCACACGAGATGGTGAAATGAGTCTGAGCCTACTCCCGACCTTGGAGGATGGACGCCTCTTGGACCAAACCGACTGGTCTGACCTGGACGACTTCGGTCGTGCCGAGGCCCTGATGTCGAGCACGGTTCCTGTTCCGTGCAGCTGGAAGTCCGCCCTTCGACAATACGCACGGGATGAGGATGGACGGATCAGGCTCCCGTTACGTCCGACCGCCGAGGGCTGGGCATCGCTTGACGGGTATTTCAGTTATTCGACCAGGATCGGTCTGCAACGGGTGTCGACGGCGGATCCCGATGATCCGCCGTCGCACCAACCCCGCTGACGCGGGGAACGATCGCCTTTGTCCGTTTTCACTAAGCAGACAGCGGTGCATCCCCGAGTCGACCGGGGAAGGCTCCTGAGTAAATGACGCTGGAGCGATCGGCGCAAGTCATATCTGACCGCGTGACTGATCGAGGCTGGATCGTTCCGAGCTACGCTTTCAAAAAGCTGACAGCTTATTTGACTTTGTCTCACGGAGCGATTTAGACTGTGCTCCGTCAGCCATGGTTTGCATGTTCTCGTGTAAGGAGAAGGGATCATGAACACGTTCATAGGCAGCGGCTTACGGCTTGGCGGATGGTCATCCGAGAGGTTTCGACGGAGGCACCCGCCTGAGTGGACCCAATCGGCTTTGATTTGGCAGGAGGCTCCTTGATGAATCTGTTGACGGATCCCTGGATTCCGGTGCGCGCCGATCGAGGTCGCGGCGCCTTCCGGCTCCTCACCTACCGCGAAGTGTTGTGCGCATCCGGTCACTGGCGTGTCAGCCTTCCGCGCGATGATCTGGAGTTGGCCTGCATCCAGATGCTGATTTGCATGACGCAGGTGATGTTTCAGCCGGCAGACGACGATCAACTGGTGGATCGTTTGGCTGATCCGCTGACCGACACCCAGTTTGATCAGGGCATCGCGGCCTACCTTGACTGGTTCGACTTAGAGCACTCGACATACCCCTTCATGCAGACGCGAGGCGTGTCATCGAAGGATGTGACGCCGATCCAGAAGCTCCTGATTGGGCTCCCCGAAGGCAACAACCACGCCTTCTTCAACTCAGTCGATGAAGTGACTAGGCTGAGCGCCCCGGTCGCGGCAATCGCGCTCTTCCACCAAGCGTCCAACTGTCCGAGTTTCGGCGGCGGCTTCAAGGGCAGCCTGCGCGGCGGAGCACCCATCACCACATTGGTCGAGGGCTCCAATCTACGCGAGCAGGTCTGGCTCAACGTCCTCACCACCCAGCGGCTGCGCAAGGTGCTCACTTGGACCGACGGCCTAACCGCCGACCGGCCGACCTGGGTTGATCCGATCCGGGGTGGTGCAAAGATCTACCGTGATCAGATTGGATCGCTGCGTGGGCTCTTCTGGCAACCCGCCCATGTCGAGCTCGTTCCTGCCCCTGAGTCGGGTGACTGCGATGTGCTCGGAATTCACGCGGATCGCCTATACACAGGTTTCCGAAAGGAAAAATTCAACTTCACATTGGTGGGAACCTGGCCCCATCCACACAGCGCATTGATCACATCGGTCAAAAAGGGATCGTCTGAGGACAAGTTCGCGTCCTTCACGACCAATGCACCGGCCTGGACCCGCCTGACCGAGCTGGTCGTGCAGAAACAATCCGAAAAAGGCGAAGGTCATCGCCCCGCACCCGCGATCGGTCAAGCGCGGCACGCGTTGGATATCGCGCCACTTCACCTCCTGGTCGGCGGCTACCGCAACAAGCAAGCATCCGTCCTGGAGCGGCGTCACGAGCTGATCGAGCTGGGGGCTGGATGGGACGACGAGGACGGTCGCCTCGAGGACCTGGTCAATATCGGATTGGCTGCACGCACCGCTTTGCGCGGCAAGCTATTTTTTGCCTCTCTGGGAAGCAAGGACAAGGGTCTGAAAGGCATCGGCGCGCCGATTCACGAGACCGGGGAGCGCCTCTTCTACGCACGCACCGAAGCACTCATCCTGGATACCTTCTCGGACAATGCCACCTTTGCCGAATGGAAGGCGCGTGTCGCTGCCTATGCCCAGGCATTGAGCACGGAATGCCAAGCGATTTTCACCGAGCTGACGGATCCTTACGCGATGAAACCCGAGTTGATCCCAATCATCGCCTGGTCACGTCGCAAGCTCATGTTAGACCTGAAAAAACTCAAGGAGGATCAATGAGTACCGACACACCCGATTTCGCCGATCTGTATCGGCGCTTCGAGCGATTGCCGCCCGGCTCCAAATCGCCCATGCGACGCGTCGCCAAACCAGAAGATCTGTACTTGACGCCGGGCCTTTATCGACTGTTTCCAGGCAGCCGGCCAAATTCACAGCAGATCCGTACTGCCTTTATCTTGCCTTGGTGTCAACAGATGACCGGCGGCCAATCACTCGGTGCGCTCTGCGCACAGAAGATCAGCGAGGCGCGTGTGATCCAGATCGCCCGCTCGGAGACTGGTGAGGATGAGGACCTCGTGGCGTTTCGGCGGTTGATCATTCAACTCCAACCCGCCCTCGGCTGGCAGGAGACCGCGCCCTGGGTGTGGTTTTGGGGACGAAATAAGAAGCGTCGTCTCGTCGAGGACTATTACATGTCACTGCATCATCTTGATCAAGGAGCCAAGAAATGAAGGGTCGGAATTTCGTCAATGTCCATGTCCTGATCTCTCACAGCCCATCCTGCCTGAATCGGGATGACATGAACATGCAGAAAACGGCCGTCTTCGGCGGACGCACGCGGGTCAGGATCTCCAGTCAGTCATTGAAGCGCGCGATGCGCACCAACGATTATTATCAGACCCATCTCGGCCCACCTTCGGTGCGCACCCGTGATCTCGGTTTGTTGACCCAGCGCTTTGTCGAGCGGCTCGAGGATCGTTATGACGCCGACCTGGTCGCGCAAGCGCTCGCACTCATGTCGGGCAAGGAAGGTATCGCGACCGGCGAGGACGCGGATGCGGTCGCCCCTTGGTCGGTGGAGGAGGTCGCCTATTTCTGTGACTTGATCAGTGCCGGGGAGAGCGATCCGAAACAACTCGAAAAGCGCATCCAAAAAGAGGCAGCGCCTTTTCGCGCCACCATGTCGAAGGCGGTCGATATCGCCTTGTCGGGACGGATGGCGACCAGTGGGCTCATGACTCATCTACCGGTTGATGGTGCCATGGCCATTGCTCATGCCATCACCACCCATGCCGTCGAGCCGCAGGACGTGGATTGGTTCACCGCGGTGGACGATCTCACTCAGGACGCGGGCGAGACCGGCGCCGGACACCTCAATACCCAACAGTTCTCGGCAGGTGTCTTTTACCGCTATGCAAGCCTCAACCTTCGCCAACTCCAGCTCAATCTGGGTCTGATTCCGACCATCAGCGCACCCGAGTCACCAGAGACGCGCGCGCGCGCACTGGAGATCGCTGGCCATGTCCTGTATCTACTGGCGACCGTCGTACCGGACGCAAAGCAGCAATCCTTTGCCGCGCACAATCTTGCTGATTTCGTGATCGTCACCCTTGGCGATCAGCCGATATCCTTGGCCAATGCATTCGAGAAACCGATCGAGCGCGATAAGCAATCGGGTGGCTTTTTGAAACCATCCATCAATCTGTTGACCGAGTACTGGTCCAAGATCCATCGTGCCTACAGTCTGAACGAGGAGGCGCGCGCATTCGCGGTCGACGGCACTCCACAGCTTGGCGAGCAAGCCACCTTCGACACACTGGCGAAGCTGGTGAACTGGGTGAAACGTGACGGTACAGACTGAGGGCGCACATATGGCCGCTTTCCTGATCCTGCGACTGGACGGACCGATGCAGGCGTGGGGCACCCACACCTTCGAGGATTACCGCCCGGCCAATCTCTTTCCGACGCGTAGCGGATTGCTTGGCTTGATCGGGGGTTGTCTCGGTCTGGATCGGCGCGACACCGACAGTTTGAATGCGCTGGCCGAAAGCATCACCTTCACCGTCCGCGCTGACCAGCCGACCTCCGAGTCCAGCAAAGAGCCGTCACACATCAAGCGAGTCCAGAAACTGACGGACTTCCACACCGTGCTGAACGCACGCAAGGTCGATGGCTCCGTCAACAAGAATCCAGTGGTGTCACGTCGCGAGTATCTCTTCGACGCATCCTTCACCGTGGCGGTCGGAACCCGTGATGACGCGCTCTTCGGCCTGGATCGGATCGGCGCGGCGCTGCGTCGGCCTTATTTCACCCCCACCCTTGGACGTCGCTCCTGCCCGATCGCTCGACCTTTATTGGAGCAGGACCTCCCGATCGAGGCTGAAAATGCCTTGGCCGCACTTGCTGAGGTCGAGCCGGGCGGCGGCGTGATCTACGCGGAGGATTCAGAGAGGGGGCAGATGATGCGGATCCGGGATGTCCCCATGTATGGACGCGTTCGGCAGTTTGGGACCCGCCAACTCCGGCGCCATCGTCTGGATAAGGCAGCAACGGGAGATGAGCGATGATCTTGAGCCGCGCCGAGATCCCATGGCATCAAGCACGTAACCCTTACGAGCATCACCGCATCCTCTGGCGGCTTTTTCCCGACCATCCAAAGGAGCCACGTCGGACCAGTGGTGAGCCGCGACAGGGTTTCCTCTTCCGCATCGAGGACAATCGACCTGGTCGGCCGGTGCGGATCCTCGTGCAATCGCGCTCGCGCCCAGTGCCAGCCGCTGGGGTGACCTTGGTCGCCAGCCGCGAGATCCGACCACACCCATCCAGCGGTCAGCGCCTCGCCTTTCTGCTCACCGCCAACCCGGTCAAAACCATCAAGGATGCACAAACCATTGATAAACCTCACAAGGCTCGCGAGACCTGTCGCGTACCTTTGATCAAGGAGGAGGACCAACGCAATTGGCTGGCACGGAAACTGGCTGGAGCTGCCGAGATCGATGTCCTGAATCTGCTGCCCCATCAGCCGATTTTCTTTGGTCGCGGCAAGCAGGCCGGAAAGCTGGCGCCCTTGACCTTCGAGGGTGTCTTGACCGTGCGGGAGCCCGCGGCGCTGGTCGATCTCCTGGAAAACGGCGTCGGACCGGCCAAGGCATTTGGATGCGGGCTCATGCTGGTCCGCCGCTACGCTTAGCCACCCCGGCGCTTGCCCGCGCCATCAGGAGAGCATGATGCTTCCTCCATTGAAACCGATCGCCATGAAAGAGCGTATCTCGATGATCTTCATCGAGTACGGCGAGATCGACGTGCTCGATGGGGCGTTCGTGGTCATCGACAAGAACGGTGTCCGGACGCACATCCCGGTCGGCAGCGTCGCCTGCATCATGTTGGAGCCCGGAACGCGGGTGTCTCATCGGGCCGCCGCACTGGCGGCCCGAGTCGGAACCCTGCTGGTTTGGGTTGGCGAAGCCGGGGTCAGACTCTACGCGTCCGGTCAGCCCGGCGGGGCTCGTTCAGACCGGCTGCTCTACCAGGCCAAGCTCGCCCTGGATGATCAAGCTCGGCTAAAGGTGGTGCGCAAGATGTACGAGCTGCGTTTCGGCGAAGCGCCGCCAACGCGGCGCAGCGTCGAGCAGCTGCGTGGCATCGAAGGCGCAAGAGTCAGAAAGACCTACGACAATCTCGCGAAACGCTTTGGTGTCCAATGGAAAGGGCGCCGGTATGACGCCACGGATTGGGACAGCAGCGATCTCCCAAATCTCTGCCTTTCCGCTGCGACGGCTTGTCTCTACGGCATCACCGAAGCGGCCATCTTGGCTGCGGGCTATGCCCCGGCGGTGGGCTTCATCCACACCGGCAAGCCACAAAGCTTCGTGTATGATATTGCCGATATCGTCAAATTCGATACGGTCGTGCCGGTTGCGTTTCAGATTGCCGCCAAGAAGCCCAATCAGGCCGAGCGCGAGGTCAGATTGGCCTGTCGCGATTGCTTTCGGCAGACCAAGCTGCTCGGGAGGATCATCCCACTGATCGAAGAGGTGCTAGCCGCCGGCGAGCTTCAGGCTCCGAAACCTCCCGAGGAATCCGTGGGACCCGTAATCCCCGAAGGCGAGCGTTTAGGCGATGTTGGTCATCGTCACTGAGAGCGCTCCACCCCGACTGCGCGGACGCCTCGCAGTCTGGCTGCTCGAGATCCGCGCCGGCGTCTACGTGGGCAACCCCTCGAAACGCTTGCGCGAGTTTATCTGGTCGCAGGTCCTCGAGGGCGTCGAGGACGGCAACGCCATCATGGCCTGGAGCACCAACACCGAATCGGGGTACGATTTTCTCACCGTCGGAAAAAACCGAAGGATCCCGGTCGACTTCGATGGCCTACGATTGGTGAGCTTTCTCCCCGAGGACGAGTCAGAAAAAGCTCTTTAACAATCGAGGATGTACCCATTGAGATGAATACACATTTGGTAAATTTTTGCACTCGATATTTTATTTTTAATCTCAGTGGGATGCAGGAAGTGCGTTCCCCGCGCTCGCGGGGATGAACCGGCCAGTATTGCCCCAATCCGTCGCGGCCTGAAGCGTTCCCCGCGCTCGCGGGGATGAACCGATGAGCAGGTCCTTGTTATCGTCCTTCCAGAGGCGTTCCCCGCGCTCGCGGGGATGAACCGGTGGCCGTTCCGTCCGGGCCGACGCGCACGAAGCGTTCCCCGCGCTCGCGGGGATGAACCGATCCGCGAAACGCTCGAGCGCAAGTGGTCGCAGCGTTCCCCGCGCTCGCGGGGATGAACCGCCTTTGCGCCTTCCGAATTGGTTCAGGTTCGAGCGTTCCCCGCGCTCGCGGGGATGAACCGGCCACCCACTGGCTGAGATCGCGCGCGCGATGGCGTTCCCCGCGCTCGCGGGGATGAACCGAGGTTGTTCTTGACGCCGCTGACGATCTCCGTGCGTTCCCCGCGCTCGCGGGGATGAACCGATACGGCGAACCGGCCGCGGCGCAGCCATGCAGCGTTCCCCGCGCTCGCGGGGATGAACCGTAACTCAGCGCACAATCCGTTCAGTGGATTAAGCGTTCCCCGCGCTCGCGGGGATGAACCGCGTTCTCAGATACGCCAAGTTCTGCAACAGATGCGTTCCCCGCGCTCGCGGGGATGAACCGCCGACAAAACGGGTGGCGTTGATCTATCAACAGCGTTCCCCGCGCTCGCGGGGATGAACCGCATAATAAGTAGTAAATGTCTTGATTTCCCCAGCGTTCCCCGCGCTCGCGGGGATGAACCGCCGGCCGCCGTGGTGGCGTGGATGCGGGATAGGCGTTCCCCGCGCTCGCGGGGATGAACCGCCATGAATCTCATCCTGCGCATCCTCTCCGGCGCGTTCCCCGCGCTCGCGGGGATGAACCGCCCGAGGCTGCTGTAGTAGATCTTGCGACCGTGCGTTCCCCGCGCTCGCGGGGATGAACCGTCGGCAGCCGCTGTCATGCCGTCCTCGGCGGCGCGTTCCCCGCGCTCGCGGGGATGAACCGTGGGCGCAGCATCGCGAGATGTCGGCACAGATGCGTTCCCCGCGCTCGCGGGGATGAACCGGTCATAGCCTGGAGCTGACCTGACAGAACGAAGCGTTCCCCGCGCTCGCGGGGATGAACCGTCAATCAGATAATCCCGACCGGTATTGCCGCTGCGTTCCCCGCGCTCGCGGGGATGAACCGACGATATCTTGAGACACGAGACCATCGACACCGCGTTCCCCGCGCTCGCGGGGATGAACCGTTTTGCTTAATGACTCGATCATGACACTCAGGGCGTTCCCCGCGCTCGCGGGGATGAACCGATGTCGAGCGCCACACCGCCCATTTCCTCCTCGCGTTCCCCGCGCTCGCGGGGATGAACCGAATAAACCGAGCGATTAAACCCGCTAGAACGAGCGTTCCCCGCGCTCGCGGGGATGAACCGCCCCCCAGTGCTCGTCGCAAAAGGCGGCGAATGCGTTCCCCGCGCTCGCGGGGATGAACCGCCGATCGCAGCAAGGATCTCCCCTGGCTGCACGCGTTCCCCGCGCTCGCGGGGATGAACCCCGAGTCGCGATGATGGCAATACTGACGACCCCGCGTTCCCCGCGCTCGCGGGGATGAACCGTGTTACAA